>JAYOCI010000087.1:0-6955 GCA_038105345.1 Rhodobiaceae bacterium
TCAGAGGCGTCATCCGGCGTATCAACTCCCGTTTGAACCGTTGGTGCCTGGTTGGAGGCATTGACGTAGAATTGTAGTTCGCCGACATCATAGGCATAAGAGCCAGCATTAGTTTCATCATCGCGGACGGTATAGGTGAAATAGTCTTGATCCGTCTCGCCAGCGGGGATGTTGTTTGTCGCGTTTGCCGTATAGGTGAAGGAGCCGTCTGCGGCCAGAAGCAGAGTGCCGTAACTTCCTGCCACATTTGAGCCTATGCCGGTGCCATCGATAATCAGGTCGGAGCTATTCTCCCAATTCGAGAACTCATCGCCGGCAATGAGGCCTGTCAGAACCAGAACTGCGTCTGTGTCGTCACTATCAGAAATTTGAAGGTCTTTGATGTTCCCGGTGTTAGTTGCGCCGGCATCAATACCAGGAGCACCATGGGGATAATTGGCCGCATTTGGCGCTGAATTAACAGAAATCAACATGGACCGCTCTGCTGAATAAGCATCGTCGGAGTCGCTTAGCTGGAAACCAAAAATGACGTCGTTTTCTGCAAACATGTCTGGCGTGAAACGAAGTCGCCCATTATTAATATCGGTATAGCTAATGATCTGGTTTTCCGTCACATCGGTCCAGATCAAGCCATCTGCAGAGTGTTCCAAATCGCCATCTGCTTCCAAAGAAGTGACTCTTAAATTGGAAAAGGCTCCGTCCTCTAAGTCGGAATAAGATGCAAAATCAGCGACTGTGATTATTCTGCGACCGGCAATACCGTCAACGGCGATATTTTCTGGCGTTCGGTCGCCGTCACCCTGAAAAAGATGGCGTTCATTTATATAAACAATCTCATTACTTGCTGTCGGCGGCGCATTGTTTGCATCCGGTGTGATATCGATCGTCATGGTGACCGTCACATCCGACATAGCCTGCCCATCGACCAATATTTCATAGGTGAAGAAAGTATAGTCATCGCCATGAGTATTTTCCGGCGGCACATAAATAAGATTGTCCATATCCTCGGCGTTTATGCGGAAGCGACCATTGCTCAATACAATATCCGTCTCGCCGAGGCGCAACGTGCCCGAATGGGGCAATGACGTAATCTCAATTGGCGGGTTGTAATTGCTGTCCACCTCGTCGGGAGTCCAAAAATCCGTTGCCGTAATTTCATTGTTCACAATGGTGTGGACAAAGTCATAAGTCTGGTTCTCAGGCGTAGTGACCTCGCGGTCATAAGCTTCGTTGCCCAAGCCATGAACGGTTATGGTGAGGGTGCCCTGATCGGTGTCGCCATGATTATCGCGCACTCTATAATAAAAAATGTCTTCCGCGGTTTCGCCGGCAGCCAGATTGTCCGCCGCCTGCTGGTCGGCAACATAGGTATAGCTGCCATCCCGATAGATTGTTATCGTGCCATAGGTTCCGGCGTCTGTTCGATAGGGATTATCAGTATCCGTTCCGGAATTTAGCGTATTCCCAGCCTGCACCCCGCCTGATGCAACATACAGATCAGCATTTTCATTCACGTCCGTATCATTGGCCAGCAAATTGCCGCTATGTTCGCCGGGCGCGTCAACGACAGTGTCGTCATCGCCACCCGCAGTAATTGCCGCAGCATTGCCGCTGACGGCGATATTTTCGTTCTCTCGCACATGTGCCGTATCATTTTCGGCAACCGGCGGCGTGTCCGTGCCATCAAAGAAAATATCCAGCGTGGTTGTCACCGAACCCGCGCCACCAACACCTGTCGAGCCGATCTGAATGTCAAAGCTATCAAAATAATCGTAGTTCTCGTAGCTGCTGTTCCACATCCAATTAAGCGCCCGTTTTGTGTCGGCGTTATATGTGTATGAGCCATCCTCATTGACGGTCAACTCGCCATGATCACCACGTAGCGTGACGCTGGTGTCGCTATTATTGCCGAGCCCCTGCAATTCAGATGTTGTGGCGCCGCTCATATATCTGGGTGTGACCGATAGGATCACCGAATTATCCTCAGGATCAGCCGGGCTGGTGCTATTGCTCTTATCGAGCAGACCACCCGTGTGCTCGCCCGGCCTATCAACCTCGAGAATTGATATCCCGTCGCCATGATTTCCAGTGCCCATGACATAGCGGGTGTTGACGCCTGTATCTCCCGGATTGGCAACGCCGCCGCCATAAAGGTAGTTCCAATTTGGATTCTCGCTTGCGCCAACAGAAATGGTGCCACTACTGTAGAGAACGGCGCCTTGGCGGTGCACCTCAGCCGGATCATCTACCGGCGTCAGTGATGCAGACACGCGGGCAGCATTTGAGGTGGTGCCATCAAGTTCGACGATACGATAATAAAACTCTCCTGTAACCGGATCACCAGCTGGCAAGGCGTCAAAATTACTCGGCGAGAACTCTATCCAGTTTTCGTCCACGTAACTATCTTTCCCGCCCCGCCAATAGAAGTCGCTGCCGTTAAGTATGGGCGAATTCTCAGCATTTGAAGCAACGCCATTATTGTTCTTTGAAATTGCGGTCCACCCGGATGTGCCATTGGCGCTAATCTCAATTCTGTCGATATTGCTGTAGTCGCTTGTCCCATCATCATTAGAAAACAAATCCAGCGTATTGTCAGGGTATTGACCGCCGCCACTGGCTTCGTAAAAATTTCCAAATCTAAAGAGAGCGGGATCGCTCGCGCTGTCGTCAGTGAGGCTCACGACCTCTGTGTTTTGGATGCCGATCACGGTCACGTCAAAAGTGCCGCGAATATTGACGATATCGTCGTAGTCGCTTCCCGTCGTTGTGACGCTACTGGACCCGACGCTAAAGGTTTGCGACTCCCCAACCGCAATGGCGTTATCCTTCGTAATTTGATCATTTGTATTATTACTTCCGAAGGGAACCGATCCGATCAGAATGGTGTCGCGATTGGTGGCGGCGCCGATTTTGTCATCCGGAAAAGAGCCATTTCCCGACATCTGCCAACTTGTCCACCCTTCTGCGATGTTCGATGAACTGCGCTCGACATATGCATCGTCAAATTGACCGCCATAGCTTGCCATATTGCCTCTTAATTGATAGCTGTCCACGTCGCCTATTTCATCGATAAGGTAACTCGACCAGCCGCCGGTCAGTGCCGTGTTATAGCCCCTCTCATCGTCGCCTAGAGCATTAAAAGCATTGGCGTCATAAGTGTAAACATAGGTGCCATCGCCATTTGAGGTTCGGGTTATATAGCTACCTTGAGCCGTCACGTCGCCATATTTGGTCAGCACGACACCGGTGTCCTCAGCAATCGCGATGGCAGCATCGGATGACCAGCTCGGCGTGGTATTTTGGCCGTTTATTTGCACGGTAAACTGCGCCGTGTTGGTGGTTGCCGGGTCGCGACCGTCCGTTACCTCAAAAGTAAAGACGTCATATCCTCTTTCACCCGCATTCAATGAATAGGGGCGGTCGAAAACATAAGTCGGGACGCCGTCTGAAGTAATTGTCAGCGTGCCATATGTGCCGCGAATGGTTTGTCCGACATTGCTGAAGCCACTGCCACCCTCACCCGCAGCATAACCTGTGACAGCATAATCTGCGCCACTTTTATTTCCCGAACTAATACGGCCGGAACTTATTAAAGTTACTCCAATATTTGTCCTGGTCAGCTCGGCCTCATCGGTAATATCCGTCATGGTTATCAAATTGTCCGCAACAACAAACTCATTGTCGGTTGTGGGGACAATGGTAATCGCCAATTCGGCAGTGTCTTGCTCGCCATCGCCATTTTCGACCGTATAGGTGAAATACTCCGTGACCTCGCTCGTCACACTGCCTGAGGCTTGGAATTCATAGCTATTATTGTACCAACGAATTTGACCATTCGTCACTGATGTCCAGCTGTTGTCCGTCAGCGAAATGTCTGTGCCGGAACCATCTGCCTCGCGGCCTGTCCGAAAGCTGACAACAGTGAGGTTGCCGACATCATTGATATCGTTTGACGTTAGCCCGCCCGATGTCTCATAGACCGAGAGTGAACTCTGATTGCCGATATCGCCCGCACTGCCGGAAATGGTCGCCCCCGCGACGACGCGCGCCGTGTCGTTGACCGCCACAAAACTATCCGGAAGGCCGGTGATATTAAAGGTAAGCGTGGCCTCACCGACTGCATTTCCGGCATTCGTATTTACATCACCCCAATAGGTGAAACTTTCCGAAGCGGTCTCGCCATCTGCCAGAGCATCATACGCCGCCTGATTAACGGTGTAGGAATAGCTGCCATCCGCATTCATTGTCAGGGTGATATATTCGCCGACAATGGTTTCCCCGGCTGCTTCGCGCACATTATAGTTGCCGGTGGTGCGCTGAAAGCTGGCCAGTGTGGTGAAGAGAAAATCATTGCCGTCAACGGAACCCGATCCGCCGGCGCTTGAACTTACGGAGACGCTGTCGTCAATAAATTCAACGCTATTTTCACGATATTGAAACTTTGTAATTCCCAAATTTTCATTTGTGTGGCTTATGTCGTCCGCGCCCGGTCTGATTTCAGTGTAATCTGTCACATAAGCTGTGAAATTTCCACCATGGCTTCGGTATGCCTCACGCTTTGACACCCAGTCAATGGTGCCGTCTTCATTAAAGGTAAAGCTGAAATGATTTGCCAACTCACCCCAAGCCGCCGCCTGATCCCAATTTTCATCGTCGGTCGACTGGCCGCGGTTGAGGTAAAAATTATCGTTGTGAGAAACGTAGTTGGCAAGCGTCCCGTCCCTAGATGACACATTAATCCTAATCCGGTCAGCTCGGATTGTATCGCCGCTATCGGGGTCCTGAACCGTATCATAAATATTGACGGATTGGGTTACCGGCGTGGTGATGCGCTGGCCATTTTCGGTATCAGAAACCGCACTCGTATAAGTTGAGTAGGAAGATTCAGCATCGTCATTTGTGCCTTGAAGCGTGATATCAAGCTGGCCAATTGCGCTCGAAACGACATTGCCACTATTCTCGACATTGACACGATAATACCAAGTATATGTGCCGGTTTGCCCTTCAGCCAGGGAGCCGTCTTGCTTGAACATGCTCACCTGTCCATTTATATGATAAAGATTTGCTCCGTCGATATATGGGCCGTTTGGCAGACTGTCACTGCGGCTAACTGAATAGGCTCTGCCGTTTACCTCATTGCCGTCAGCATCTACCCAAGAGTCGAAAGTGATGGTGTTGCCTTCGCCTTCCACGCTCCACAAGCTACTAACGATGTTACCGGTCGCCAAATTACTTTGGCCGTGCTGTGTTGGATTGGCGGCGTAGGACAGATCATTATTGCCGATTATGTTTAAAGTTTGTGTAGAGAGGTTTCGTCCACCTGGGGTGGTACTATTATTATTTTCAAAATAGAAGCGCGCGACATCGCTGACCTGAGCGACCGGGATGTCGGCTTGGCCGTTAATCGTAATGGTTATTGTGTCCCAGCGGTCAACACTGGTACCTGCCTCATTCGCATTATAAGCGCCCCCATCATCCGAAACGAAATAGATAAAGCTGCGCGATATTGTCTGGTCTAGCGGTAAATTGGCGAGGGCAGCATCCGGCATAAACACCAACTCATCATTGGCGTTCACCGTAATTGTGCCGAAATCAGCAATGGTGATTTCCTGTTTTGCATTGGCCAGCGTGATGTTCGAGCTGGTATTTTCGTGAATACCGCTAAAGGTAAACGAGCTGCTGTCAGCGTCGCTGATGTTACCCGCTACAAGCGGATGGTCGGAGCTCGCCGTGCCAATTGTGAAACCCGCAGCATCATAATCTTTGATGATTGTATAAGGCTGTGCAACCGGCCGGTCATTGGCCTGATTGATTGTTATGGTGAGCTGCCCCTCATCCTCAGAACCAAACTCATTGGCTACGCGGTAGTAAAAGGTTTCGGTTACGGCGCCATTGGCAGAAGCGATAGCTGTCTCCAAGGCGGCATCGTCTGTCACCCAATATGAAATTGTATTATTGCTGGCGACCCGCAATTCACCGTAAACGCCTGCAATCGCGCTCAGTCCCAGAGAGCCAATATTATCGTGTGCAGGATTGTCATTAATATTCTCAAGGCTGCTGCCGAGCCCGACGACGCGCTTGGAGCTGCTGGTTGTCGTGTCATTATCTACAAGATTAATATTGTCAGCGGCTTGATAGGGAGACGTCTCCACATTAACGCTTTCCGTCACTGTGACCGTATCATCTACCGCCGTTATCGCGGCCGGTGATGAGTAGACAAAGACCCGCATATAGTCGGCATCGCCGGTGAGGCCGGCGCCTGATATGTTCAACACACGACCGGAGAAAGACACATTGCTCTGGTCACTGCTTTCCAAGCCGCGCCCTTGCAAGTCATCATAGCTTGCGCCGGGTTTGGCGAATTGCGCGTCGAGCACGCCGCTATCATCCGAACGCCAATCCACCCAATTAATGCCGGCAATCCCATTATCAAATACGATGCGCGCACTGTTGGACTGGCCTGACGTCGCATTTCGGTAAACGAGATAGGAGTCGAGCTGCAAATTGGCGTCATTGGTAAGATTGCTGCCGAGATTGAAGTTCAGTTCGGCGCCGGTTTGGATTCCCGTTTGCTCCTGTGTGATTTGAATACCCTGCCCGTCACCGGCATGACCGCTTCCGGTTTCCAAATCTGTCGCACCGTGCACTTCTGTGACATTGGTGGTTGAGGTGACGCCATTTGACAGACGCCCCAAATAATCGCTGGCAATAATCGTCTCGGTTTCAATCGGGCCGGTCGCAACTTCCAACTCCCAATCACCACCAGCACCAGTAATGTCATCTGATGCGGCAATGTCGGCCGCGGTCAGCTCGGCAAGCTCTTCAATAAAGGCTTGTCCGTCCTCACCGGCGGCAATATCACAACCATAAAGCAGAATATCGCCGTCTTCGGTGAGGGTGTTTTTGAGAACAGCCAGCGTGTCGGAGTGTGTGGTGAGTGTCTCGAGTGACAAGC
>JAYOCI010000088.1:0-6915 GCA_038105345.1 Rhodobiaceae bacterium
ACCAAATGGCTGCCAGTGGGCGGCTATTCGGAAGAAAGCATGCAAAACGCAGAAAAATTTGACACTGTCAGCATTTATTTTGCGCGCATTGGCGAAACCGATTATGCCGCCCCGATCAAGGCCGTAACCAGCACGCGCTATGGGCGTTTTAGCGTGATTGCCGATGAGTTTTTCACAGCCGCTCAAACAAAATAACGCGATAAGCTGGCCTTTCGCCTGCAGAGACCTATTTCAAGACAATCTCATAATACGCAACAAGGGAGTGTTTTGATGATTGGAACTGTAAAATGGTTTAATGCCGCCAATGGTTATGGCTTTATTACGCCTGACGATGGCTCAGACGACTGCTTTGTGCATGTCACAGCCCTGCAAGCGTCCGGCTTGAAGCAATTGGTCGAAGACCAGCGTGTGCAATATGACATGCAAGAAGGCCGCAATGGCCGCTTGGTGGCTTGCGATTTGAGCATTTTGCCAAATGATGTGAGCCAAGCGGCGGAATAAGGCTATTTGACTTGCCTTTCGTTTCGATTTGAGCGAATAATCCGCCATAGAGGACAATATGGCCAAAGTTGAAATTTACACCACCCAAACATGCCCATTCTGCACAGCGGCAAAGCAGTTATTGCGCGAAAAAAATGTCGCATTTGAAGAAATTAACGTCGGCGCCGACCGCGCCTTGCGCGACGCCATGAAGGCACGCGCCAATGGCAAACACACAGTGCCGCAAATTTTCGTCAATGACACCCATATTGGCGGTTGTGACGACTTATATGCGCTCGATGCGCAAAACAAGCTCGACGCCCTTTTGGTTTCCTAGATTTATCGCCTGACGGCGCGGGCCGTATAGCGCCTTATTTTCGACTTTTGCTATCCGCGAGACATTTCTGTCAGCGCGTGTCTTTCCAAAGATAATACCACACCAATACTGCCCATAAAGGTCAGCAAGGAGGTGCCGCCATAGGAAACCAGCGGCAGCGGCACACCGACAACGGGTGCCAGCCCCATGACCATGGCTAAATTGACGACGATATAAAAACATACGGAAACGCCAATACTGGCCGTCACCAAACGGGCATATTGGCTTTTCATCTGCTGCGCACATTGGAAAATCAGAAACAACATGAGCATGAATAGAAGTAGCAGGCACAAACTACCGAAAAACCCGAGCTCTTCTGCGAAAATCGTAAAAATGAAATCCGTGTGTTTTTCGGGTAGGAAATTTAACCGGCTTTGCGTGCCTTCGACCAATCCTTTGCCCCACAACCCGCCCGAGCCAATACCAATTTTTGACTGAATAATATGATATCCGGCCCCCAAAGGGTCGCGGTTGGGATCGAGAAACACCAATACGCGCTCTTTTTGATAGGTCAGCATATTCTGCCAGACCAGCGGGATGGCGCCCAAAACAGCAATGCCACCGACGATAAAATAACGCCGCTGCACACCGGCCAGAAACACCACGCTTAAGCCCGTCACTGCCAGCATAATCATCGTGCCCAGATCTGGTTGCCGGAAAATCAACGCGCATGGCACGGCAATCATCAAAAGCGGGATGAACAGATTAATCGGGCGCGAGACATCGCTATGAAAAATCGACTGGTAAAATCTTGCCAAGGCAAGAATAAGACCCAGACGGATAAATTCCGAGGGCTGAACGCGAAACACGCCAAAGTCGAGCCAGCGTTGCGCGCCCATGGATTTCAAACCAAAAAATTCGACCCCCAAAAGCAACACTAAGACGAGGCCATAAACGCCATAGGACAGGGAAAATATGGTCCGCACATCAAGCGCGGCAATCATTAGCATTAATAGCAAGCCGAACATTAAACGGGCCGCATGACGCCACGCCCAAGGCGAAAAATCGCCGCCCGCCACCGAATATTGCAAAAGCACGCCGGCAAAGCCAAGCAGCAACACACTCATCACCAATGGCCAGAAAACATCAAAAACGATCGGCCCACCGCCCTCGCGCAAGCCGGTTCTATTGAACATACTCATGACGTCACCTGTTTGGCTTGGGCTTCGGATTTTAATAAGAACTCAATGATATCGCGCGCGATTGGCGCGGCCACGGCGGCACCACCGCCACCATGTTCGACGACAACGGAAATCGCATAGCGCGGCTTTTTATGCGGCGCATAGCCGACAAATAAAGCATGGTCGCGCAAGTGCCAATCAAGGTCTTTATTCGGCACCACACCCAGCTCGCGTTCAGCCAATGAAATGCGGCGCACTTGCACGGTTCCGGTTTTGCCAGACATGCGTTGCCCATTGACCAAAAGACTGGCCGCATAACCCGTGCCATCAGCCGTGTTGACCGCCTGATACATGCCTGATTGCACAAGCCTCAAATGCCTTCGGTTGAGACCGAGATCCTGGCGTCCGTCATCTGCCTCTGTGTCTGTTTCATCTGATTTTTTTGGCACGGCGACCCGCGGACGCACAAACACACCCTGATTGGCGAGCGCTGCCGTCATCGCCACTAATTGCAAAGGCGTGGCCAGCAAAAACCCTTGGCCAATGCCGGTGATGACGGTTTCACCGCCGCGCCAGCCAGTATCAAAATTGGCCCGTTTCCAATCGCGCCCGGGCACAATACCGATTTTTTCACCATTTAAATCAATGCCCGTCGCCTGCCCCAGCCCGAAATTGCGCGCCATTTTTTCGATATTATCAATCCCCGTCCGCACCGCTATATCGTAAAAATAAACGTCACAAGACTGAGCCAAGGCCGCTTCCAAGGCTATCTCTCCATGGCCTTCACCGAGCCAGCAATGGTATTGTTCACCGGCATATTCATGTATGCCCGAACAGGGGATTTTTTCTTCCGGTCTGACAACACCAGCTTCCAATGCCGCTAGCGCGACAATCATTTTAAATGTCGAGCCAGGCGAATAAAGGCCGCGTAAGGGTTTGTTCAACAGTGGTTTTCGCTCATGCTCGAGCATTCTCTCCCAACTCTTTTGGTCAATGCCGCTCGCCAGTCGATTGGGATCAAAAGATGGGTTGGAGACCATGCATAGAATATCGCCATTGCGCACATCCATCACCACGGCTGACGCGCTTTGGTCGCCGAGCTTTTTGGCCGTATATTGCTGCAATTTCGCATCAATGGTTAATTGCAAATTCTGCCCGGGTTCAGCTGGCGTATTGGTTAATTCGCGCACCGTACGCCCCAAGGCATTGACCTCAATATGGCGCACACCAGCCAAGCCACGTAAGGATTCTTCGTGACTGCGTTCAATCCCCGTTTGACCGACAATATCATTGGCAATATCGCCGAATTGGCGAATATCATTTGCCGTTTTTGCCGCCACATAGCCAACCACATGGGCGCCCGCTTCGCCGAAATTATAGACCCGCTTTTCACCCACCAGAGGTTCGACGCCAGCCAAGAATGGCAATTGCGTATTCAGATGAGCAAATGCCTCCCACGGCAAATTCTCGGCCACAGTAATCGCTTGAAATTTCGCAGAGCGGCGAATTTTGCTTTTGATTTGCCGAATTCTGGCATCGGAAAGATCGAGGATATTTTGTAAGGCCCCTAATGTCCGATTAATATCAACCACTTGCTCGGGCACAATCACCACGCTCAAATTGCGATCATTTTCTGCCAATAACAGCCCGTGGCGATCGCTAATGGTGCCGCGCGGGGCGACAATTGGCAGAACATTGACCCGATTGGCATTGGCCAAAGTGGTGTATTTATCTCTTTGGGCGATTTGCAAATATTGCAGCCGTCCAATCAATAAACCAAATAGCCCGAGCTGAGCGCCGCCTAAAATAAGGCTGCGCCGAGAAAATGAACGTTCTTCTTCAAATTCACCCAACATCAGAATACACCGCGTTGATGATCATCATGCTCAAGCTTGGAAAATACTAAATTAATCAATGGAAACATAAAAACGGTCAGCAAGGCGCCGAGTATGGTGGAGCCAAAATTTAGCGCCAATTCGAGGCTCAGAACCGACATGACGTAAAATACCGCATAGATGAGGAAACACAAAAAGCCAAATGTCGCCCATAAAGTGGTGAAAGCGGCATTGTATAATAATTGGCGCTGACCAATGGCGAGAATGAAAAATACGGTGAATAAAAACCCCCAAAACCCAATCGGCGTCTCACTGGTCAAATCTTTCAAAACGCCGAGCAATAAAACCGCAATCGGCGCTATCGCCCCTTCGCTATAGCGTGCCAGAAAAAAGATCGGCACAAAAACCAGCCCGACTTCCAATGTCGCCAACCAATCGCGCCCCATGGGGACGTGTTCGGTGATAACCAATAGGAATAACACCACAATCGGAACCCATGTTTGCATCAGACGACGAGCCGGAGAAATTGCGAAAATTGCCATTAGCGCCCCCGAGACTTCACCAAACCATCGGGGACATCCGGCACGCCCTGAGATAGCACAAGCCGCACATGAACAAGCTGCTCAAGATCATCGTATAAATTAACAAATGGGCGACCATCTTCGCTCAGCACAATTTCGCCCACGGGCAGACCAATGGGCATTTGCCCGCCATCGCCAGAGGTGACAAGCGCAGCATTATTCTGCAATTCAGCTTTGCGCGGTAAAAACTTCAACATCGGCTGAGGGTTGTTTTGCCCCGCTAATATGGCGCGCACATTACTCGTCAGAGTGACCACCGGAATATTGCTGTTAAAATCAGTGGCCAATAATACGCGGCTCGATTTATCGCCGACCGAAATCACCCGACCGATTAATCCGCGCGCGCCCATCACCGCATGGCCAATCACCACGCCATCATCTTTGCCGCGATTAACCACTAGGGTTTTGACAAATGGGCTTCGCAAATCTGCAACAACCCGCGCACCAATGATTTTTGAATCGCTCTCAATCGGCATCGACAATAGGCTGCGATATTGCGATAGCAAGGCGCTATCGCGGGTCAGGCTTATAATATCTTGGCGCAGGGCTGCGTTCTCAGCCGCCAGCGACGCGTTTTTTTGCCGCAAATCGACGAGCTCGGTCATATTCTCGCCGGCGTCGCGCATACGCTCCAATGGCCATGAAAACGAAGTGATAATCGGCATTAATAAGTCGAAACTCTTTTGCCGCAAGTTAGAGATAAACTGATCGTTTTTAGGCAAAACAAACAGCAGAAGAAGAGCCAATAGAGCGCAAATAAAACCGAACCCAGTTCCAGTTAAAAATCGCTTCTCGCCTTTTCGAGCCCCAAAATCTGACAATTTTGCCTCATTGAATCTGGCGCCTTAATAGGCTGCCGACAATATGTGCTTCATCACTTTTATATGTTCAAGCGCTCGACCAGTACCGAGCGCTACGCATGACAGAGCCTCATCAGCAATCGAAACGGGCAGTCCGGTCGCTTCGCGCAAAATCGTATCCAAATTATGCAGCAAAGCGCCACCGCCAGTCATCACAATACCCTTATCCACAATATCAGCAGCCAATTCTGGCGGCGTCGCCTCTAGGGCCACTTTTACCGCTTCAATAATCGCACCGACAGGTTCGGCCAAGGCTTCGCAAATTTCACGCTGCGTAATGGTCACCTCACGTGGCACGCCATTCATCAGATCACGGCCCTTAATTTTGACCTCAGCCCCTTCTTCACCAGGCGCCATCATCGCCGAACCGACTTCTTTTTTGATCCGCTCTGCCGTCGACTCGCCCAATAGGAGATTATGATTACGACGAATATGCGCGATAATGGCTTCATCCATTTTGTCGCCACCGACGCGGACTGAACGCGAATAAACAATACCACCCAAAGACAACACGGCAACCTCCGTGGTGCCGCCGCCAATATCGACCACCATTGAACCCGTTGGCTCCGTTACCGGCAGCCCCGCACCAATGGCAGCGGCCATCGGCTCCTCAATGAGAAACACACGACGGGCACCCGCTGACATGGCACTCTCTTGAATGGCGCGACGCTCAACCGCTGTCGCCCCTGACGGCACGCAAACGACAATCTGCGGATGGGCGAATGACCGCCGATTATGAACTTTGCGAATAAAATGTTTGATCATTTCTTCCGTCACATCAAAATCAGCAATCACCCCATCGCGCATGGGCCGAATGGCTTTAATATTGCCGGGCGTACGACCAAGCATCAATTTTGCTTCATCGCCAACGGCTAAAACACGCTTACGCCCTTGGTTTTCAAAAATCGCCACTACAGATGGTTCGTTTAGAACAATGCCGCGACCTTTTACAAAAACCAGAGTATTCGCCGTACCCAAATCAATAGCCATATCGGCGGAGAACATTGCAAGCAAACTGTTAAACATACTTTTTCCCTATCTCTACATTAGGCCGACATTGTGTCCGGCGCCTGTTTTTCGCGTTTGACCAATAATTTGTTCAAAGCGCTAATATAGGCCCGCGCTGATGCCACCATTGTGTCCGTATCGGCACCACGGCCGGTCACGGTCTTGCCGTTTTCTTCCAAGCGTACGCTGACTTCAGCCTGCGCATCCGTGCCTTCGGTAACCGCATGCACTTGATACAGCTGCAAAATTGCTTCATGTGGGAACAAGGCTTTAATGGCATTGAAAATCGCATCAACCGGCCCGTCGCCAGTGCTTTCCACTTGCACCGCCTTGCCGTCAATGTCCAACCCTAATTTCGCACTTTGCGGGCCTTCTGATCCGGCAATCACCGTCAAAAAGCTCAGCTTAATCGTATCAATGCCTTTTGCCACTTCATCATCGACCAAAGCGACAATGTCATCATCAAACACATGTTTCTTGCGATCAGCCAAATCTTTGAAGCGGGTAAAGGCTTCTTGCAATTGATTGTCGCCCAACTCATAGCCCAATGATTTGATTTTCTCGCGAAACGCATGGCGGCCTGAATGTTTGCCCATGACCAGTGAGGTCTGCGAAATACCAACGCTCTCTGGCGTCATGATTTCATAGGTCTGA
>JAYOCI010000004.1:0-24648 GCA_038105345.1 Rhodobiaceae bacterium
CCGTCCACGTTTCTCTTTCAATATCTACAATGTCAAACAACTGCCTTGCGGCCCTTCTTCGGCACAAAAACGCTCGCAGCCATCTCTGGCCTCGACCGTCTTATTATCCTCGTAAGGATCAGTATTGCCTTGAACCAGTGAACGGCGAACCATTCTTTGCTTCGACACCAAGGTTACTGATCGACCGTTGGTGTGGAGTGTGTATAGGCACAGGGCCAACAACTGTCAAAGGCTTTTTTCCCGTTTTTCCGTTTTTTTTTACAAAAACGAAATAAACCACTCGGTCGTGTATAAAAGCCTTAGAATTCTACCATATATAGCGCAAAAATCCAATTCCCATGCCGCCATTTTTCGGCATTTACTTGACATTTTCCGGCGATACAGCGCATTTTGGCATCATATGTTGAAGGATAACCGGTCTCAATTACAAGAATCATCGCATTCGATTGCCGAGCGCCATGCCGCAACCGAGCGACGTCGGCGCTCTCGGCGTCGGTTTTCCGTGGGTTTCTTACTCACCGCTGTGTTCATCGGCTGGCTGGTCAGTGATTTTCTCGACCCCGAAATCAATAATGCGTCGCTGAGCGCAAAACCCGCACCACTGGCCCCAGAGATTAACGAGACATGGCGCGCCCTGCCACCCATGCAGCGCTTGTCGCGTGAGGATCAATTAAAAAGTGGCGATAGTTTAGCCGCCCTTTTGGAACGCAATGGCGTTGAGGCTGGCTTGGCCCAAGCCGCCCTGGATAGTTTACAAGGCCAATTTGATGCCCGCACTTTGCGGCCCGGACAAAAAGTGCGGCTGTTTCGCGCTTGGACGCCAGGCACCGATACAAATGCCAGCGAAGGAGATTTCGTCGGCTTTGACCTGATCCCTGAGCCGCGTCAGAAAGTCATTGTGCGCCGCATGGGCGATGGCACATTTGAGACCACACGTCAGGACCGACCTTTAACCGATAAATATTTCGTCGCCGATACGTTGATCACCAGCTCGGTCTATGAAGCGGCTCGCGGTAGCGGCATTGCTCCCAATTTGGTCGCTGACCTCATTCGACTATTTTCTTTCACAGTCGATTTCCAGCGCGACATTCGCGAAGGCGACCAATTAGAAGTCTTATATACGCGCCGCTTTGACCAGAACAATCAGCTGGCCGAAGAAGGCGAAATTATTTTTGTCGCCCTCACCAATCGGGGCCAACGTTATGCCTATTGGCTGCATGGTTTGGACAATGGTGAAAACCGTTATTATGACGAGCAAGGGCGCACAGTGCAGCGCTTGTTAATGCGCACGCCGGTTGATGGCGCCCGCCTTTCGTCTCGCTATGGCATGCGGCGTCACCCGATTTTGGGCTATACGCGCTTGCATCGTGGCCTCGACTTTGCGGCACCGACCGGCACACCCATTTTCGCTGCTGGCGACGGCAAAATCACGACCATCGGCCGCTATGGTAATAATGGCCTATATATTAAGCTGAGCCATAAAAATGGATATGAGACGGCCTATGCCCATATGAAGGGTTTTGCCAAAGGGCTGAAAAAAAACAGTCGGGTCAAGCAAGGCCAGATCATCGGTTATGTTGGGCGCACCGGTTTGGCGACTGGCCCACATCTTCACTATGAAGTGATGTATCGCGGCAAACCCATCAACCCTCGATCGCTCGACTTGCCGCCGCGCCACCAATTAAGCAAAACCGATTTGGCCGACCTCGAGATGACGCGGGCGCAAGCGGCCAAACGTATTGGCACATTGGCCAGCCGCAACAATGCGCTGGCCTCGCTGCCGCGCTAATTAATCAGCTCAGCTGGGGCGGGCGTCAGCGTCAAAGCGCCAGCGTCCACATCAATCAACAGGCGATCATTATCACCAAAGCGACCGGCTAATATTTCATCGGCCAGCGCATCTTGCACTTCGCGCTGAATGACACGTTTTAAAGGCCGCGCGCCATAGACCGGATCATAGCCTTTGGCGGCCAGAAAATCGCGGCCAGCATCGGACAAAATAATCGTCATGGAACGCTGAGCCAATAAGTCTTGAACCCGACGCATTTGAATGTCGACAATGGCGCCCATTTGATCGGCCTGCAGGCGGTCAAACAACATAATATCGTCCAGCCGGTTCAAAAACTCTGGCCGGAAAGCGGCCCGCACTTCTTGCATGACATCTTCGCGTGCGTCTTCGGCATGGGCTCCATCGGGCAGGCCTGCCAAATGCTGCGCCCCTAAATTTGACGTCAGAATGATCAGCGTATTGCGGAAATCCACTGTCCGCCCCTGGCCGTCAGTCAGGCGCCCATCATCGAGCACTTGCAGCAGAACATTGAAGACATCGCTATGGGCCTTTTCAATCTCATCGAACAAGACAATTTGATAGGGCCGTCGGCGCACAGCTTCGGTCAAAGCGCCGCCTTCTTCATAGCCGACATAGCCAGGCGGTGCGCCAATCAAACGCGAGACCGAATGTTTTTCCATATATTCCGACATATCCAAGCGGCAGATAGCGGCTTCGTCATCGAAAAGAAATTCAGCCAGCGCCTTGGTCAATTCGGTTTTGCCAACCCCCGTCGGGCCCAGAAATAAAAATGAACCCAGCGGCCGTTGCGGGTCTTGCAGACCAGCGCGGGCGCGGCGCACGGCACGTGACACGCCCTCAATCGGTGTTTCTTGACCAACCACCCGCGCGTGCAGATAGCTTTCCATGGCCAATAATTTCTCGCGTTCGCCCTCAAGCATTTTCTCGACCGGCACGCCCGTCCAGCGCGACACAATTTGCGCGATATGGTCTTCGCTCACCACTTCCTCGAGCATGCCCGACTGGCTCTTGTCAGCGCTTTTATCAGCCGCCTCCAGGGCGTTTGCATCGGCAGCCGCAATATCATTTTCCAATTGCGGTATCACCCCATAGGCCAACTCAGAAGCGCGCTCCAATTCGCCGCGTCTTTGCACTTGCTCAAGCTCAAGCCGCGCCGCTTCCAATTGCTCTTTTAATTTTTGCGCATCGGCCAGCTTGTCTTTTTCTGCCTGCCAGCGCACCGTTAGCGCATTAAGACTTTCCTCAACACCGGCCAGTTCGGTCTCCAATTTCATCAATCGCTCGGCCGACGCCTTATCGGTTTCTTTTTTCAGCGCTTCGCGTTCAATCTTCAATTGAATGACCCGCCGGTCTAACTCATCGAGGGCTTCTGGCTTTGAGTCGATCTGCATACGCAATCGGCTGGCCGCTTCATCGACCAGATCAATCGCCTTATCGGGCAAGAAACGTTCGGTAATATAACGCTGCGAAAGATTAGCGGCCGCGACAATCGCCGCATCGGAAATGCGCACACCATGGTGCAATTCATATTTTTCTTTCAGGCCGCGCAAAATGGACACGGCATCTTCAATGCTTGGCTCAGCGATAAACACTGGCTGGAAGCGCCGCGCAAGCGCTGCGTCTTTTTCAACATGTTTGCGATATTCATCTAATGTTGTGGCGCCAATGCAATGCAATTCGCCACGCGCCAAGGCTGGCTTTAGCAAATTAGACGCATCCATCGCCCCATCAGAAGCGCCAGCGCCAATCAGCGTATGCATTTCATCAATGAACAAAATCACCCCGCCCTGCGCATGGCTGACCTCTTGCAAAACCGCTTTCAGGCGCTCTTCAAACTCACCGCGAAATTTCGCACCAGCAATCAAAGCCCCCATATCAAGCGACATGAGTTTCTTATTGGCCAGACTTTCAGGCACATCGCCGGCCAGAATACGCAAGGCCAAACCCTCAGCAATGGCGGTTTTACCTACGCCAGGTTCGCCAATCAGAACCGGATTGTTTTTCGTGCGCCGCGATAGCACTTGCATTGTGCGGCGAATTTCCTCGTCACGGCCAATCACCGGATCTAACTTTCCGGCTTGCGCATCAGCCGTCAAATCGCGGGCATATTTGCTGAGCGCCTCATAAGTGTCCTCGGCACTCGCCGAGTCGGCGGTGCGCCCCTGTCGCATTTGGTCAATGGCGGCGACCAAGGCTGGCGCATTGAGACCTGCATCGCGCAAGGCTTTGGCGACCTCGGTTTTGCCTTCGGCCATGGCCTGCAGAAGCCGCTCTTGCGTGACAAAGCGATCACCTGCAGCGTTGGCTAATTTTTCTGCCTCGGCCAAAAGCTTTGCCGTATCGGCACTCAATGATAATTGCGTAGTGCCGCCGCTCTGGGTTGCGCTTTTCGATAAAGCTTGTTGGGTGACGGTTTGTAATTGCTGCACGTCACCACCAGCGGCGGCAATTAAATGTCCGGCCAGATAATCTGCGTCATCGAGCAATTGGGCTAAAATATGCCACGGCTCGAGGCGTGTGTGGCCGCGCAAAAGGGCTTGGTTTTGCGCCTCTTGAATAATGGTTTTAACGCGGTCTGTGTAGCGCTCAATGTTCATTTGACTACTCCAATGCTGTTAATTCGCATTTAGGAATAGACAAGGGTAATTACAAGACGCCGCGATAAGCTTGCGCCTAAATGGCTCATTTAATTGTCGAAAATATTTAGTCGTTCACGGCCGAAGCAACTTCTGCTTCAACTGCGGCTGGCGTGTCGCTCGAGGCTTCGGATTCAGCTTCTTGAGCCACATTGCCTGAGACTTCTTCATGAGCGTCACTGGCTTCACCATTTTCTTTACGGCGGCGACGCAAAGGGCCACGGCGGCGCGATTTGTCTTCGCGCGGCTCGGCTTCACTGTCGCTTTTTTCGCCGCGCATCAACACCAAAGGCTCGGCAGCAGGCTCACCCATAGACTCAGGACCGACATCGCCATCAATATCGCCGTCGTCTAGACTATCGCTTTCCGTCACCGCTGGCTGATTGGCCTGCACAATGCGGAAATAATGTTCGGCGTGTTGTTGCAGATTTTCAGCGTGCACCCGATCACCGGTCAGCAGCGCGTCGCGCGCCAGCGCTTGGTATTTTTCATAAACTTGGCTGGCTGTGCCGCGCACTCTTACTTCAGGGCCATTACTATCATAGCTCCGGTTAACAGAATTTTGTTGGCGCCGACCGCGGCCGCGTGAACGTTTCATAATGCGTTCCTATAATTATTTCTCATTTGTTTCATGTGCCACCGAGAATTCATTTCTAAGGTGAATTCATATGACGACGTTAAACAGATTCGCCAGACAATATGTCCGATCCATCTGATCGCTCTAGCACTGACCGAAAAGCACCTTATTCATTTAACGCGCTCGCGGATTTGTATGAAAGAGCTGTAGAGTCGCGACGGTTTTTGCAATCGCGCCCCAAGCAGTTTGGACACTAGCCGCTTAACCATACTATTTCAAACTTCTTTTTCAATTTTTCAGTTTTTTTTCTCCGCCGCGACTAAACGGTCATGGCCTGCTAAGTCGCGCTCCACGTGTATGTTTTCATATCCACCACGCAGCAATAGCGTGGTCACTTCATCAGCTTGCCGATGACCAATTTCGAAATACAGCCTGCCAGATGGTTTCAAATAGTCATGGGCTTTGGCAATTATATGTCGATAATCGCGCAACCCATCGGCCCCGCCATCTAGTGCGAGGCGCGGGTCATGCTCTCGCACATCGACCTGCAGCGCGGCAATTTCATGACTGGCGATATAGGGTGGATTGGACACAATGACATCAAATTGCGGCCGCCCTGCCCGCAAGGCGGCGAACCAATGACTATGGCGCAAAGCCAATCTTGAGCGCACATTCAACCGATGGGCATTTATCCGCGCCATGCGCAAAGCCGCCGGACTTTTATCAACCGCGACACCACAGGCTTCGGGCAAATGATTGAGGATGGAAATGATGAGACAGCCCGAGCCAGTGCCTAAATCCAGCACGCTCTTGGCCGTTGGCTGATGGGCTATCACAGCATCAACCAATAATTCACTATCGGGGCGCGGGTCTAAAACATGGGCATTGATTTTGAAATCCAAACCATAGAACTCACGATGGCCGATCAAACGCGATACAGGCGCACCGGCCAGCCGCGCGTCACGCCATAGGCGCAACTGACGGCTCTGGGCTGGCGGCACAATATCTTGGCCATTCAGAGCCAATTGTGTGTCGCTCATGTGATTGACCGCCGCCACTAAGACGCGGGCATCAAGCATTGGGTTTTCGATATTCGCCGCCGCAAAGGCTTGGCGAAGTTTTTGCTGCCATTGCTGATAGCTCAGCGCGGGCGACCGGTCAGCCATCGGCTTCAGGCGTCGTCGCCAACAGCCGCCAGACGGCGGGCTTGGTCTTCACGCACCAGCGTATCAAGCAACTCATCGAGGCCGTCACCGGCGAGGATTTTTTCTAATTTGTGCAGCGTGAGATTAATCCGGTGATCGGTGACCCGACCTTGGGGAAAATTATAAGTGCGAATGCGTTCCGAACGATCACCAGAGCCGACTTGCGATTTACGATCGGCAGCGCGTTCATCATCAGCGCGCTGGCGTTCAGCTTCAAATAAGCGGGCGCGCAAAACCGTCATCGCCTTGGCACGGTTTTTGTGCTGCGATTTTTCATCCTGCTGAATAACAATAATACCGGTCGGCAAATGGGTAATCCGCACAGCGCTATCGGTGGTGTTCACTGATTGCCCACCAGGGCCGCTGGCACGAAACACATCAATACGCAAATCTTTCTCTTCGATTTTAATATCAACTTCTTCCGGCTCCGGCAGCACAGCAACCGTTGCCGCAGACGTGTGAATACGGCCACCGCTTTCGGTTTCCGGCACGCGCTGCACGCGATGCACACCGCTTTCAAATTTTAATCGGGCAAAAGCGCCACGCCCACGAATAGTGGCAACAATTTCTTTATAGCCGCCAACTTCACCCTCTGACTGGCTAATGATCTCGCATTTCCAACCTTGTAAATCGGCATAGCGGGCATACATGCGAAACAGGCTACCGGCAAATAAGGCGGCTTCATCACCGCCTGTGCCGGCGCGCACTTCGACAATCACATTCAACTCGTCAGCGCTGTCTTTAGGCAGCAAAAGCACCTCAAGTGCGGTTTCCATATCCGGAATTTTTGCTTCAATCTCGTCTAATTCCAGCGCCGCTAGTTCCGCCATTTCGGCATCATCACCCTTGCTCAGCGCGGTTAATTCTTCGCGTTCGGTCAGCGCCGCACGATAGGCGGTAATCGCCGTCACCAGAGCGTCAATCTCTGCATATTCTTTCGACAATTCAACAAAGCGTTCGGGCGGCAATTCGCCGTTCATTTCATTTTGCAGAATTTCAGCTCGTGCCAGAACGGCATCGAGACGGTCAACGGGAAGCATAGCTATTGTCCTTTGGCTAGGTCTTTATCGACGGCAGCAGCTGCCATATCGGCGGCCTTGTTTTCAACCAGTCCGACCAAATGGTCAATCATTTCATTATGGGGTTTTTTGTGATCTGGCTTGCCGGCCACATAAACCATGCCAGCGCCGCTGCCACCGCCGGTAAAGCCGACGTCGGTTTCGCGCGCTTCGCCCGGGCCATTAACCACACAGCCAATGATCGACAGGGTAATCGGCTCAGCAATATGATCGAGGCGTTGTTCCAATTCGCGGACGGTCGAAATCACATCAAATCCTTGGCGCGCGCATGAGGGGCACGAAATAATCGTCACCCCACGATGGCGCAGGCCGAGCGCTTTCAGCATTTCAAAACCGACCTTCACCTCATCAACCGGATCCGATGACAGCGATACGCGCACTGTGTCGCCAATGCCGGCCCATAAAAGATTGCCGAGACCAATCGATGATTTAATGGTGCCGCTGGTCAAGCCGCCAGCTTCTGTAATGCCAATATGCAGCGGACAATCAACCGCTTCGGCCAATTGCTGATAGGCGGCCACTGATAAAAACACATCCGATGCTTTCACGCTGATTTTATAATCGCGAAACCCGTGTTCTTCCAGCAGACCAACATGATAAAGGGCGCTTTCGACCATGGCTTCGGGGCATGGCTCGCCATATTTTTCCAATAAATGTTTTTCCAGCGAACCGGCATTCACGCCAATGCGCATGGAACAGCCATGATCGCGCGCCGCGCTCACCACATCGGCCACACGTTGGGCGTCGCCAATATTGCCCGGGTTGATGCGCAAACACGCAGCACCCGCTTGCGCCGCTTCAATGGCGCGCTGATGATGAAAATGAATATCGGCCACAATCGGCACATCGACCGCCTTAACAATTTCCCGCAAGGCTTTGGTCGATGCCTCATCCGGACATGAGACGCGCACAATATCGGCACCGGCTTCTTGCAGGCCAATAATTTGCTCAATCGTCGCCTTGGCATCCGAAGTCAGCGTATTGGTCATGGATTGCACGGATATCGGCGCATCACCGCCAACCGGCACTTTACCGACCATGATTTGTCGGCTTTTTCGTCTTTCAATATGTCGCCAAGGACGCAGCATTAAATCACTCGCCTA
Source organism: Rhodobiaceae bacterium (assembly GCA_038105345.1). Classification (GTDB taxonomy): domain Bacteria; phylum Pseudomonadota; class Alphaproteobacteria; order RS24; family RS24; genus JAHEGN01. The sequence goes on from JAYOCI010000004.1 coordinate 8,411, forward strand.
TGGCTGACTGGCGATGATGCTATCGCGGTCCAAGCGGCGTTTTGTCAAAATTTGTCCGCGACGACCAACCGACGAGCCCGCAATGTCATTAATCACAAATTCAAGGGCGCCTGCATCACGCGTGGCAAGAAAATAAGTCTTGCTGGTATCGAGTTCAAAACTATCGTCTTTCTTGATAATGCTGGAAAATAAAACCTTGCCTTCGCTGTTTTCAATGCGCATCCATGTGCGCCTTTTAGCACGAATTTGGATAACATCATTCGATACACTTGGTGCCCCTTGCGCAACAGCTGCACCCGCTGCGGTTTCGCTGGCAACGGCAATCTCAGCCTCAGCAATCGGCTCAACTTGTTCAGGCACAGCAATGGGCGCCGCCTCGACTGGGTCGGTTCGCCCTTCAGGCGCTTCTTCGGCCACTATGAGTGTCTCTGGCAAGAGATTATCTTGCCCCTCAGCCGCTACGGCGGGCGCTTCGTCTTCGGTCGCTTCAACCACTTGCGGTGCTGGCTGGGTCACGGCAATGCCTTCCGATGGCGTGCCGGCGAATAACCAAGCCAAATAAACCACCAGAACCAGCACAACGCCGGCGGTAATTTTCAGGGCTGGGGACATGGCTTCGTCCTCGTCAGCCACATCATAAATCGGCTCTTCAATAACTCGATCTGGACTCATACCCTTGTAACGATCAATCAATTCAGAGGCATCAAGGCCCAAATAATTTCCATAGGTGCGAATGAAGCCAATGGCATACACTTTGCCCGGCAAGCTGTCGTAATCGTCCGCTTCAAGGGCCGCCAAATGCGCTTCTCGGATACGCAAAAGCGAGGCGATATCGCTCAGTGAGAGCTCTTTGGCCTCGCGCGCTTCCCGCAATGTCTGACCAATTCCAAATAGATTTAGGTCTGTCTGATTCATTTGTAACCTCTGTTGGCGCTATTCAAAGCGCCTCTTGGAAACTATCACAGCTTGGCGCCATGTGCATCTGCAATCGCTTTTAATTGCCCCCGCAAATCATCACTTGGAGCCGCCAATGCACCAGCCACAGCTATTTTCAGGCGTTCATAATTTATTGAACGGATCATGCGTTTTACCGGCCCAACCGTCGCTGATGGCAGGGAAAACGACCGGAAACCGAGCCCGATGAGTGTCATCGCTTCTAATGGGCGACCGCCCAATTCTCCGCATAGGGAGACCGGAACATTATATTGCTGGCACATTTCGCGCACATGCGACAGCAATCTGAGCGACGGCAGAGACAAAATGTCATAGCGATCGCCGGTCATCGGATTACCGCGATCAGAGGCAAAGAAAAACTGCATCAGATCATTCGTGCCAATCGATAGAAAATCTAATTGGGGCAATAGCCGGTCAAGTTGCCAGACCAAGGCAGGCACTTCCAACATTGTGCCAATGCGCAGACGCGACGGCACGTCATGGCCAAATGAGCGCAAACGCTCTTGCTCTCTCAGCAGTAAATCGCGGCTGCGTTCAAATTCTTCCACTGTGGTGATCAGCGGGAACATAATGCTCAATTGCCGACCCGCCGCGGCTTTCAACAAAGCGCGTAATTGATAACGAACCAGACCTGGCCGGTCCAATGCCATGCGCATGGCGCGCCAGCCCATGGCTGGGTTTTCTTCTGGCCGCGTGCGCAAATAGGGCAGCACCTTATCGCCACCAATATCCAATGTGCGGAACACCACATCGCGCTCACCGACTGTGTCGAGAACATGTTTATAAACCGTATATTGTTCGGTTTCGCGCGGCATACGGGCGGCGACCATAAATTGCAGCTCGGTGCGGAATAGGCCAATGTCCTGCGCCCCGCTTTCCGGCAGATTTTCCACATCGACCATCAAACCGGCATTCATATTCAGCTGAATATCAACCCCATCGCGGGTTACCGCCGGCAGATGTTTAATCCGCGCATAGCGCTTTTGCCGACGGGCTTGCAAACTGGCGCGATTTGAATAGGCGTCAATAATATCGCTGGCCGGATTAATGTGCACTTCGCCCTGATCGGCATCGACAATGATTTCTTGACCATCGCGGGCAGAGGCGACAATGCCGCGCAAATTGCTAACCAGAGGAATATTCAAAGCGCGCGCCACAATGGTCACATGCGCGCCCATGGCCGTTTCCTCCAAAACCAGACCGCGAATTTTACGCCGATCATAATCAAGCAAGTCAGCCGGACCCATGGTGCGGGCCATAATAATCGCATCGCGTGGCAATTTATCTTCCGAGGCCAATTGCGCGCGACCGGTCAAAATTCTCAGCAAGCGGTTAGAAAGGTCCTCGAAATCATGCATGCGATCGCGCAAATAGCTGTCACGATGGCGGCTCAAACGCGCCCGCATGGCATTATTCACCCGCTCAACCGCCGCCTCGGCCGTCAGTCCCGAACGCACAGCGTCTTGAATACGGCGCAGCCAGCCACGGTCATTGGCAAACATGCGATAGGTTTCCAGCACCGCCAAATGCTCGCCCGCGTGAGATACGTCTTCTGTCGCCAGCATTTTATCGACATTGCGGCGCAATTTATAAATCGCGCTACTCAGGCGACGCCCTTCTTCTTCCGTATCATCACTGATCAGCTTGGTCACTTCAACGCGCGGTTCGTGCAGCACGATATGGCCCATGGCAATGCCGTCATTTTGACCAATGCCATGAAACACGCGCGGCGCATCAGGTGCCACATCTTCATCGGCCTGCCCTTCGCCAGTCGCCGTCAACATTTCCGACAACACCATGGCAACGGTTTGCAGCGCTTCCACTTCTTCATCAACGAATAAACGTTCTGTGCTGTTTTGCACCACCAACACGCCAGTGACATCGCCACCGCGCAAAATCGGCACGCCGACAAATGATTTAAACGGATCCTCACCGGTTTCAGGGCGATAAGCAAAGCGCGGATGAGACGGTGCATCGGACAGATTCAGTGACCGCTTGTGCTGCGCAATATCACCGACCAAGCCCTCGCCAAAGCGCAAAACCGTATTATGCACCGCTTCTGGGTTCAGACCTTCAGTGGCGCATAATTCGAGCGCATCATTGCCGCGGCGCAAATAGACCGAACACACCGCCGCATTCATTGATGCAGCGATCAGCTCAACTGTGCGGTTGAGGCGCATTTGCTTGTCACCGCCATCGGCCATAACTTGGCGCAAGCGGCGCAATAGCATGCGCGGTCCTTCAAGCGTTAACGGCATTTTCTAGCCTTTATCAATCAAACGTTGATTAAGCGTCTATCGTCTCGTCGTCGAGTCCATATGCGGCGTGCAAAGCGCGCACGGCCAATTCGGCATAGTCACTGTCGATCAAAACTGAAACTTTAATTTCAGATGTTGAAATGACATGAATGTTTATACCTTTTTCTGCCAGTTCTTTGAACATTTTTTGTGCCACGCCTGCATGGCTTCGCATGCCGACGCCAACCACTGAGATTTTCGCCATTTCTGGCACGGCCTGCAAATTGGCAAATTCAACCTTGCCTTTGAGGCCTTCGATCACTGCCAAAGCGCGCTCTAGCTCATCGGTTGAGACGGTGAAAGTGACATCAGTGGTTTTGCCATCAGCCGACATATTTTGAACAATCATGTCGACATTCACCGCTGCATCGGCCAGCGGGCCAAAGATCTCCGCTGCCACGCCAGGCTTATCGGCGACTTGCAGCAGGGTTACTTTTGCTTCATTTGGCGCATAAGCGATTCCGCTCACAATTTCTTGTTCCATGATTTCATCCTCATTGCAGATTAATGTTCCCACAATACCATCGTCGGGAAAAGCGCTATCGGCGGCGTCAAAACTCGAACGCACTTGCAAGCGCACATTATGCGCCATTGCCAATTCAACCGAACGTGTCTGGAGAACTTTGGCCCCAAGCGACGCCATTTCCAACATCTCTTCATAAGAAATACGCGCCAGCTTTGTCGCTTGCGACACAACCCGCGGGTCAGTGGTGTAAACCCCGTCAACATCGGTGTAAATATCACAGCGGTCGGCTTGCAAAGCAGCGGCAATAGCCACAGCGCTGGTATCGGAACCACCGCGGCCCAAAGTCGTAATGCGGCCAGCCGAGGAAACCCCTTGGAAGCCAGCAATCACAGCAACACGGCCTTCTTCGAGTTGCCCCTCTAAATCATCGGCATGAATATCCAGAATCCGCGCCGCGCCATGCACGTCGCTGGTCTCGACCTTAATTTGCCAACCCAGCCAACTGCGCGCTGATACGCCAATGTCTTGTAACGCCATAGCCAAAAGCCCAACGCTGATTTGCTCACCAGCCGATACCACGACATCATATTCGCGGGCATCATGCAGCGGCGATACTTCGCGGGTCAGACCAACCAGACGATTGGTTTCACCAGACATGGCGGAAACCACCACAGCGACCTGATGGCCGGCGTCGACTTCACGTTTTACGTGGGCGGCCACATTACGGATGCGCTCAATGTCGCCAACCGATGTGCCGCCGAATTTCATGACCAAACGTGCCATGGTTTCCTTTCGTCGTGCGCGCACCTATATAAAGGTGTAAAGAGTGAAGCTTAGACCGCACGTGCGGGGCAGACATACACGAAAAGTTACGTATGATGCAACACGCACGTAGTGCGAAAAGTTAACGAGGCAAAGTAGATGACACAGGAAAATCAAGCCGAGACAGTCAGCGGCACCACGATTGATGCTGATGAAGTGGCCAAATTCACCGCTATGGCGGCCGAATGGTGGGACCCGCATGGCAAATTTCGGCCTTTGCATAAATTCAATCCTGTGCGTCTGGCTTATATTCGCAATGCCCTATGCGCGCGTTTTGAGCGCGACCCGAAAGCCGAAAAGCCATTTACCGGTCTGCGCTTTCTCGACATTGGCTGCGGCGGCGGCTTGTTGAGCGAACCCATGGCGCGGCTTGGCGCTGATATTGTCGGCGCCGACGCCAGCGCAGCCAATATAAAAACCGCTAGCCTGCACGCCCAAGCAGAGGGTCTAGACATTGATTATCGCGCCACCACCGCCGAGGCTTTGGCGCAGAGCGGCGAAAAATTTGACGTGATTTTGAACATGGAAGTGATTGAACATGTTGCCGATCCGCAAGCCTTTATGAGTGCCTGCGCCTCCATGTTATCGCAAGATGGCTGCATGTTTCTGGCAACCCTCAATCGCACCATGAAAGCCTATGCTTTGGCCATTGTCGGGGCGGAATATGTGCTCGGCTGGCTGCCACGCGGCACCCATGATTGGCATAAATTCATAACGCCGGATGAAATGCATAAAATGGTCGATCACGCCGGCCTGCAGATTCAGCAATCCACTGGCGTGAGTTTCAATCCCTTACTCAACAAATGGTCTTTATCCGGCGATATGGCGGTAAATTATATGGCGATTGCTGAAAATAAAGCCTAGTCGTCCGACCAGAGCGGCGCATCTGATGCGTCTTGCGGCAGACGATAACGGCGGCCATGGTTCAGCGACGGAATTTGACCGCGCGCCGCGTCAATAACGGCCTTATCTATATCAGCCATAATAAAACTATCATCGGCTTGAGCCTCGGCAATAATCTGCCCCCATGGATCAATAATCAAACTGTGACCATAGGTTTGGCGGCCATTCTCATGCTCGCCAAACTGCGCCGGTGCCATCACATAACAGCCGTTTTCAATCGCACGGGCGCGCAAGAGAACGTGCCAATGGGCGCGCCCCGTCTGGCTGGTGAAGGCGCTCGGCACAGAGATAATATCAGCCCCCGCCTCGGCCAGCCGACGATAAAGATTAGGAAACCGCAGGTCATAGCAAATGCTCATGCCCAGATTAAAAGCCTCAATCGGCGCCACAACCAAGCTCGTGCCCGGCTGATAATTTTCCGATTCTTTGTGGCTCTCGCCATTTTCCAATGTCACATCAAACATATGAATTTTGTCATAGCGGGCGGCAATCTCGCCATTGGGGGCGATCAGCACAGATCGGTTCACCGCCTTATCGCTATTCTCATCGGCCAGCACCAGTGACCCTACCAACAACCAGACCTTCAACGATTGCGCCAAAGCGGATAAATCTTGCAATGGCTGATGATCGGCCTCGGCCTGCAACCGCTCGCGCATCGCGGTGCGGCCGCGTTCCATAAACACGCAAGTTTCAGGCAGACCAATGAGCTGAGCGCCCGCCTCTGCGGCTTGGCGCACGCGTTGCGCAATAATCGGCATATTGTCTGCCGGATCGCAAGCTGTGGTCATTTGGATGGCTGCTATTTTCATGTCACGCTTTTACTCTATTCCCTCGCCCCTAGGGTAGTCGAATTTGCTCCGGCATCACAACCCGTGCGGCGGTTAAAACATCAACCCGCAAAGCTCCCGCTTTCAGCAATATCCGGCTGCACGCCTCTATGGTTGCTCCGGTGGTCAACACGTCATCGACCAATATCACTGGCTTGTCGCGGATCAGCTCACGACGCTTATGGGCAATGGCGAAAGCGCCAGATAAATTGCGCCGCCGCCCCTCACGGGTTAGCCCGACCTGCCGCCGCGTCGGACGAATACGGCGCAAAACATTGAGCACCACTGGATAATCCGTAAGCGCCGAAAGCGCGCGGCACAATTCAGCCGATTGATTGAAACGTCGCGCCAATAGCCGCCAATGATGTAAGGGCACAGGCACATAGACCGCCTCGGGGTCGCTGATTTCATGGCCGGCGCGAAGCATATGTGGCGCTAGAAATTTGGCCAGATCGGGTCGGTCGGAAAATTTGAACCGTTTGATCAAATCCGCCGCGCTCCCTTCATAAGCAAAGGCGGCCCGCGCCATGCGATATGGCGGCCGACGAATACGCGCCGCAAGCGACACAGTCGCCTCACCCAAATCGACCGCCATGGGCTGGCCGGTAATGCGGCATATTGGGCCGGTGAGAAACTCTAATTGCTGCCAACACGTGCCGCAAATACCTTCTTGGCGCTGCAAAAACTGGCGACACAGCGGGCAGTTTGGCGGCACTAAAATATCGCCAAGCCGCGCCAGCGCGTCCAAAAATAGTGGCGCGACAGGATAATTTATTCGCCCATGTGACAAGATAGTTTTTGTTTTTTTGTTCACCAATGGCATATTGCCAGCCATGAGTTCTGATGTCCCGATAATTTTTGACCGCCGGCAACTGGCCGCCAATCGCGCACGCGCGGCCACAGGCTTTTCGCAGCATGATTTTTTGCATCGCCATATTGCCACGGAAATGGCCGAGCGATTGTCTGTGCAAACCCGCGAATTTGATCGGGCAGTGATTTTAGGCAGCAATAAAGGCCTGTTGCGCGCCGCTTTGGGCGATCAGCGCCAAATCCGATTTATCATCGACGCCGAGCTGACAGCGGCACTTTTGCCACCAGCTGAGGACGCGTCGGGCTTGGTCTTAGACGAAGAAAATCTGCCATTTGCCGAAGCCAGCCTGGATTTGATTATGTCGCCTTGGGGCCTGCATCATGTCAATGATTTGCCCGGCACATTGGTGCAAATCAAACGCGCATTAAAACCCGATGGTCTGTTTCTCGCCGCCATGCCCGGCAGCCAAACCTTAATCCCATTGCGACAGGCTTTTTTGCAGGCTGAAACAGAAATTTGTGGTGGCGTCGCGCCGCATATCCATCCTTTCGCTGATTTGCGTGACCTCGGTGGCCTGCTTCAGCGCGCTGGTTTTGCCCTGCCCGTGGCCGACGCCGATATGCTGCGTGTGCGCTATGGCTCGCCATTTTCGCTATTGGCAGATTTACGCGGCATGGGCGATAGCAATATTTTGACCCAAAGAGCCAAACAGCCGCTGCGCCGTGACGTGTTAATGCGGGCCATGGATATTTTCGCCCAAGCCACAGCGCAAGATGGCAAAAGCCTCGCTGAATTTGAGATTTGTTATTTAGCCGGATGGGCGCCACATGAGAGCCAACAAAAGCCCTTGCGACCCGGCACAGCCCGCACCCGCCTCGCCGATGCCTTGGGCACCACTGAAACGAAATTAAAAGATTAAATCATATCGCGCAGCGGCGCGATCAAGGGCTTGTCGGCGGCTGGCATATCAAGATCAAAAAGTTGTCGCGGCGTGCACCATTTCACGGCTTGGTTTTCACGCGCCCTGACCTGCCCGCTCCATTTGCGGCAAATATATAGCGGCATTAATAAATGAAAGGCGTCATAGCTATGACTGGCGAAACTCAGCGGTGCCAGACAGGCTTGCGTCACATCAATTGACAATTCTTCTTTCAACTCGCGGATGAGCGCTTGCTCGGGGGTTTCGCCGGCTTCCAATTTACCGCCAGGAAATTCCCATAATCCGGCCATATGCTTGCCCTCAGGGCGTTGCGCGACCAGCACACGTCCATCGGCGTCGACCAAGGCGCAAGCGACGACCAGTTGAATGTTAACTGCGGTAATCGGCATTGATCGAAATATAGCCATGCGTTAAATCGCTGGCCCAGATTCTGGCGCGGCCTTTGCCCTTGCCGGCTTTGGCACCGACATTGACCGCAAGATGAATACTCCGCCCTTTCATATGACGGGCCACGGGGGCTTCGTCAAAGCCGTTAACCGCGCGGCCACGGCGGGCCACTTTATGGCCACCAATATCAATCGCTAAAAGGTCGCGCTCGACCATCTCGCCTGATTTACCAATTGCCATGACAATGCGCCCCCAATTGGCATCCTCGCCGGCAATGGCGGTTTTGACCAAGGGCGAATTGCCAATCGCCAAGCCAATGCGGCGCGCGGCGGCATCATCTTCAGCGCCGGTGACATCAATGGTTATCAGTTTTGAAATCCCCTCACCATCGCTCACAGTTTGCACGGCAATATCTTGCATAATATCGTGCAAGCCAGCGCGAAAGGCGCGCAATCTTTTATCGTTAATGCTGCGCAAAGGCGCCCCGCCAAGCACTTTACTGCCGCTGGCAAACATTAAACACGTGTCCGACGTCGATGTATCGCTATCGACGGTAATCGAATTCAGGCTCTTGGCATTGCTCTCGCTGAGGAGTTTTTGCAAAAGCGATGGCGCAATGGCGGCATCGGTGAAAACAAACGCCAACAGGGTCGCCATATCCGGCGCAATCATGCCCGAGCCTTTGGCAATGCCGTTTAGTCGCACCTCATGAGAGCCGAATTTCACCACACGTGTCGCCGCTTTGGCGAATGTGTCAGTGGTCATAATCGCTCTCGCGGCGGCGCCATAATCGCCGCCCGTCACCGGCATATCGGCCGCCAGATGATCAATCGCCGCGACCAAAGGCTTAGGGTCTAAGTCGGCGCCAATCACGCCGGTTGAGGCAACGAAAACTTGCTCGGCCGCACAGCCAAAGGCGCGCGCCGCCGCTGCCGCCGTGGTTTGCGCCGCTTTCGCACCAGCCTTGCCGGTAAAAGCATTGGCAATGCCCGCATTGACCACAAGCGCCCCCGCCTTGCCTTTCGACGCCGCTAAATTCGACCGCGATAAATCGACGGCAGCCGAGGGCGCTTTCGAAGTGGTAAATACGCCCGCTACACTGGTGCCGGCGGCAAAGCGGACGAGCAATAAATCGTCGCGGCCTTTATAGCGCGAGCCAGTGGCATAAGTGGCCAGCCCAATACCGTCAATCTTCGGCAGTTTGGCTAGTTTTTTCGGGGCTAAAGGAGAAACAGGCAATTGAGACGCCATTGACACTTCCTATTTTGTTGCCGCATCGGTTTTGACAAATTGAACTTCGGCATCGGCACGCATTTTGACATAAATATCTTGCCGCGCTTCGCCAATCAGAATTTGGAAAATTTGGTCGCGCACATCGTCAAGTTTCGGCGTAGGTTTTGAACGACGGTCTTCCAATTTGATAACATGCCAACCAAATTGCGTTTTCACAGGTGCCGAAATATCACCCTTTTGCATTTTAAACGCGGCCTCGGCGAATGGCTCGACCATGGCTTCCTTGCCAAAATAACCCAAGTCGCCGCCAGAGGGGCCGGATGGGCCTTTTGAGCGTTCTTTTGCCAATGTAACAAAATCAGCACCATCTTTCAGCGCCACCACCACTGCATCGGCGGCTTCGCGACTATCCAATAAAATATGGCGGGCGCGCACTTCTTCATCTTTCGGGCCATTTTGAATTTCTTTTTCAAAATAGGCCTCGACCTCTTTATCGGTCACACGCCGCATTAACTCGCGGCCAATATAAACATCCTGCATGGCTTTGCGTTTCATAAATGCGAGGCGCATCTCAACCTGAGGGTCGTCACTCAGCCCAGCTTTCTCAGCTGCGCTCGACGCTAAAATGCGGTCAATCATATGGCCGAGCAAAATCTCAAAACGCTTATCTTCCGGCAGCTTGCCTATCAGCCCGACCAATTCATCCTCAGCTAAGGCAATGTCATCATAGGTGATGGGCACACCATTGACCTTGGCGATCACAGTATTTTGCGCGTCATCTTGTGCACTGGTTTGCGCGACAGCCGCGACTGGCGTCATGCCAATGAACAGACCAATGACGGCCAAGATGGATAAAGTGACAAGACCGCGCCGCTCGCGACGCAGAAGGGGATTTGATAACGCCATAATCAGACAAGTCTTTCATTGATGAATTTTACGATTAAGCACCATATTGGCCTTGCCTCGGGCAATAAACCAGCTCTTTTCAATATAGGCAAAAACGTCGCACTAATTGACATAGGGGCATCGGTTCCTTACATCAGCAGTAGTATCATTTCCGCCCCAGCGCACATGGAGAACTCAATGCTTGGTCTGAAAACAATTGCCCGCCAGTTTTTCGGGTCGGTCAATGATCGCAAGCTGAGAGCTTATCTCTCGCGGGTCGAAAAAATCAACGCACTAGAGCCAGAGTTTCAAGCCCTCAGCGATGAGGCATTAAAAGCCAAAACAGCCGAATTCAAACAACGCCTCGCCGATGGGGCGACGCTTGATAGCCTATTGGAAGAAGCCTTTGCTGCCGTGCGCGAAGCCGCGTCTCGCGCCCTTGGCCAACGCCCCTATGATGTGCAGCTGCTCGGCGGCATGGTTTTGCATGATGGCAAAATCTCAGAAATGAAAACCGGTGAAGGTAAAACACTGGTCGCCACACTGCCGTGTTATTTGAACGCCCTGACCGGCAAGCCGGTTCATGTGGTGACAGTCAATGATTATTTGGCCCAGCGCGACGCCGATTGGATGAGCGCCGTTCACGAGAAGCTTGGCCTCTCCGTGGCCTGTATTGTTAATGATTTGGACGACGCCCAACGCCGCGCCGCCTATAGCGCCGACATCACCTATGCCACCAATAATGAGCTGGGCTTTGATTATCTGCGCGACAATATGAAATATTCAATCGCCGAAATGAGCCAGCGCGGCCATGCTTTTGCGATTGTTGACGAGGTCGATTCAATTTTGATTGATGAGGCCCGCACGCCGCTGATTATCTCAGGCCCATTGGATGATCGCTCGGACCTATATATATCGGTTGATAAAATCATTCCGGCGCTTGGCGAGGAAGATTACGAACTCGACGAAAAAACCCGCACAGTCAATTTGAGCGAAGAAGGCAATGAGCGTGTTGAGGGCCTGTTGCGCGAGGCAGGATTATTAGACCCTGACTCATCCATTTATGACATTCAAAATATATCGATCGTGCATCACGTCACCAATGCGCTGAAAGCCCATCGCCTATTCCAAAAAGATCGCGACTATATTGTGCGCGGCACGGGCGCACAGGGGCAGGTGGTGATTATTGATGAATTCACCGGTCGGATGATGGATGGTCGGCGTTTTTCCGATGGGCTGCATCAAGCTCTGGAAGCCAAAGAAGCAGTCGCCATTCAGCCGGAAAACCAGACACTCGCCTCGATTACTTTCCAAAATTATTTCCGACTTTATGAGCGCCTATCTGGCATGACCGGTACCGCCCTCACTGAGGCCGAAGAATTTATGGATATTTACGGCCTCGATGTGGTCGAAATTCCGACCAATACAGATGTGGCGCGGGTTGATGAAGACGATGCGATTTATCGCACAGCAGCCGAAAAATCCGCCGCTATTGCCGATTTAGTCGTCGATTGCCAAGAGCGCGGCCAACCGGTTCTGGTCGGCACCACAAGTATTGAAAAATCCGAGGCCCTGTCCGCCATTTTGAAATCGCGCAAGGTCAAACACAATGTGTTGAACGCGCGCTATCATGAACAAGAAGCCTCGATTGTTGGGCAAGCTGGTGTGCCGGGCGCGGTGACCATTGCCACGAATATGGCTGGCCGTGGCACTGATATTCAGTTAGGTGGCAATATCGAACTGCGCTTGCAGCATGAGCTGGAAGGCTTAACGGGGGCCGCGCGCGACAAAAAGCAGGCTGAGATTGAAGCCGAAGTCGAAGGTCTGAAAAAGCAAGCGCTGGAAGCTGGCGGGCTTTGCGTCATCGGCACAGAGCGGCACGAAAGCCGCCGTATCGACAATCAATTGCGTGGTCGTTCGGGCCGTCAAGGCGACCCGGGGCGCTCGTGCTTCTTCCTGAGTCTTGAAGATGACCTGATGCGTATTTTCGGCACCGACCGCATGGATTCGATGCTGAAACGCCTTGGCCTAAAAGAGGGTGAGTCGATTGTTCACCCATGGATCAATAAGGCGCTGGAGCGCGCGCAACAAAAAGTCGAAGCGCGCAATTTTGATATTCGTAAAAATATCCTGAAATATGATGATGTTATGAATGACCAGCGCAAAGTCGTGTTCGAACAGCGCATTGACTTCATGCAGGCGCAAGGCATTGACGAGACGATTATCAATATGCGCCATCAGATTATTGATGATTTGATTGAATCGCATATCCCTGCCCGCGCCTATGCCGAGCAATGGGACATGGAAGGCTTGCACGAGCAAGTGCTGGATATTTTCAACCTCGATCTACCTTTTGCCGATTGGGCTAAAGAAGAAGGCATCGCCGAAGACGAGATTTCGACGCGTCTTTATGAGGCGACAAATTTGGCGGCCGCTGCACGGGCGACGCAAATTGGCCCAGAGCTGATGCGCGAAGTTGAGAAATCAATTCTGCTGCAAACCCTCGACCATCACTGGCGCGAACATATTATTACGCTGGAACATTTGCGCCAAATTGTCGGGTTGCGCGGCATGGGTCAGCGTGACCCATTGTCAGAATTTAAACTCGAGGCCTTCACCCTATTTTCTGATCTGCTGGCCGAATTGCGCACTGATGTGGTGCGTTATGTGATGCGCGTGCAGGTCGAAACCAAGCCGCCAGCGCTTGAAACCCCAGAAATGCAGGCGCCAATGCTGGACGAACCAAATGCTGAGGCTGGTCAGGGTCAAGAATGGGGCAAAGTCTCGCGCAATGCGCAATGCCCTTGCGGCTCGGGTAAAAAATATAAACATTGCCACGGCGCTGTCTAAACCGCATTTCATTTGTCCTGACCTCGATTATCTCTTTATACTCAAAGGCCGGTGGCGCGCATGGCGTGTTGGCGATACCCATTAAAGTCGAGGAGAGGGTCTATGAGTATTGAAAAATTCACCATTCCAACCGATGAGGCGCTGCGCGCGCGCATTGAGCAACGTGTGGCCGATTATCAATGGTTTGCTGCCCCACAATTGGCCGAAACCGAAGACCCATGGGCCTATGGCACGGATGCCGCCTATCTCAAATCATTGTGCGATTATTGGCTCAATGATTACCGCTGGGAAGATACGCTGGCTGAACTCAATAAATTTGACCATTTCACCGCGCAAATCGAAGATATGTCGATTCACTTCATCCATGAGCAAGGCTCAGGCGCCAATCCGCGTCCGCTTTTAATGACCCATGGTTGGCCGGGGTCGATTTACGAATTTTTGCACGTCATTGAACCCCTCGCCCATCCGGAACGATTTGGCGGTGATGCGGAAGATGGTGTGACTGTCATTTGCCCATCAATGCCCGGTTACGGGTTTTCCAGCAAGCCAACACGGCCGATTGGGCCCAAGCGGACAGCCGCCCTTTGGGACAAATTAATGCGCGAGCATTTGGGTTTTGATAGCTATGTCGCTCAAGGCGGCGACTGGGGTAGCGTCATCACCGGACTTATCGGTCTCAACCATAGCCCTGCCAAAGGCGGCGGCTGCGCGGCTATTCATATTAATATGTATGGCCTTCGCGGCGCTGAAACCCCTGAGACGGAAGAAGAAATCAAATGGGCCGAAAACGCTGGCGCCACCATGCAGGCCGAGGGCGCCTATTTGCAATTGCAAGGCACCAAGCCGCAATCATTGGCCTTTGCGATGATGGATAGCCCAGTTGGCACGGCGGCTTGGATTATCGAAAAATTCCATGGCTGGAGCGATAATTTGGGGTCAGACGGCCGCCGCCATATTGAGCATCGCTTCACCAAACATCAATTGCTGTCCAATGTGATGATTTATTTAATGACTGGCACTTTCGCCACTTCAGTGTGGTTCTATCGCGGCTTTTTTGAGGAACTGCCATTCGTCGGCGAAGGCGAAAAAGTTGAGGTGCCGGTCGGCATTGGCAATTTCGCTGAGCCCTATATCACTTTCCCGCCGCGCCGCATGGTCGAGCAAAGCTATAATGTCGTGCATTGGCATGATTTCGAAACGGCTGGCCATTTCGCTGCCCTCGAGGATGGCCCGCAATTTGTGGCCGAGGTTCAGAGCTTTTTGAAAAACCTGTAAAGGGGTTTCTAGATGATGCCCGTGCGGCCCATATCAAGGAATTGGCGCGATGTCAAAGACGCCATTTGCGCCAATTCCTCAGACACCGCCATGCCGACATCTGCCATCATCCGCTCGCGATCGCGATGCGCACCGCCAACTGGCTCGGGCAAAATGCGATCAATAACGCCTAATTTGGACAAATCTTGCGCCGTTACCTTGAGCGCCGCTGCCGCTTGATCGGCTTCAGAAGACGAACGCCATAAAATAGACGCGCACGCCTCAGGCGAAGCCACCGTATAAATCGAGTGTTCAAGCATCACAATGCGGCTGGCAGTCGCCAGAGCCAGCGCCCCGCCGGAACCGCCTTCGCCAATAATCACTGACACAAATGGCACACCAATCTGCAAACATTTGTCAGTGCAGCGCGCAATGGCTTCCGATTGCCCGCGCTCCTCAGCGCCAATGCCAGGATAAGCCCCCGCCGTGTCGACGAGAGTTACCACGGGCAGATTAAAACGCTCGGCCATATCCATGACCCGAATGGCTTTGCGATAGCCTTCTGGTCGCGCCATGCCAAAATTATGTTTCACGCGCGATTGAGTGTCGGCGCCTTTTTCATGGCCCAAAATGGCCACGCGCTGGCCCTGCCAACGCCCAAGACCAGCAATAATGGCATGGTCTTCAGAATATAAGCGGTCACCGGATAGAGGCGTAAAATCCTCGACCAGCTTGTTTATATAGTCAGTGCAATGCGGCCGCATGGGATGGCGGGCCACTTGGGTCTTTTGCCAAGCATCGAGATTGCCATAAAGTTTTTCAATCTCATCGCTTACCTTGCCCTCGAGCTTATGGATTTCCTCCACAATATCGACCCCGCCGGATTCTTTGCCGACGCTGCGCAATTCGCGTATCTGCCCTTCAAGAGCAGCAATAGGTTTTTCGAATTCCAAATAATTTTGCATGGTTCGTTATACTCCAAGCGCGTGAGAATAGGCAGATAATTCTATTTATTTTTAGACACCATATTTGTCGATCCAGGGTCTAGATTAGCCAATGGGTGGGCTTGGTCAAGCAATCGCTTTTTCCGCTCATCCAAAACCGCCGTGTAAATCTGCGTCGTCGAAATATCTGCATGGCCCAACATTTGCTGCACCGCCCGCAAATCAGCCCCATGTTCCACCAAATGAGTTGCAAAAGCATGGCGCACGACATGCGGCGATAATTTTTTTTCAGCGATGCCGGCCGAGGCGCCAAGCTGCAAAAGGATTTGCGCAAAACGCTGGCGCGTCAAATAGCCTTGCCGACTGCGACTGGGAAATAAAAACGGCGAAGCGGCCAGTGGTTTTTGTTCATCGCGCCACGCAACCCAATCGGCCAAGGCTCTTTGCGCTGGCGGCGATAATGGCACCATGCGCTCGCGTCCGCCCTTACCCCGAACAATAATCACCGCTTGTGTTTGCACCATGCCGGCGCGCGGCAGGCTGACCAACTCACTGACCCGCAAGCCCGACGCATAGAGAATTTCGATCAAGCAAATACTGCGTAATTTATCGCCTTGCTCACTCAACGTCTTGGCTGGCAGATCATGGGCGGCGCCAATCAAGGC
>JAYOCI010000004.1:24658-32386 GCA_038105345.1 Rhodobiaceae bacterium
GCCTCGTTCTCGGCCAAAGACAATAATTTCGGCAAAGGTCGCACAGTGGCTGGGCGGGCAATATTTTCCGACGGGTTTTGCGCCCGCAAATCCTCGACCAATAGAAATTTGAAGAAATGCCGAAGGCTCGACAAATGCCGCGCGGCGCTTGAGGCGGCCATTTTTTCGGTCGATAAATGCGCCATATATGCAGATAGGGCGGCTGCCTCAACGGTCAGAAAATCATCCCCGCGCGACATTAAAAACTTTCCCAAACGGGTTAAATCGCGGCGGTAGGCCGCAATAGTGTGCTGCGACGCGCCGCGTTCAGCCGCCATCATGTCGAGAAATAAATCAATATGTCGTGACATATGCGGCGTTATGTCGGCCATTGCCTATTCCTCAAGCCGATTGAAATCAATCAATGGCAAATTGTCAGACCATTCATAATCGCGATTGAGCGCATCGATTGTCTCGTCTTGCAATTGCGTCGGCAAAGAAAAACCTGGCTCATCAATCTGGCTCTCGACAGGCACATTAATTATCAGAGCCGCGCTGTTGGCCGCCACCAATTGCGCATAATTCACCGATAAAAGCTCGCGACCAAGGGCCAGCGCTTGTTGGCTTAGTCCGGCTTGGCGCAGAGCCATCAACACAGCGACAATATCATCGTCACGCCATTGCAAGGCCGGTAGTGCCGCCATATCGGAGGTGATGGATAAAATTAAATCACCAATCCATTGATCTTCAGCCAGAGTTAACCAGCGTTGCGCCCGCGCCGATGGTTCAGCGACCAAGAAATCTTCAGCAATAGGCGATGGTGTTTCAAACCCAAGCCCGCGCAATATGCTGATCTCAGTGCGAAGATAATCTTGTATCGGCGCCGCCGCATTATTCATTTCACCGGCCATTGCCGCCCAGTCAATAAACTGACCGGCAGGCTCTATCGTTGACAAATCGAGTGAGGCAACGCTTTGTGTCTGGGCTAAATTTGGCAAAATAAAGTCGCTCTGCGACAGGGCAAATAAGCGTTGCGACAAGGGCGTCATGGCGGCTGAGTTCAACCAGTAAAGTCGATTGGCCGCCTCATCAGCGCCGACCAAAACCAAGGCTGGCAGCAGCACCGCTTGCGTTTCAGCATCAATCGGCCGCGCCACTGAGATTTCCTTCAGCGGTTGGGACAATGCCAAAGCCATTTGCTGCCAGATATTGCGCGCCATGGCTTGGCGCAAGAAATAAGCCATCACATTTGGCCGCGCGTCAAAAGCGGTCTTGTCTATTTGCTGCACGCTCATGGCAATAAACAGCGCTGGATCAAGGTCATCCGCGCGGTATGGCAGGGAGCGAGGCAAATGCGGAGAAAAATCCACTCTTTGGCTCAAAGTTAAAAGCTGCCCATCAGCCGCGCCTTCATAGGCCAAATTTTGTATCGCCGCCTGCGCCCGCACAAAGGCTGATTGCTGACGATCATTCGCCACAGCGGCCAGCAGATAGGCGGGAACAATATTGTCTTCCATGGGAATGGCTTGACCGGCCAGACGCAAAAGAGCGATTTGCAAGGCGGTTAATTCAGCGGGCAAGACCAAAGGCTCTGGCGCGCTTGCCGCATCCGGCTCTGCCGACGCCGACTCGGACGGCTTGGGCGGCGTGGTGTTTTCTGCAGGCTGGTTCAGCGCCGCCGCTTTTTGCGCCTTGAGCTGAGTTTGGCTGATCACGCGAATGGGCGCTTTGCTGGCCATTAAAAAGGCAAGTTCACGAAACAGCGGATCCTCAGCCAAGGTTTTTTCATTTAGCTCAATGGCCAAAGCCGCTTTGGCTTCGTCGCCGTCGCGCAAATGACAATAAATTATCAATTGTAGAAAAAATCCTCGCGTGGCGAGCCGATTGGCTGCGCCGCGCTCTGGCGTGGCTTGCTCACAGGCTGCGGCATCATTGCCTTGCCCAATAAGCGCGAGAATTTGCGCCTTGAGCGCCATTGTATCGCGCGCCGCAATGCCGGTTAATTCAGCAAGGTCGAGCGCTGATTGCGTGTCACCAATGGCCAAAAATCGGTTTAAACGGGCCACTGTCCAGCTGACGCCACGGGCTGAGCCTTTGGGTGCCGCCGTCGCTGAACGATGCAAGCCGCGCTCCAATTCGCGCATGGCTGATAATTCATGGCGCTTGGGCAAACGTGCCATTAAGTCGCCGACAAAGGCCAATCGCGCACCGCGCCAAAGGGCGCCGCCATAGCCAGGCTCAAGGCCAATTGGTGCATCCTCTAGGGCACCCAATTGCCCGACTTGCACGATTTGCGTTTCTGACCCCGGCAAAGCCGCGACAGCGCGCACCGCGCGCGTCATTTGCTGGGCCGCCACACGCGGTGCCAATTTGGTTTCTGCATTGGCTTGATTTTGCTGGCTTTCGCCGACCGCCTGGCGCATCGGTTGTGGAATAATATCCAAAGGTGCGCGCATGGCATAAGGCAAGCCCTGCTGCGCCAAGGCCGGTGACGCAAAGAGGCAAAGAGCAAAAAGGACAGCTTGCCTAACGGGCAAATTGCTCATTATCTAGCACCTCGACGGCTGTTTCTCTTTTTGGTTCGATGGCTTGGGTGAAGAAAATCAAACCACCAACCAGCAAAACAAGGGCAATTGTAATTATCGAAGATAGTTTGAACCCCATGGGAACCTCCAGTCATTTTATGATTCTGTTCTACTATAACAGCTTTACGGCAGAAACTGGGCAGCTTTGTCCGACAAATGCGATAATCATGACAGCGCACAACGCTAGACGCGACTTACATTTAACATTACACATTTATAGATGAGCAAGAATTCTAAAGCCGCCAAAACCAAATTTGAAGTGACCTGCCCGATCGTGCTGATTGGCATGATGGGGGCTGGCAAATCAAGTCTGGGTAAACGACTGGCCAAGGAGTTGAAATTACCATTTCACGATGCCGATGACGAGATTGAAAAAGCCGCTGGCATGACCGTTGCGGAAATTTTTGACAAACATGGGGAAGCGGCGTTTCGCGACGGCGAGCAACGGGTTATCGCGCGCTTATTGCAAAATGGCCCGCAAGTGTTGGCCCTCGGCGGCGGCGCCTTTCTCAACCAAGACACGCGCGCCCTGATTGAACAATCGGCGGTTTCTTTATGGTTGGATGTGGAAATTGATGAACTCGTGCAGCGGGTGAACCGCAATCCGGGCAAGCGACCGCTGCTGGTGGGCACTGATGTGCGTGCCAAATTAAACGAATTGAGCGCCCAGCGCGGGCCGATTTATGAACTGGCCGACCTGCGGGTCAATATCTCGCGCTCGGATGCACGAAGCAGTATCAAAGATATGAAAAAAGCCTTGGCCAAGCGCTTTGCGGCGGCGGCCGAAAAGGGTCAAACCGAGAGCTAACGCTGGACAAAGGCCTATGCTTTGCTTTAAGCGAAAGATATGAGTGCAACACAATCATCGTCCGACATTGCCGCCGACTCGCAGACCGTGCGCGTCGAACTGGCGGCGCGCGCTTATGACATTCATATCGGCGGCGGCCTTTTAGTGAATTGCGGCAAATATATTGCGCCGCTTTTGAAACGACCCCGCGTGGCGATTGTTACCGATACTCATGTCGCAAAACATCACTTGCCAGACCTACAAAAGGCGCTGACCGAGGCCAAAATAGCCTATGAAACGGTGATTATCGAAGCCGGTGAAGCAAGCAAATCCTTTGCTCAATTGGAAGCCCTATGCGGCCGATTAATGGATTTTGAAATCGAACGCGATGATTGCATTATCGCCCTTGGCGGCGGCGTGATTGGCGATTTAACTGGCTTTGCAGCGGCTATTTTGCGTCGCGGCACACGATTTATTCAAATTCCGACCAGCCTTTTGGCGCAGGTCGATAGCTCGATTGGTGGCAAGACAGCGATTAATGCCGGACAAGGTAAAAACCTGATCGGCGCCTTTCATCAGCCCGAATTGGTCTTGGCTGACACCAATGTTTTGGCCAGCCTGCCGCAGCGGCAAATAATCGCCGGCTATGCCGAGATTGTGAAATATGGCGCCTTGGGCAATGCCGATTTCTTTGATTGGCTGGATGATAATCTGCACGCCGTATTAGCGCTTGAGGCCGCCCCTGTGGCCCATGCGGTGGCGGAAAGTTGCCGCGCCAAAGCCGCCATTGTGGCGCGCGATGAGCGCGAGTCGGGCGAACGCGCCTTGCTGAACCTCGGCCATACATTTGCTCATGCCTTTGAAAAATTGACCAATTACGGCGACGCTCTGTTACATGGCGAAGCCGTCGGTTTTGGCATGGTCTTGGCCTTTGCCTTATCGGCTGAGCGCGGTGATTGCTCGCAGGCTGACGCCGATCGGGTGAAAGCGCATATGCAATCAGCCGGTCTGCCGATTTCCATGGCCCAAATCGGCAATGGCGCTTTTGGCGTTGATGCCTTGATTGAAGCCATGCGGCAGGATAAAAAAATGCAAGCGGGCACTATGCGATTTATTTTAGCCCGTGGCATTGGCGAGGCTTTCGTGACCGATACGGTTACCGAGGATCAATTGCGAGGCTTTCTCATCGCGCAAGGAGCACAAAACTAATGGGGCAATTTGATTTCGGCATTCTGTGGATTGCTGGTATTATTATCGCGCTGCTGGTTGTTTCCGCATTTCTATCAGGATCAGAAACCGCGCTGACGGCCACCAGTAAGGCGCGGATGATGCGCATGCGCAAAAGAAACCGACGCCGCGCCCGCTGGGTGATGGCGCTTTTGGATCAAAAAGAACGCCTGCTCGGCGCCATTTTATTAGCCAATAATGCTGTCAATATTCTCGCCTCAGTGCTGGCGACGGCTCTTTTCTTGCGCTTATTTGGCGAAGCCGGCATGGTCTATGCGACACTGATGATGACCGCCCTTGTGGTCATTTTCGCCGAAGTGCTGCCAAAAACCTATGCCATTTTGACCCCCGATTTGACGGCTCTGCGGGCTGCTGCGCCTTTGCGTATTCTGGTTATTATCTTGGCCCCGTTGACCCGTATGTTGAGCATTATTTCACGGTTTATTCTGCGGCTTGCCGGTTTCACCGATGAGGACGCCGGACGCCTGTTGCCGGCCCATGAAGAAATTCGCGGCGCCATTGATTTGCACCACCAAGAAGGCAGTGTGCATAAGGGCGACCGCGATATGCTGGGCGGCATTCTTGACCTTGGCGACACACGGGTCGAAGAAATTATGATTCACCGTAAATCCATGGTGATGATTGATTGCGATTTGCCGAGCGAAGAAATTGTCAAAGCGGTGCTGGAAAGCCCCTATACGCGGTTTCCTCTGTGGCGCGATGAGCCGGAAAATATTATCGGCATGCTGCACAGCAAAGACCTATTGCGCGCCCTCGCCACCAGCCCAACGGGGGCTGTTGGTCTGGATATTGGGCAATTGACCAGCGAACCTTGGTTCGTGCCCGAGACCACGCTTTTGGGCGAGCAACTCAATGCTTTCCGCAGCCGCAAATTGCACTTGGCGCTTGTCGTCGATGAATATGGCGCCTTAATGGGCATGGTGACCATGGAAGATATTCTCGAGGAAATTGTCGGCGAGATTGACGATGAGCATGATTTGCCCTCAAGCCTCTTGCGCAAGCGCGGCGACGGCACATTGGAAATTTCTGGCAGTTTGAGCATTCGCGATCTGAACCGTGAAATGGGCTGGTCGTTACCAGATGCAGAAGCCAACTCAATTGCTGGCTTGATTATCCACGAAGCCCGTTCCATCCCCGACGTCGGGCAAGTTTTCGAATTTCATGGTTTGCGCTTCCGCATTATGAGCAAACAACGCAATCAGATTTTGCAGATTCGTATTACCCGTCCGCAAAGCTAGGCCTATTGGTCGATGGCCGCCTCTTCGGGGGTTTTCAGCTTCATGGCCAGCGCGTGAACTGGGCCGGCCAATTCCTCGCTCAACAGCTCCATAACGGCACGCTGGCGGGCCAAGCGGGACTGGCCAATAAAGGCTTGCGAAGTGATTTTCACACGAAAATGCGTCTCGCCTTCAGGCCGTGTGCCACGATGGCCAGCGTGCAAATGTGATTCATCAATCACCTCTAGGAATGAGGGAGCAAAGGCAATTGTTAGTTTTTCAATCAGTGTCTCGCGAACCATCTTCGAACTCCTATTTGATTTTGCCCGTATTTGGCCTATATCAAAGCTATGAAGAAGCACTAAACCATGCGTTTTTCTGATACAAATTTTTTTTACCGCTTTATGATGATCGCATGAACCTGAATTCGAAATATTTTGACAGTATCCGCGCTTCCAAGCGCACAGAAACTGTTGCCAAAGCAGAAAAGACATGTGACTGGCCGGCTTGCGATGAAAAAGCCGGTTACCCTGCCCCGGCAAGTCCCGGCGAGCAGGGCAAACGCACATTCTGCTTCACCCATATCCGCGAATATAACAAAAGCTATGATTTTTTTGAGGGCATGTCTGACGGCGATATTGAAAACTATCGACGCGCCGCCTCAACCGGCCACCGACCAACCTGGTCAATGGGCACACGCCGCGCCAAAGGTCTGAAAGAGGGCGATTGGCAATTTGATGATCCGCTTGAGATCATGAACCATGCTGGCCCGATTAAGGGCGAGACCCGCCGCGCGCCGCGCGTGTCGACCGGCCAAAAGCGGGCGCTGGAAATTCTCGACCTCGAAGCATCGGCAACGCCAGAAGATGTGCGTAAACGCTATAAGCTTTTGGTCAAAAAATATCACCCTGACGCCAATGGTGGCGAAAGGAAATATGAAACCCAATTGCAAAAAACCATCCAAGCTCATGATTATCTAAAAGCTTCCGGCTTTTGTTAATCGTCTATTTTTGCTACCACTTGCAATTCATTTAAGGCCGCAAGCGCGGCAATCGGGAGAAAGTTATGAGTGAAGCTGTAAAAGCCAACGCAAACGCGCAAGACCACCAAGGGCCAATGCCCGATATGCCGGACACGCAAGTCTCGGCGCGCGAAGTCTTTGGCGTCGATATTGATATGCAAGTGCCTGCTTTTTCCGAAGCCAGCCAATATGTGCCGGATTTGGATGAAGATTATTTGTTCGACAAAAACACCACAATGGCTCTGCTGGCCGGTTTCGCCCATAATCGTCGGGTGATGGTGCAAGGCTATCACGGCACCGGTAAATCGACCCATATTGAACAAGTCGCGGCCCGTTTGAACTGGCCATGTGTGCGTATCAATCTTGATAGCCATGTCAGCCGTATTGATTTGGTCGGCAAAGACGCGATTGTCTTGAAAGACGGCAAACAAGTGACGCAATTCCAAGAAGGCATGTTGCCTTGGGCACTGCAGAACCCTGTGGCCTTGGTGTTTGACGAATATGATGCCGGTCGTCCAGATGTGATGTTTGTGATTCAGCGCGTGCTTGAAGTCGCTGGTAAACTTACCTTGCTCGACCAAAACAAAGTCATTCGCCCACATGCTGGCTTCCGTATGTTTGCCACCACCAACACCATTGGTTTGGGCGACACATCCGGCCTATATCACGGCACACAACAGATCAACCAAGGCCAAATGGACCGCTGGAATATTGTGACCACGCTGAACTATCTGCCGATAGAACGCGAGACCGACATCGTCCACGCCAAAGCCTTGGGCTATGAAGGGCCCGAGGGTCGCGAGAAAATCAATGCCATGGTGCGGGTCGCAGACCTCACACGTTCCAGCTTCATCAATGGCGATATTTCGACCGTGATGAGCCCCCGCACCG
>JAYOCI010000005.1:0-32320 GCA_038105345.1 Rhodobiaceae bacterium
GTCTCGGCCAAGCCGAACAGGTGCAAGCCAGCATCAGCTATTGGCCGGTGCGAATAGGCGAACAGCCAGCTTTATTGCTTGGCCCGCTGGCGGTTAGTCCTGAGCTGCAAAGCAAAGGGGTTGGCTTGGCCTTGATGCAACATAGTCTGGCGATGATTGATGGGGCGCGTTTTCCAGTGGTCATTCTGGTTGGCGACTTGCCCTATTATCAGCGTGTCGGTTTTGTCATCGGCAATAGCGATATCGCCATGCCGGGGCCGGTTGATGCCAATCGGCTTTTGGTGCGCGGCGAGGCGGATTTATTGGCACAATTGGCGGGCATGGTTCGCCCTGCACCGGATTTGTGCTAGTTTAGCGCTAAAGCGGGAGTGCTATATGACTGACAACACACCATCAAACCCTTTGCAAAGCGTCATTGCACAGGCCGAAAAAGCCGAGAATGGTGAAAAAGGCCTGCCGCCTGTCCATTTGTGGGAGCCAGAATATTGCGGTGATATTGGCATGCGCATCGCCCGCGATGGGCAGTGGTATTATGATAATTCGCCCATTGGTCGCAAAAAGCTAGTGCGGCTTTTTTCGACGATTTTGCGCCATGATGAAGAGGGTGAACATTATCTGGTAACGCCGGTTGAAAAAATTCGTGTCGAGATTGAAGACGCGCCCTTTGTCGCCACTTTATTGCGTGTCAGCGGTGAGGGGCGGCAGCAAGTTTTGCGCTTTGAAACCAATGTTGGTGATTTTGCCGAGGCCGGCCCCGAACACGCTTTGCGCTTTGAGATTGACCCGCAGACCGATGAGCCATCCCCCTATATTCACGTGCGCGCCCGCCTTGAGGCGCTGATCAGCCGGTCGGTTTTTTACCAATTGGTCGAACTGGCCGAAGTCGAAGGCGATGCTTTTGGCGTCTGGAGCCATGGGGTGTTTTTCCCGATTAGCAATGCAGATATCGTGCGAGACGCCGAATGAGCATGACGCAGAATTTGCGATTACTCGATCAAATTCTGGCGGTGGTTGATAAGCAATTGCCATCGGGCAATGTTTTGCATCATGAGCGCGGGCAAATTGGCGATATGAATTTGCATGGCGATACACGCGAGGAAACCGACAAGCCGCTCAAGCTGGCGGCTGTGCTGATTGCGATTTCGACGGGCGATGATGGCGAGCCGCATATTATTTTGACCCGACGGGCTGACCATCTCGACAAACATTCAGGGCAGGTGGCGTTTCCCGGCGGCAAAGTTGAAGCCGGAGACAAAACACCAGTGGCGGCGGCCTTGCGCGAGGCGCATGAAGAAATTGGTCTGCATCCCGATTATGTCGATGTGGTCGGCTTTCTCGATACTTATGAGACCGGCACAGGGTTTCGCATTTTGCCGGTGGTGGCGACTGTGCGTCAGGGTTATGCCTTGCAAGCTGATAAAAATGAAGTGGCGGATATTTTCCATGTGCCGGCTGGTTTAGTTTTAAATGCCGAAAATTACAAAGCCCATGAAATTGAATGGGAAGGGCAGCAAAGACACTATTACGCGCTTCAATATGAGGGCTATAATATCTGGGGTGCAACGGCGGGCATGTTGTTGCACATGAGCCGGAGGTTGCAGCCATGATCCGCATTATTATTTGGAACCTATTTCTATTCTCCGTGCCTTTCATTCTGGCATGGCTCTGGTCTTTATGGCTGGCGCGGGCGCGGCCAGAGGTCGAAACTCAGCGCCGCTGGGCTTTATGCGCCGTGCTGGGCGCGGTTTTGGTTTTGCTCAGCCTATTTTATATCCGCCTGACGTCGGGTGACGCGCCTGAGGCGCAATATGTGCCGCCGCAACTTGAAAATGGTCGGGTTGTGCCGGGGCGATTTGAATAAGCGAGGCGGCGGATGACCGACGCGCATCTCAAATTGCCAGCGCCCGCTTGGTTGACGCGGCCCGACACACAGCAAATTCTCGCCATACTCAATGCCGATGGCGGCACAGCGCGCGCCGTCGGTGGCTGTGTGCGCGATAGTCTGCTGGGGGTCGCTGATGCTGATACGGAAGTCGATATTGCGACCACACTGACGGCTGATCAGGTGATGGCCTGTCTTGAGCAGGCCGGTATTAAAACCGTGCCGACCGGCTTGGCGCATGGCACAGTCACAGCGGTGATGGCCGGTAAAAAAGCTAATGGCTTATTTGAAATCACCACTTTGCGTTCTGATATCCGCACCGATGGTCGCCATGCTGAAGTGGTGTTTTCACAAGATTGGCAGGCCGATGCGGCACGCCGAGATTTGACCATTAACGCGCTTTATTGTGATGCCGATGGCACGGTCTATGATCCGACAAATCTCGGGCTGGCTGATATTGAGAGCCGGACAATCCGCTTTATTGGCGAGGCGCAGCAGCGTATTGCCGAGGATTATTTGCGTGTTTTGCGGTTTTTCCGCTTTCATTTTCAGCTAGCCGCCGACAGCCAAATTGAGGCCTCGGCCGCCGCCGCATTGACCGCAGCGGGGCCACATATGAGGCAGCTTTCTGGCGAGCGTATACATAGCGAGATGTTTAAGATTTTGGCGCTTCCGGCGGCCAGCGCGGCGCTTGAGAGCATGGCGCAATGCGGGCTTTTAGCGCCGATTTTTGGTTTGCCAGCGGCCTATGATTTGCCGCGTTTGCAGGCGATGACCGAGCGCAGTGACGACGGTTTACTCAGGCTGATGGCGCTCATGCCTGATTGGCCGACGGCTGAAATTATCGGCAAAAACTTGCGCTTGTCGGGCAAACATATGGCGCGCATGAAAGCGGCGCTGACGCCAAGCCGCTATATCGCTGAGGATATGATGGCGGCGCTTTATTTTGACGGCGTGACGAGTGTCCAAGATCAGGCGCATTTGGCGTTATGTAATGCGCGAGACGAAGCGGCGGCGGTCTGGCAACAGGCGTTGGTGGCGGCGCAAACCTTCGATAAGCCGGATTTTCCAGTTAATGGCGAAATGATGAAAGCCGCCGGTATGCAGGCCGGGCCAGAGATGGGGCTTATGGCGAAAGCGATGGAACAATGGTGGGTCGCACAAGGCTTTCCGTCGGCTGACAAGGTCGAGGCGGAATTGAAAGCGCGACTGGCGCAGGGCTGATTACGGCCAGCTGACCATAGGCGGCATGGATGACAAAATGCTTTCCACATTGCCGCCAGTTTTCAGCCCAAACATGGTGCCACGATCATAAAGCAAATTGAATTCAACATAGCGGCCGCGGCGTTTTAACTGTGCCTCGCGGTCGGCTTGGTCGAATGGCATATCAATGCGGCGGGCGGCGATTTGCGGATAGATATCGACAAATGCCTTGCCGACATCTTGCGTAAAGGCAAAATCTGCCGCCCAATCACCGCTATTAAGATGATCATAAAAAATGCCGCCCGTGCCGCGTGTTTCTTGGCGGTGCGGCAGGAAGAAATAGTGATCGCATTCTTCTTTGAAGCGCGGGTAATAGCTCGCATCATGTTTGTCGCAGGCGGCTTTGAAGGCGGCATGAAAATCTTGCGTGTCAATATGATCGGCGCTGCGGGCAGCATCAATCATCGGCGTCAAGTCGCCGCCGCCGCCAAACCAACCTTTAGTGGTCACCACCATACGTGTGTTCATATGCGCGGTCGGCGCGTGCGGATTGCTTGGATGGATAATCACCGAAATCCCCGCCGCCCAAAATCTCGGGTCGTCTTGCGCGCCATCGACCTGCGCTTTGAAATCTTCGGAAAATTCGCCATGCACAACAGAAATATGGACGCCGGCTTTTTCAAAGGCCTTGCCGTGCAACATTGACATTTCGCCGCCACCCAAGTCTTGCGATCCATCGCCACGACGCCATGATTTGCGTTGGAATTTTGCCCCCTCTGGCTCGAGTGATTCGAGTTTTGTGCAAAGTTCGTCACGCAAGCTGGCAAACCAAGAGGCTGCAGAGTTTTTGCGCGTGTCCCAGAGATTCGCGTCGGGTTTTTTATCTGTCATCGAGCCAATTGCCTTACCATAAAAATAACCTAGCCTTACCAATGGCTTATAGGGTTCCACTGATGATTACCAGCGGTTAATATATGCGTCATGGTGACACATTCAGAGATTGCCCCGCAGAGGCTAGTTTGCTGTCATCCATAGCTTGTTTATAAAGAGCAGGCTTATAGGGGGCAATAAGGAGATAAAGATGACTGACGCACACACTCCAGTCACAGAAGAACCAAACCGACGCGATTTTCTATATTTGGCCACCGGTGCTTTCGCAGCTATCGGCGCCGCCAATATTGTTTGGCCATTGATTGATCAAATGAACCCAGATGCTTCAGTGAAAGCTTTGTCATCTATCGAGGTTGATTTGTCTGCCGTTGAGAGCGGCCAAAGCATTACAGTTACATGGCGCGGTAAGCCGGTTTTCATCCGCCGTCGCACGCAAACCGAAGTGGGTGATGCCCGCGCGGTTTCATTTGCTGATTTGCCTGATCCTGAAAACGACGCCGATCGCGTTGTGAAGGACGAATGGTTGATCATGGTTGGTATTTGCACCCATTTGGGTTGCGTGCCGCTTGGTCAAGCCGGCGATTTTAATGGCTGGTTCTGCCCATGCCATGGTTCGCATTATGACACCTCAGGACGGATCCGTAAGGGGCCAGCTCCGAAGAACCTTGAAATTCCGCCATACGATTTCGTAGGCGATACACGCATTAAAATTGGTTAGGAAAAATCATGAGCGGTGAAAGCACATACAATCCCAGCAATGGCGTTTCTAAATGGCTCGACTCTCGTCTGCCTATTTTGCGTTTGGCCCATGATAGTTTTGTTGACTATCCAACTCCGAAAAACCTCAATTACTGGTGGACTTTTGGCGGCATTTTGAGCTTCTGCCTCGTCACCCAAATCATCACCGGTATTATTCTGGCCATGCATTACACGCCGCATGTCGATTTCGCCTTTAACTCGGTTGAGCATATTATGCGCGATGTGAATTATGGTTGGATGCTGCGTTACATTCACGCAAATGGCGCCTCCATGTTCTTTATTGCCGTTTATATCCATATGTTCCGCGGCATGTATTACGGCTCTTATAAAGCGCCGCGCGAAGTGCTGTGGATTTTGGGTGTGATTATTTACATTCTGATGATGGCCGCCGCCTTCATGGGTTATGTCTTGCCATGGGGTCAAATGAGCCTCTGGGGCGCGACTGTGATTACCAATCTATTTGGTGCCATTCCTTTGGTCGGTGAAAACATTGCCATTTGGCTGTGGGGCGGCTTCTCAGTTGATAACCCAACATTGAACCGCTTCTTCTCGCTGCATTATCTCATTCCATTCCTGATTGCTGGCGTCGTTGTTCTGCACATTTGGGCTTTGCACGTGCCTGGCAATAACAATCCGGTTGGTATTTCAGTGAAGGACAAGCAAGATACAGTGCCATTCCACCCGTATTACACGGTGAAAGATGGTTTTGCGCTGACCTTATTCTTGATCCTGTTCTCTTATTTCATCTTCTTTGCACCAAATGTTCTGGGCCATGCCGATAATTATATTCCGGCCAACCCATTGGTGACACCAGCGCATATTGTGCCGGAATGGTATTTGCTGCCATTTTACGCAATCTTGCGCGCTGTGCCGGATAAGCTCGGCGGTGTGGTGCTGATGTTTGGTGCGATTTTTGTCATGTTCCTGCTGCCTTGGCTGGACACATCAAAAGTGCGCTCAGCGCGTTATCGCCCATTATTCCGTCAATTCTTTGTATTGTTCATCCTAGACTGCCTGCTTCTGGGCTATCTCGGGGCACAACCTGCTGAAGGTGTTTACATTGTGTTGGCGCGTATCGGCACTGTCTATTATTTCGCACATTTCTTGCTGATTTTGCCAATCCTTGGTCTGGTCGAGAAGCCAAAAGAAGTGCCGGAAAGCATTTCCGCAGCTGTGCTGCCTGCAACGCCGCAAGCGGCCGAATAGTGGTTTTGAGAGGAAAATCGTTATGAAGAACTTAACTTTGAAATCTCTTGCCGCCAGCGCTGTTGTGGTTGTCGGGCTTTTGTCACCAGTGCAAGCAGCTGGCGACGCAAAACATCCAGCAGCCATGGATTGGAGCTTTAATGGCCCAACCGGCACATTTGACCGCAATGCGCTGCGTCGCGGTTTCCAAGTCTATAAAGAGGTTTGCGCCTCTTGCCATGGGCTGTCGCAGCTCAGTTTCCGCAATCTGTCACAAGACGGCGGGCCTGAATTTAGCGAAGCCGAAGTCAAAGCCATTGCCGCTGAATATACGGTGGAAGATGGCCCAGACAGTTTCGGCGATATGTTCGAGCGTGCGGCCCTGCCGAAAGACCGGTTTGTAGAGCCTTATCCAAATGAAAACGCAGGTCGTGCGGCAAATGGTGGTGCTTACCCGCCGGATTTGTCTTTGATTACCAAAGCGCGTTCAGGTGGTGCTGATTATATCCACGCTCTGCTGACCGGCTATAGCGAAGCCCCTGAGGGCGTCGAAATGCGCGCCGGTCTGTATTACAATCCTTATATGTCAGGTGGCAAAATCGCTATGCCGTCACCGCTGTCAGAGGACATTGTTGAATATGGCGATGGTACGCCTGCAACAGTCGAGCAGATGTCGAGTGACGTCGTTCAATTCCTCGTATGGGCAGCCGAGCCTGAATTGGAAGCGCGCAAGCGCACTGGCGTGATGGTGCTGATTTATCTGACGATTTTCGCTGGCTTGATGTATTTCTCAATGCGCAAAATCTGGGCTGACCAGCACTAAGCACTGAGGCTTCAAAATAAACCCCGCTTTGGCAACAAGGCGGGGTTTTTTGATTCAGACGTTAAAGCGGAATAATAAGACGTCGCCGTCCTTGACCAAATAATCCTTGCCTTCTTGGCGTAAACGTCCGGCTTCGCGGGCACCGGCCTCACCATTATGGGCGGTGTAATCGTCAAAGGCGATGGTTTCGGCCTTAATGAAACCGCGCTCAAAATCAGTGTGAATAACCCCAGCTGCTTGTGGCGCTGACATGCCCTTACGAATGGTCCACGCGCGCGCCTCTTTGGGGCCAGCAGTGAAATAGGTAATCAGGCCCAATAGCTCATAGCCTTGCCGGATCAGGCGATTGAGACCTGGCTCTTCAAGTCCCAGGCTTTGCAGATATTCCAGCCGTTCGCTGTCTTCAAGCTGAGCCAATTCTTCTTCAATACGGGCAGAAATAATCACCGCTTCAGCCCCTTCAGCGGCGGCTTTTTCCTGCATTTTGGCTGATAGGCTATTGCCGCTATCGGCTGCCGCTTCCTCAACATTACAGACATAAATCACAGGTTTGGAGGTAATCAGCTGCAGGTTCTTAAAGGCCAGCTTGCGGTCAGCCGGCACATCGGCCTTGCGGGCGGGGCGGCCTTCGCGCAATTCGGCCAGAGCCAGCTCGACCAGCTCTAATTCATCGGCGGCGGCTTTATCTTTAGCGGCGGCTTTTTTGCGCAAATTGGCTTGGCGTTTTTCAAGGCTTTCTAAATCTGCCAGCATTAATTCGGTTTCCACTGTGTCGGCATCGGCCAGCGGATCGACAACCCCTTCGACATGGGTGATATCGCCATCTTCAAAACACCGCACGACATGGGCAATGGCGTCGACTTCGCGGATATTGGCGAGAAACTGATTGCCCAGACCTTCACCCTTAGAAGCGCCGCGCACCAGGCCGGCAATATCAACAAAGCTCAAACGCGCTGGAATCGATTGCGCTGATTTCGCAATTTGCGCCAAAGTGTCGAGCCGTGCGTCGGGCACAGCGACATCGCCAATATTTGGCTCAATGGTGCAAAACGGAAAATTCGCCGCTTGGGCGCTGGCGGTTTTGGTCAGCGCGTTGAACAGCGTCGACTTACCGACATTTGGAAGGCCAACAATTCCACAACGAAAACCCATTATTCTGCGTCCTTATTTATTTCAGTTTCATCGGCTTCTAGCTCAGGCAGAGCCGCTTTCATATCTTCAATGACCCGTGTTTGATAGGTCGCATCCTCGCCTTTGACGAGATAATCTAAATGGCGTGTTAAAGCATTGAGTAATGGGTCTAACCATTGTTGGTCTTGTTTGGAAAAATCGCCCAAAACGTGACCACTCACTTTTGCTTTGTCGCCAGGGTGCCCAATGCCGAGGCGGGCACGCCGGAAATCAGCACCCATATGCGCATTGATCGAGCGCAGCCCATTATGGCCTGCCAGCCCACCACCTGAGCGCATTCGCAATTTACCGCTTGGCAAATCAAGCTCATCGTAGAAAACAACAATTTGCTGGCCGGTTAATTTGTAGAAATGAGCCGCATCGGCAACGCTGATGCCGCTTTTATTCATATAAGTCGTGGGCTTGAGCAGAAGAATTTTTTCGCCGTTAATTTGGCCTTCTGCGACCAGCCCATGGTGTTTGCTTTTGAAGCTGCCAAAAGAATAGGCCTCAGCAATCGCATCAATCGCCATAAAACCAATATTGTGTCGGTTTTTAGCGTATTTCTGCTCTGGATTGCCAAGGCCTATCAATAAAAGCATATCAGTTCCCTAAGTGGGAGATACGATGGACACAAAAAGCTAGGCTTATTCGTCGCCGCCTTCTTGTGCTTCTTCACCCGCTTCTTCACCGGCTTCTTCGTCGCCTTCTGCATCATCTGCATCGGCATCGTCGCCAGCACCACCAGCCGGAACGGCGATGGTTGCAATGGTGAAGTCACGATCCGAAATCACTGGTACCACGCCGTCTGGCAGGGAAATGTCGGAAATATGCACACTGTCGCCCATATTAACCCCAGCCAAATCAACCTCGATTGACTCAGGAATTGAGTCAGCAGGGCAGTTCAGCTCGACGGTGTAACGCACAACGTTCAACACACCACCGGTTTTCAGACCAGGGCATGTATCTT
The DNA here is from genome assembly GCA_038105345.1 of Rhodobiaceae bacterium. Classification (GTDB taxonomy): domain Bacteria; phylum Pseudomonadota; class Alphaproteobacteria; order RS24; family RS24; genus JAHEGN01. Next base: position 8,884 of record JAYOCI010000005.1, read on the forward strand.
CGTTTAAGAAGACAACCTGAACCTCAACGGCAATTTTCGTGCCTTTACCAAGGCGCAGAAAATCGGCGTGCATAATGTCATCGCGTACCGGGTGGAGTTGCAAGTCACGAGTCAAAACGCGTGTTTTCTTGCCGTCCACTTCGATATCAAGCAATGTGCTCATCAAGCGGCCCGTATTGTATAATTTGGTAAAGTCTTTACGTGACAATGAAATCCCTTCAGGATCTTTATTGTCTCCGTAAATCACGGCCGGCACCAAGCCCTCACGGCGTAATGCACGAGCGACCCCCTTACCGGCCCGTTCCCGCTTTTCTGCGGTAAATGAAATAATGTCTGACATAATGTGTCTCCATTGTAGTTAAAATTCCCACCATGACCCATGCCATGATGGTCAAACCGATTTTCCTCCAGGGGTGCAAAATCGGACTGTGCGCGGTTTATAGCAAGCACACGAATTTATTCAATCGAAAAGGCGGGTTTTAGTCGAAAAGACTCGATACTGAGTTTTCGTCAGATGTGCGCCGCATGGCTTCGCCAATCAATTCGGCGATTTCGATAACATCGAATTTATCTGACTGCAAAATCGCCTCAGTTGGCTGAATGGTGTCAGTGATCAATAATTTCTCAAGCTTTGAATTATTGACCCGATTAACCGCTTCGCCAGATAACACACCATGCGTCACATAGGCGGACACGGTTACCGCACCCGCATCAATCAGCGCATTAGCGGCGTTGCACAATGTGCCAGCACTATCGACAATATCGTCAACCATCAGACAATGCCGACCTGCGACATCACCAATAATATTCATCACTTCGCTGACACCGGCCTTTTCGCGCCGCTTATCAACAATCGCCAAATCGGCACCAATGCGATTGCCAAGCGCGCGCGTGCGCACCACGCCGCCAACGTCAGGTGACACCACCATCAGTTCTTTTTTGCCAAAACGTTTTTTAATATCTTCGACAAACACCGGTGCGGCGAAAAGATTATCCGTCGGAATGTCGAAAAAGCCCTGAATTTGGCCTGCGTGTAAATCGAGGGTTAACACGCGATCAGCCCCCGCTGACTCGATCAAATTGGCCACGAGCTTAGCTGAAATAGGGGTGCGTGGGCCGGGCTTACGGTCTTGGCGGGCATAGCCGAAATAGGGCACAACGGCGGTAATACGCCGCGCAGAGGCGCGCCGTAGGGCGTCAATAATAATCAATAATTCCATTAAATGGTCGTTTGATGGATAGGAGGTCGACTGGATGATAAAGGCATCTTCGCCGCGCATATTTTCGTGAATCTCAACGAACACTTCATTGTCGGCAAAGCGCCGAACTTCGCATTTAGCCAGAGGCACATCGAGATATTTGCTGATTGCATTGGCTAAAGGTAAATTACTATTGCCCGCTAAAATTTTCATCGATACGCCTCCAGAATCGCTATGACTCTTGCATATCAAAGCTGCGGGAGAGTCGCAATTTTTGATTTACTTTTATCCCCGTAAGGCTGGCTTTGGGGCCTATTAGGCGCGCGGCTTTAAACATATAGCTGAGAGCTGGCGTCCGTAATCAGCCTCGCCGCGATGGGTGGTGCGGCGATAAGAGAAAAAATCAGCCTCATTTTGATATGTGCAAATGTCCAATAAAACGCCGCGCACATCGGCCCGTTGCAATTGCCGCATAACAAAACCCGTCAAATCGAACATGGCATGGTCGGGTTTTTGCGCGGCGATGAATAAATCTTGGTCGTCAGGATAAGTGGCGGCGAATTGGCCGCTGAATTCCGGCCCTACCTCATAGGCGGCCTGTGAAATGGCAGGGCCGACAATGGCGGTCATATTGGCTCTTTGCGCCCCATGTGCGCACATCAAGGCGATGACACTCTCAATCACACCATCATGCGCCCCGCGCCAACCTGCGTGGGCTGTGCCGATCACACCGGCTGTTTGATCGGCCAAAAGCACGGGCACGCAATCGGCGCTCAACACACCTAAAGCAATGCCAATCTGATCGGTGACCAGCGCATCAGCCTGCGGCGCTTGCTCATCATGGGCGCCGATATAGACGGCGCGAGGGCTATGGATTTGATAGGCGGTCACCAGGCGCTCAGCCCCTAAATGGGCGCAAATCCGCGCGCGATTCTCGGCGACATTTTCAGCCTTATCATCGGAGCCTTGGCCGACATTCAGCGAGTGGTATAGGCCTTGCGACACACCACCTTGTCGGGTGAAGAATCCGTGCGACACCGGCTGGCCATGGCTGCTTTCTTCAAAAGCGGATGCGGTAATCGGCGATAAGCGACTCATTCGTCAAACCCCGCCAGCGGTGGGCAGTCGGGACTGGCCACGGCCAAAACTTTGAACAAATTGCCCATTTGATCGGGAGCCGCCAAACGATCGCGTTCAGCAGCAATTTGACCAGCCTTATCCGGCGCTGATTGCATGAGCGATTGGGCGCGTAAATCCAGCCCCAATGCCCGTAAAAATCCACCCTGCTGGCAAATGGGTGGGCTGGTCAAACCGCATTCTTGGGCTATTTTTTGCAATTGCTCGAAATTCACATGGGCGGTTAAATCAGCCTCGCCGGGGGCATCCAGCGGGTCGACAAATTGATGTTGCTGCAGAGCTTGAAAACTGTCGCCAGCGGCGGCTTGGCGATAGCCATAATCAATAATCAGCGCGGCACCGCCCCGTTTTGCAAGCTGTTTGGCCAAATCTGTCATCACCTGATTGGCGGCGGCGCAGGTTTCAATGATTTCACCAATTTGCGCCAATGGTAAGGCCTGTTGCGGCAAGTCGGCTTCAGCAATTGGCGCGCCATCGACAAAGCAAAGCGCCCCATCGCATTGGTCAACCATGATCGGCGACCAGCCGTTTTCCGCCCTGCGAAATTGCTGTATTGGCAAGGCGTCAAAAAACTCATTGGCAAGCACAATCATTGGCAGATCGGGCAGGGTGCTGATATCGTCGTGCCACTGGGCGTTGGGCACTTTTTCTTTCTGCTTTTGACGCAGCGACGGGCTGATTTCCACCAAATGCACTTCTGCGGCTTTTGAGAAGGCCGGCAGCACGCTGGCGGCGCGCATAACATCGGCCATTAATGTGCCGCGCCCTGGCCCTAATTCAGCCAAGCAGAAGGGGTCAGGCTGGCCCATGCGATGCCATAAATCGGCACACCAGGCACCAATCAGTTCACCAAACATTTGGCTTATTTCTGGCGCTGTTGTGAAATCGCCGCCGCTGGGGGCAGCGCGGCCAAATGGCTGGCGATGGACATAATATCCATATGTCGGATCGGTCAGGGCGCGGGCCATAAACGCTTCCAGCATGATGGGGCCAGATGTTTCAAGCTCACAAATCAGTTGATCACGCAATGCTGACATAGTGAAAAGCTACCTTGGCCGCGCCGTGAGAATAAATCCAAGACCGACCAGCAAAATCGGAATACACAATAATTGCCCCATGGTCAGCCATTGCCAGACAAAGCCAATATGCGCGTCAGGTTGTCGGAAAAACTCAACAAAGAAGCGCGAGGCGCCATAGATAAAACAAAACAATCCGGTCAATAGGCCGGGGCGCGAAAGCCCCTGATAGCGCCACAGAACCAGCGCCAGAACGGTGAATAAAAGCGCCCCTTCAAGGGCTGCTTCATATAGCTGGCTGGGGTGGCGCGGCAAGGGCCCGCCATTTGGAAAAACAAACCCCCAAGGCACATCAGTGGTGCGCCCCCATAATTCGCTATTGATGAAATTGGCCAAACGCCCGAAGAAAAGCCCAATCGGCGCGGTAGCTGAGGTCATATCGGCGAGGGCACGCCAATCAAGCTGGCGCTTATAGGCAAAGCCAACAACCGCGATAAACACGCCTGTCGCGCCGCCGTGAAACGACATGCCGCCTTGCCAGACAGCCACGATATCTTGCGGATGGGCAAGGAAATAGGCCGGATTATAAAACAGCACATAGCCCAGCCGCCCGCCTAAAATAACACCGAGCACCACCCATAGCAGTAAATCGCTGACGTCATCTTGGCTAATCAGCGGGCGCTGCGGCCATAGAGCAGGGCGCGCGCTCATCATCATCATATAGCGCATGCCAATTAGCAGTCCGGCGATATAGGCCAAGGCATACCAACGCAAAGCGAATGGCCCAATTTGAAAAATAATTGGATCAATATCGGGAAAGCTCATAGCGACGTCCTAATTACGGCAATTTTCACTTGCAATATAACACAAGCTGGACGAACTTGCTCATATGGATGATACACGCGCAAAAATTGTTGATGATTTAACCCGTGCTTTTAGCGGTGTGGGAATTGCCGTCCAAGGTGTGCGCGAGGAAATCGAGCAAGCCATTAGCGCGCGCATTGACCGGATGATGAGCCAAGGATCCTTTGTCACACGCGAAGAATTTGAACTGGTTCGTGATATGGCGATAAAAGCCCGCGAAGAAAACATTGCTTTGCGTGAAGCTTTAGACGCTTTGAAAAAGAAAAAATAAATCCGCCACGTCATCGATAAAGGCACAATTGCCCGTGGATTACTTTAACTCTATCGAATTTGCCCTTTTATCGACTCGGTGAATCAGACACTGTTATGTCGTAGGTCGGGGTTTTTCGGCCACCACATATAGTATTTTGATAGGATGGACGGGCAAATATGTCGACAGCTTTGATGACGGAAACTCACGCTGAGCACCCGATTGATTTGATCGAGACCCTCGCGGCGAGCCGCGAATGGCCGTTTGAGCGTGGCACGGAAGACGATATGAATGTATGCGTCGCCGGCAATCATTGCGACTATCATTTGGCGATCAGCTGGCGGCCAGATTTGGGCGGCTTACATTTGGCCTGCGTGCTCGACACACGCGCACCACAGGGCAAACGCGCTGAGATTCATGAATTATTGGCGCTGATTAATGAGCAGTTGTGGCTCGGTCATTTTGATGTTTGGTCGGCTGATGGCGCGATTTTGTTCCGCAATACGATGTTTGTCAGCGGCCAAGGCCTGTCTGAAGGGCAATGCGAAGAGTTGATCAATCACGCGATTGATACTTGCGAGCGGTTTTTCCCAGCTTTCCAATTTTTGATTTGGGCTGGTCATTCGCCGAGCGCAGCGCTCGAAAGCAGTATGTTTGAAACCCGTGGTGATGCCTAAGATGATTCCAGAAAGTCTTTTGAAGCAACGCATCCTCTTGGTAGGGGGCGGGAAAATGGGCTCGGCTCTGTTGCAGGGGTGGCGTGCTGCTGGCTTTGAGGCGGCGCAATTTATGGTCAATGAACCAAATCCGTCGGCTGAATTGACCGCCTCTGTCAGTGTGGTCAATCCAACGGCTGAGCAAATCAAACAATCACCGCCGGACATTATCGTCTTGGCCATTAAGCCCCAAATGGCGGCCAGCGTATTGCCCGATTTGCTGCCGGCCGTGAGTCGCCAGACTATGGTTATTTCACTATTGGCTGGTCAGCCGATTGATACGCTAAGCGGTTTATTGGATGGCCATAAGGTCATCATACGCACCATGCCAAACACGCCCGCAGCGATTGGCCTTGGCATGACAGCATTGATCGCCAGCAATGGCGTCAGCGATGAGCAAAAACAAGACGCCGGTCATCTGATGCAGGCGGTGGGCCAGACAATTTGGTTGGACAATGAAAAACAAATGGATGCAGTAACCGCCATTAGCGGTTCTGGCCCAGCTTATGTGTTTTATTTGGCTGAAACCATGGTGGGGGCGGGCATTTCGCTCGGCTTGAGTGAGGAAATGTCATTGCAATTGGCGTGTCAGACGATTTCTGGTGCGGCAGCTATGATGGTGCAATCAGATGACTCGCCATCGCGATTGCGCCGCAATGTCACCTCGCCCAATGGCACGACAGAAGCGGCTCTTGATGTGCTGATGGCTGAAACCGGTGGTCTGGGCACGCTGATGCGTCAAGCGACGCAGGCGGCGGCTGCGCGCAATCAACAATTGGCGCGTTCTAATAAAGACAATGATTAAGCCGGAATAGAGACGCGGGCCTGTAGGCCACCCAATCCACTGCGTTGCAAAACAATATCGCCGCCATGGTTGCGCGCCACATCGCGGGCGATGGCCAAGCCGAGACCCGTGCCGCCCATTTGCGCATTGCGCGCGCCATCCAAGCGATAAAACGGACGAAACACATCTTCCAGACGGTCTTCCGGAATGCCGACGCCATTATCGTCAATGGTGACGTGCAGCATTTGCGTTTGGCTGTCGAGTTTGGCGGCGACATGAACCAATTTGGCGTGGCCGCAAGCATTATTGATCAAATTAGATAAACAGCGGCGCAGAGCATTTTGCTTCATCGAAACATCAGCTTGAAGCGTGTCGGTGAGGCGGATTTGAACATTTGGCCAGCGGCGTTCCGCGTCACGATGAATCTGGCTCAAAAATGGTTCAAAAGCAGTGATGCTGGCGCTCTCCCCCTGATAGCCGCGGGCGAAAGCGAGATAGTCATCAAGCATGTCTTCCATTTCGCTGATATCATTATTTAATTCTTCGATATCAGGGGTTTGCGGCATCATCGCCATTTGCAATTTGAGCCGCGTCAAAGGCGTGCGAAGGTCATGGCTCACCCCTGCCAACATGGTGGTGCGCTGTTCAATTTGGCGTTGAATACGGTCGCGCATTTCAATAAATGAGGCCGCCGCGCGGCGCACTTCCGAAGCGCCCGCCGGACGAAACTCAGGCGTGTCGCGGCCCTTGCCAAATTCTTCGGCGGCTTCCGCCAAGCGCTGAATAGGGCGAATTTGATTGCGTAAAAATACCCCAGAGACCATCAACAAAATAACCGATGTGCCAACCATCCAGATCATGAAAATATGCGAATTCGTGGCATAAACGCGTTTGCGCTGGGTCAGCACGCGCATCACTTCGCCGGGCAAGAGCACGCGAATATCGACGTAATTATCATAGGTCACTGTATCGAGCCAAAATGGTCGGCCGATTTGTTTGGTCAATTCGCGCGACAATGATTGATGCAAGAGGGCAACGACGGGCGCGGTTTCGGTTTCCGGCAGGCTTTCGCCGGGCAAAAACGCCACTGACATGGCGAAAGTGTCGCCCGCCATTTGGCTCAGCAATTCGCTATCACTGCCTTGTTCGCGCATGCGCAAATCAACCAGAATAGCAATATCACTCACAGCCGCGCTGGAAAGCCGCTGGGTGACTGTGTTCCAATGACGCTCCATAAACACAAAGGCGACAACAATTTGTGTCAGCACCACGGGCATCACAATAATCAATAGCGAACGCGGAAACAGGCCGGTCGGCATATAGGTTTTCAAAAAAGCTGCAGGCGAAAACCACATAATCTAATCAGTCCTCAACACATAACCGCTACCACGCACGGTTTGTAAATATATCGGATCGCGCGGGTCGGCTTCTATTTTGCGGCGCAATCGATTGACTTGCACGTCAATGGCACGCTCAGAAATATCCTCGCCATCGGCTAATTCCATGCGTGAGACGATGCGCCCCGGTTCAGCTGTCAGGCAGCGTAGCACTTCAATCTCGCGCGTGGTCAGTGTTACCCGTGTGCCATCGCGCAATAATTCGCCACGATCATAGCGGAAAGTGAAAGCGCCAAAGCACACTTCTTCGGGCGGCTCAATGACAGCTTCTTCGACGGCGCTGCGTCGCAGAATATTTTGAATGCGCAATAATAATTCTTTTGGGTCAAACGGTTTGGGCAGATAATCATCAGCCCCAACACCAAGCCCCTCAATACGATGCTCCACATCGGCTCGTGCGGTGAGTAATAAAATCGGCACCGTATTATTTGCTTTGCGCAATTTCTCGGTGAATTCAATGCCCGTCAGCCCGGGCATCATGACATCCAGCACCAATAGGTCGAAGCTGAGCAAATCCATTGTCGCGGCAGCCTGAGCAGCATCGCTGGCTGTCGTTGTTCGATAGCCATTATCCGACAAATATTTACGCAATAATTCCCGAATACGCGTGTCATCGTCGACAATTAGAATATGTGGCGTGGCTTCAAAGATTTGGTTCATAGAGCTTACCTGCTGTCCTCACCATCTATCGAACGGGCGCGAATAGAGCGTCGCGATTGATCAATCAGATTGTCAATGGCCTCGCGATTCTCCGTATTTATAATAAGCCGCATGGTTTTTTTCCATTGTTCAAAAGCCGGCGCGCCGATTTTTTCCAATACGGCATCAAAGCGGCTAATTTGCGGGGCAATCAACTGGCCGTGCAAGTCGCGGCCTTTGGGGGTCAAATGCAGCAGGCGTTTGCGCCGATCATGCTGGCCAATCGCTTGCTCAATATAGCCATTGTCAATCAACTCGCGCAAAACCCGCGCCAAGCTTTGCTTGGTGATGCGCAAAATATCCAATAAATCGGCAATGGAAATACCCGGATTGGAAGCAACAAAATGCAAGACGCGGTGGTGCGCGCGACCAAAATCATGCGCCGCCAGAAGGGCATCTGGGTCGGCGATAAAGTCACGATAGGCAAAGAACATCAGCTCAATGGCATCGTTAAAGTCAGTTTCCTCGGTGTTTTTTTGACGCGTCATCATTACCCTTAAACGGCTCAACAGAGGTGTCGAAATATGTCAGTCTTATTGACGTAAATCACTTTCACTGATAATACTAGCACCATTCAGGGCCTCGGTTTCAAAATAAAATTGGCCTGAGAGGATTTCGATATGACGGTTAGTTTCGATCAGCGTGACGGCTTTATTTGGATGAATGGCGAGATGTCGCCATGGGCTGAAACCAAAGTTCATGTGCTGACCCATGGGTTGCATTATGGATCCTGTGTGTTTGAGGGTGAGCGCGCCTATGGCGGATCGATTTTCAAACTGCGCGAACATACCGAACGCTTGTTTTATTCGGCTGGCGAATTGGGTTTTAAAATCCCTTATACAGTTGAAGAGATCGACCGTGCCTGCCAAGAGACTTTGGAAATCAACGGCCTCCGCGATGGATATTTGCGTCCGGTCGCGTGGCGTGGCTCAGAAATGATGGGCGTTTCAGCGCAGAATAATCGCATTAATGTGGCGATTGCGGCTTGGGAATGGCCTTCATATTTCAATCCTGAAGAGCGTCTCAAAGGCATTCGCCTCGACATGGCTAAATACCGTCGCCCGTCTCCAGACACTGCGCCGTGCCACGCCAAAGCGGCTGGCCTTTATATGATTTGCACATTGTCGAAACATGAAGCTGAAGGCAAAGGCTATGCTGATGCAATGATGCTGGATTGGCGCGGCTATGTTGCTGAAGCAACAGGCGCCAATATGTTTTTTGTCGATGGTCATACGCTGCATACGCCAACACCGGATTGCTTCCTCGACGGCATTACCCGCCGGACTGTTATCGACTTGGCGCGTGCGCGCGGCCTCGAGATTGTCGAGCGGGCAATTTTGCCTGAAGAATTGGAAGGCTTTAGCGAGTGCTTTATTACCGGCACAGCTGCTGAGGTAACGCCGGTCTCTGAGATTGGCCCATATCGTTTTACGCCCGGTGACATCAGTAAAAATCTAATGGATGATTACGCCGCCTTAGTGGCCGGATAGCGTTTCTCCATCTTGACCTTCGGTTAAATCATGTCATGCTTCTTAAGTGAGTATTAAGAAGGGGTATCCTATGGGCTTGTATGACAAATATGTATTGCCACGATTTTTGAACACAGCTTGCGGCACGAAGCCAGTGCGCAAACAACGTGAAAAAGTCGTGCCGCATTGTGAAGGCCGTGTGCTGGAAATCGGTATGGGAACAGGTCTCAATCTGGATTTTTACGACCCTTCAAAAATAGACATGGTATTTGGTCTTGAGCCAGCCGCTGAAATGGTTGAGCGGGCCAGACCATTGGCTGAAGCGGCGCCATTTCCTGTCGAGTTCATTGATCTGCCAGGTGAAGAAATTCCGCTCGAAGACAATAGTGTCGACACGGTTTTATTGACTTACACTTTGTGCACAATCCCTGGCACTTTGGCCGCCATGCAAGGCATGCGGCGGGTTTTGAAACCGGGCGGCAAATTGATTTTCTCCGAACATGGCCGCGCGCCAGATGCTGGCGTAAGCAAATGGCAAGACCGCCTCAATGGTGTTTGGGGACATATTGCTGGGGGCTGCAATATTAATCGTAATATTCCACATTTGATTGAAGAGGGTGGTTTCAAAATCACCGATTTGAACCAAATGTATGTGCCATCAACGCCGCGCGTGTTGGGCTACACTTATTGGGGCGCAGCGGAAATCCGTTAATCGGATAAATTTCATCAATTTTGTCGGGAGGCTTGACTCTGGCTTGTCAGTAAAATAGAACAAAAGAAGAACAAAAAAGCAAATATTACAGGCACGCAAATGAATGACGCGAAAAAAAGACCACAAATTCATGCGCTGAATCGCCAAAAAATCGCACGCCTACGAAAAAAAATACAGCGTTTTGAGTCACTTAGCCAATCTTCGACGCATATCACCACGGGTTTTGACGCAATTGATGATTATTTTGCGACCCATGTCGGCGGCGGTGGGCTGGCTTTGGGGGGCGTGCATGAAATTATCGCTGCACGCACAGGTGATATGGCGGCGGCTCTCGGTTTTGCGCATCATCTCGCGGCGCGGTTTCGTGGCGCGCAAACTGCTTTGCTCTATGGGCAAACCCATGCCGGTGTGCGCGACACGGGCCAGCCTTATGCACCGGCTTTGATGGCGCGCGATGATTTGATTTATCTTGATGGTGTCAGCCTGCCAGAGCTGATGTGGGCAGGGGAGGAAGCGCTGAGCTGCGATGCGATTGGCTGTATTATTCTGGCCAGCACCGAAGAAGCGCCGAATTTTACTTTTAGCCGTCGCCTGTCGATGACGGCCCGCAGTGTCGATCGTCCCCTGATTATGGCCTTGGGTGCCAGTGCGGCGGGTACGGCTTCGGCGGCGACCAGTCGTTGGCAGGTGCAAGCCATGCGCAATAATGGTTGGCAGCTAAAGCTCACCCGTCTGCGAAGCAGCTATCGTCAAACACCGCCGGCACAGGGCTGGCAAGTGTTTGCAACGCCGCCACAAAGCGATGCCGCACATTTCGCAAAGACAACACCCCTTGCCGCCAACAAGCACCAGTCCGCGGCAAATTAAGGCGGAGAATGATGACAGATCTCACGCTACAAGAGCCTCTAAAAACAGCCATTGGTGATTTTGCCTTTAAGCCGCAAGCCACCGGACGGCGCATTGTGTCTTTGTGGTTTCCCTATTGGTTGGTGCAAAGCTATGACGCTGGCTTTGACAACACACGGCCCTTTGTTCTGGTTGATAAGCAAAAAAGCACCCAGCGCGTGGTGGCGGTAACACCACAGGCGGAAGCGGCGGGTTTGCACACCCATATGTCGCTGGCTGATGCCCGCGCCCTCGTGCCAGATTTGCAAACGGCCCCCGTGTCATGGCCGGCGGCGCAGATGAAATTGCAAAAAACCGCCAAATGGTTGCAGCGCTATACGCCTTGGGTCGGCTATGACGCCCCCGGTGACAGCCCGACTGATGGCTTTGGTTTATTATTGGATATTAGCGGCTGCGCGCATTTATTTGCCGGTGAACGCGCCATGCTGGCCGATATACAAGCGCGTTTTCAAGCCCGTGGCATAACCGTTCATGCTGCTGTGGCTGGCACGATTGGTGCCGCTTGGGGGTTGGCGCGGTTTCGTCGCCAGCACCAAGCGGTGATTTTGCCGCCACAGCAAGAAACCGACGCCATGCTTGACTTGCCGCCTGCCGCTTTACGATTAACGCCGCAACATCTCGATTTATGCCGACGGCTTGGTTTGGATAATGTGGCGGAATTGGCAAAATTCGCGCGGCCGGCTTTAACCCGTCGCTTCGGGCCATTGCCAGTGATGCGCATGGAACAGGCCTTTGGTCATGTCGGCGAAGCGCTCAGTCCTTGTGTGCCGGAGCCAGAATTTTTAGTGCAGAAATTATTGCCGCAAGGAATCACGCAATTACCAGTCTTGGCCGATTTACTGACGCCGCTTTGCGCGCATTTGGCGGTTAAATTAGAAGCCGCTGGACAAGGCGCGCAACGGCTCGATTTGGTGCTTACCCGCACCGATAATGCGGTGATGGCCTTGTCCTTGCGTTTGGCTCATCCCTCTGCGGCGCCAAGCCATATGACGCGGCTTTTTGCTGATCGGCTGGAGCGTTTGCACAGTGGCGTGGATATTGGGCTGGGGGTTGAAAAAATGCTTCTGGTGGCCAGCCAGACCGCGCCCATTCGTCCGCCACAAACCGCTATGGGTCTGCAGGGGCGACGTCACGCCCCGCCGGCGGCCTCGGCTTTGGCACAGCTAATCGATCGCTTAATCGGTCGGCTGGGGTCGCAGCGCGTGGTGCGTCCTGTCGTTCAACCGTCGTATATTCCAGAGCGTGCCGTCGATTTTCTGCCAATATTAGCGTCAGCCGCGCCGGCGTCGGCATTGGCTTTTGACGCCGCGCCCAGCATTCACACAAGGCCGCTTTTCATGCTATGCGCCCCAGAACCGATTGAGGTTATTGCCGAAGTGCCCGAAGGTGCGCCATTTCGCTTTCGCTGGCGGCGTGTGTTGCATGAAGTGGTTGCCGCACAGGGGCCTGAACGGATTAGCCCAGAATGGTGGCAGGAAATATTCGGCACCAAATCGCGCAGCCATAATCGCCAAACGCGTGATTATTTTCGCATTGAAGATAATAATGGCTATCGTTTTTGGCTCTATCGTGACGGCCTCTATGAGCGCGAAACACAACAGCCCAAATGGTTCATGCACGGGGTTTTTGCGTGATGGACAAACAGATAGGCAATTCATTTTCTGAACTGGCGGCGGTTTCGAATTTTAGTTTTTTGCACGGTGCGGCGCACCCCCAAGAAATGGTGCAGGAAGCGGCGACATTGGGCTATCAGGCGATTGGCTTGGCTGACCGCAATACATTGGCCGGTGTGGTGCGGGCCCATGCGGCGGCGCGCGATATTGGGATGCGGTTTGTGCCCGGCGCCCGCCTGGTGACGCAATGCGGCTTTGAAGTGATTGCCTATCCACATGATCGGCAGGCCTATAGTGCCTTGTCGCAATGTTTGACACGCGGCAATCACCGCGCCAGCAAAGGTCAATGCCTATTATATATTGACGACATATTGCGCTTGGCAAAGGCACAGCGTTTTTGCTGGCTGATTGTTCCACCGCCTGAGTTTGACGCTGGCTTTCGCGATAGTGTGGCGCTGTTGGCGGCCACGAGCCATCATGTTTACACACTTTTAGTGCCGCTTTACGGGGCTGATGATGCGGCATGGTTTAGCCAAATTGCAGATCTTGCCGATTGGGCGGGGGCTGGGTTGATTGCCAGTTTCGACCCGCTTTACCACAATCCAATGCGGCGCCCTTTGCAAGATGTGGTGGTGTGTATTCGCCATCATTGCACATTGCAAGAAGCCGGTTATCGATTGGCGGCTCATGCGGAGCGTTTTTTGAAGCCACGCAAGGAAGCGCAACGTTTATTTGCCGCTTATCCAGATGCCTTGCGCAATATTGAAGTGGTGTTGGCGGCTTGCACTTTCTCGCTTGATGAGCTGGCCTATCAATATCCCGAGGATACGTTTGACGCGCATTTGTCGCCGCAGGCCCTATTGGAAAAATACACATGGGATGGTGCGCGGGCGCGATTTCCAGATGGTGTGCCCGCCAAATTAGAAAAAATTCTACACCATGAATTAGAGCTGATTGGTCAGCTTTCCTATGCGCCATATTTTTTGACGGTTCACGACATTGTCAAATTCGCCCGTCGCAAACGCATCTTATGCCAAGGGCGCGGCAGTGCCGCCAATTCTGCGGTTTGCTATTGCATTGGCATTACCGCCGTTGATCCTAGTCGTCTGGATTTATTATTCGAACGTTTTATCTCCGCCGAACGTAATGAGCCGCCCGATATTGATATTGATTTCGAACACGAAAGGCGTGAGGAAGTCATTCAATATATTTATCAAAAATATGGTCGCGAGCGGGCCGGCATTGCCGCGACAGTGATTACCTATCGCAGCCGTTCGGCGGTGCGCGAAGTGGCGAAAGTCATGGGCTTATCGGCTGATGTCGCCAGTGCGCTTTTATCGGTGAGTTGGGGCAGTGGCAACCAGCCGCCACCGCGCGCCCATATTGCCATGGTGGGGCTTGACCCTGACGCGATTGGCTTGGCCGCCACGCTTGATATGGCGGCGCAATTAATCGGCTTTCCGCGGCATTTGTCGCAACATACTGGCGGGTTTGTTGTGACCAATCAACGCCTCGACGCGCTGGTGCCGATTGGCAATGCGGCCATGCAAGCGCGCACATTCATCGAATGGGATAAAGACGACCTCGACACATTGGGAATTTTGAAAATTGACGTTTTGGGGCTTGGTATGTTGTCGGCCATTCGTCGTAGTTTTGATTTGATAGCCGCCCATCACCATCGCAATTTGGAGCTGGCCAATGTGCCGCCCGAGGATGGTGCGGTCTACGATATGTTATGCCGTGGCGAGTCGATTGGGGTTTTTCAGGTCGAAAGTCGGGCGCAAATGAATATGCTGCCGCGCCTCAAGCCGCGCGATTTTTATGATTTGGTGATTGAGGTGGCGATTGTCCGTCCGGGCCCAATTCAAGGCGATATGGTGCATCCTTATTTGCGCCGCCGTAATGGCGAGGAGACGGTTGAATTTCCATCGCAAGAATTAGAAGAGGTGTTGAGCAAGACCCTCGGCGTGCCTTTGTTTCAAGAGCAAGCCATGCGCATTGCGGTGACCGCGGCCGGTTTCACGCCATCGGAGTCCGACCAATTACGCCGCGCCATGGCGACCTTTCGCAAAACCGGCGTAATCCATGAATTTGGTATGCGCTTGGTCAATGGCATGGTGGCCCGCGGCTATGACAAAGACTTTGCCGAGCGCTGTTTTCGCCAAATTGAGGGGTTTGGCGAATATGGTTTTCCCGAAAGCCATGCCGCCAGTTTTGCCTTACTGGTTTATGTCTCGGCTTGGTTGAAACATCATTATCCGGCGGCCTTTTGTGCCGCTTTAATCAATAGCCAGCCAATGGGTTTTTACGCACCGGCGCAATTGGTCGGCGAGGCGCGTCGCCAAGGTGTGGTGGCACAGCCAGTGTGTATCAATGCCTCAGATGCAGAGGCGGATTTGGAAATAAATAATGATGCCCAAGGGCGCTCCCGCATTGACCTGCGGCTTGGCTTTAATCAAGTCAATGGATTGGCCGCGGCCGATGGTGAGGCGATTGTGGCGGCGCGGCAAATGGGCGGTGCTTTTGATAGTGTGGCCGATTGCGCCCGCCGCGCGGGTCTTGGGGTTGGCACTTTAGAGCGTTTGGCGCGCGCAGATGCCTTTGCCGGTTTGGGCCTATCGCGGCGTCAAGCCTTGTGGGCGGTGCGGGCGTTGGCGCCGGAGCAAAAATCTGCCGCCCTTCCTTTATTCGACAATCAAGGCGTGCCGACGACACCGGCGGAAGACGAGGCTAGCGCCGAGTTTCCCCCCTTGGCGCCGGGCATGGAGGTGCTTGAGGATTATGCGAGTCTGCGTTTATCGCTGCGCAATCATCCGCTGGCGTTTTTGCGGGCTGGCTTGCAGCATGCGCATGTTCATCAATTGGCTGATTTGCAAAATGCCGCTTCTGGACGGCGCATGAGTGTGGCGGGTTTGGTGATTTGCCGTCAGCGCCCCGGCACGGCCAAAGGCGTGGTGTTTTTAACGCTGGAAGACGAAACCAGTGCCGGCAATATTGTTGTCTGGCCTGATCGGTTTGAGAAATTTCGGGCAACAGTTATTGGCGCGCGTCTCATGCGCATTGAGGGGCGGGTGCAGCGCAGTGGCATTGTGGTGCATTTAGTGGCGGAAAAAATAGTCGATATATCAGACCAGCTGATGCAGCTCATGCGGCAAAAAAATCTGTCGGCAGATATATCTTTGCCCAAGCCGCTGCGTAGCAAAAGCCAAGTGGGGCGGCGCACGCCACGCGAAATGCCATGGCGCGGCGATGATGGAAGCTAGGCCTATTCAGCGGCCTGTTTTTCGGCTTCCATTTCGGCAAGATATTTTTCCGCTTCCAAAGCCGCCATACAGCCCATGCCAGCTGCTGTGACCGCTTGCCGATAAATATCATCGGTCACATCGCCCGCCGCATAAACGCCGGCAATCGAGGTTGCCGTGCTGTCGGGCTGGGTTACCAAATAACCACCGGATTTGGTTTCCAATTGGGTGGCGAATAATTCAGTGGCTGGCGCATGACCAATGGCAATGAAAATACCATCGGCTTCGACCTCTTGCAGCGCATCGGTTTTGGTGTTGCGCAGACGGGCACCGGTTACGCCGAGCGGCTCTTCATCACCCAAAACCTCGTCGATTTCATGATCCCATAAGACCGTTACTTTTTCATGCGCCAATAGGCGGTTTTCCAAAATCTTTTCGCACCGCAAAGAATCGCGACGGTGTATCAGGGTTACATGTGAGGCAAAATTGGTCAGGAAGAGGGCTTCTTCAACCGCCGTATTGCCGCCACCGACAACCAGCACTTTTTTATTGCGATAGAAAAACCCATCGCATGTGGCGCAGGCAGAAACACCAAAACCTTGGAATTTTTCCTCGCTTGGCAGACCCAGCCATTTGGCTTGTGCGCCAGTGGCAATGACCACTGCATCGGCGGTGTAAACTTGCCCGCCATCGCCGGTCATGTGAAACGGGCGTTGCGATAAATCGACATGGGTGATGATGTCAGAAATAATCTCCGTGCCTACATGCGCCGCTTGCGCTTCCATTTGCTCCATCAGCCATGGGCCTTGAATGGACTCGGCAAAGCCTGGGTAATTTTCAACATCTGTGGTGATGGTCAATTGCCCGCCGGGCTGAATGCCACGCACCAAAACCGGTTCTAACATGGCGCGCGCGGCATAAATTGCTGCCGTATAGCCAGCCGGACCAGATCCAATAATCAAAAGTTTGGCGTGTTTTGCACTCATCATCATCTCCAAAATATCTGACCCTAATTTAGGCGCGATTCTAGAGAACCCAAGAGCTGGCGTCATAAAACCGCGATTTATTCAGATGTTTTTGCTTTTTTATCCATGGCGGCGCGAATGGCGGCGGCAATTTCCGGCGTCGCATTTTGCGGCGATACTGGCCAGTCTTGCAGAGCGCCAGTAAATGGTCGAACAAAATCATGCTGTTGCAGACTGCTGTGGAAGCGGTCGAATTTAGCGGAGCCGCCGGGCAGGGCGAAAACTTGCACGGGCTTGCCGGCCAGACAGGCCTCGCCGACCATATTCACACTATCGGCGGTGACAATAAAATGATCGGCCAAACCAAGCATGGCGCGATAGGGATTGTCGCCCTGATTGTCCCATATAAAGCCATTTTCTGGGCTGATATGGTGGCGCAAAATAGCACCATAAGCATCCGGCGAGCGCCGCGATAAGGTGATCAATAAAAAACAGCCTTGCTGCGTCAGAGCGGCTAATTTTTGCGCCAAATCAGTCATTGCCGCTGTATCAAAATCATAGGCTTGGCTCGGCCCGCCAATGGTGACAGTAACAATTTTGCGCTGTGCTTGCGCCGCTGCCGCCGGAATTAAACGCGCCCGCCATTGTGCCGCTTCTGCGGCGATGATCTCCGCCGTCAGCCCATGTGGCGATAAAATCGTTTGCATGACGCTTTTGTCTTTCACTTGGTCATGACAAGGCGCCCAGACGAAATCAAAATGCTGGGCGCTGATTTTCGGGTCTTGCAAAAAGGCGACGAAACTCGTGCCCTTTGAGGCACGGCGAATATAGCGCGCATGCGGCACGGCTTGGCGACCGCTGGCGAGCACGAGATCGGGCCATGGCGGCGCGATTTGGCCGTCTTGCGACACACCCAAAATAGCCGGTCGATAGGGAGCCAGCCAGACATAGGGACGGTTTAATCGGGCGTGAATCAGACGGCTTTGGCCGCCCAGGGCGTCAGCGACCCCCTCAACCAGCACATCATTTCCGCGTCTACCGCCTGTGATGGCCCAAATTTGCATGGCTTTTCCTGTAAAAATATTTCAAACTTCGGTATTATTATTACGTGGTTTGCTTAATTTGGGACAGAAAAAACTATGAAAGAGTCGCGGCTCGATAGTATTGACCTTAAAATCATCGCCGAATTGCAGGCTGATGGGCGCATTACCAATGTCGATTTGGCGCAGCGTGTCGGTGTTTCCGCCCCGCCTTGTTTGCGCCGCGTCAGAGCATTGGAAAAGGCTGGCTTTATCAAAGGCTATCACGCCAGTGTTGACGGCCAAATGTTGGGCTTTGGGGTGACGGTTTTTGCCATGGTTGGTCTGCACAGCCAAGCTGAAAGCGATTTGCAAGCCTTTGAAAGGCGCGTCAATGATTGGCCGGAGGTGCGCGAGTGCCATATGCTGAACGGCGAGATTGATTTTATTTTGAAATGCGTCGCCTCAGATTTGGCGAGCTTTCAGGATTTTCTGACGCAAAAATTAACCTCGGCCCCGAATGTGGCGCATGTGCGAACATCTCTGACCATTCGACAGTCAAAAAATGCGCCGGGCATGCCGATCAATTTATCTAAATAAATTTAACCCCGAGAATTTCGTAGGATTTGCCGCCGCCCGGCGTGTTGACCTCGACGCTATCGCCGACTTCTTTACCAATCAGCGCGCGGGCAATCGGCGAGGCGATTGAAATTTTACCGGCTTCCACATGGGCTTCATATTCGCCGACAATCTGATATGTCGTTTCAACGTCCGTGTCTTCATCGACCAATTCAACAGTCGCGCCGAATTTGACCGTATTGCCACTGAGCGCAAGGACATCAATAATCTCGGCCCGATTAAGCATATCTTCAAGCTCCATCACCCGACCTTCATTGTGGCTCTGCTGTTCTTTGGCGGCATGATATTCGGCATTCTCCGACAAATCGCCATGCGCGCGCGCCTCAGCGATGGCGCGAATAATGCGTTGGCGGTCAGGGCCTTTTAACTTTTTTATTTCTGCGCTCAGCGTTTCATAGCCGCTGGCTGTCATTGGTACCGTTTCCATACAAGTCCCCTTACACGCAATCGCCATGATTGCGAATTTCATAATGATAATCTTTCAAATTTTCAGGAATTAGGCAAGCTCGCTTGTTAGGCGCGACGTTTGCTTTCATACTCCTGCAGCGAACATACTTGCAAATCGCCTTGGCTGAGGGCCTCAATGGCGGCGACAGCAGCTTCGGCACCAGCAAGGGTTGTGTAATAGGGAATCTTATCCATCAAAGCAGAGCGACGGATGGATTTACTATCAGCCAATGATTTCTCACCTTCGGTGGTATTGACCACGAGGTCGACTTCGCCGTTTTTCATGGCGTCGACAATATGTGGCCGACCTTCCATAACTTTATTCACCGGTGTCACAGTAATGCCGTTTTCCGCCAGATAGGCGGCTGTGCCGCGCGTGGCAATCAGGGTGAAGCCAATATCTTGCAAACCCTGCGCCGCTTTTAGACTGCGCGGTTTATCGCTTTCACGCACTGAAATAAAGGCTGTGCCAGAAGCTGGTAATACAGTGCCACCGCCGAGCTGGCTTTTGGCAAATGCTGTGGCAAAATCTTTATCCAGTCCCATAACTTCGCCGGTTGAGCGCATTTCTGGGCCAAGAACCGTGTCGACACCAAGGAAGCGGGCAAATGGGAAAACAGATTCCTTCACCGCAACATGGTCATAATCTGGGGTTTGCAGATTGAATTCGCTCAGCTTAGCGCCAGCCATTAAACGCGCGGCAATGCGGGCAATTGGTTGGCCCAATACTTTGGCAACAAATGGCACTGTGCGGCTGGCGCGTGGGTTGACTTCAATGACGAAAATCTGTTCGCCTTGCACGGCAAATTGCACATTCATCAGACCCTTTACATTGAGCGCCAATGCCATTTCCGTGGCTTGACGACCCAATTCATCAATCATGCTTTGCGACAAAGAATGCGGCGGCATGGAACAGGCGCTATCGCCTGAGTGAACGCCCGCTTCTTCAATATGTTCCAGAATACCAGCCACGACAACATTGTCGCCATCGCACAGCACATCGACGTCAAGCTCTGTGGCATCGCGCAAATAGCCGTCAATCAGCACAGGGCTGGTGCCAGAAACAATCACCGCCTCGCGCATATAGCGCTCAAGCTGCTCGTCAGTATTGACAATTTCCATGGCCCGACCGCCGAGCACATAAGATGGTCGGATCACCACAGGAAAGCCAATATCGGCGGCAATCGCGCGCGCTTCTTCAGCACTGCGAGCAATACCATTTGGCGGCTGGCGCAATTTCAGCTGATCAAGCAAATCCTTAAACCGGTCGCGGTCTTCGGCCAAATCAATGGCATCGGGCGATGTGCCCAAAATTGGAATGCCGGCATTTTCCAGCGCTTGCGATAATTTGAGCGGTGTTTGCCCGCCAAATTGCACAATCACGCCGAGCAAAGTGCCGTTCTGCATTTCACAGCTCAAAAGCTCCAACACGTCTTCTTCGGTCAGTG
Source organism: Rhodobiaceae bacterium (assembly GCA_038105345.1). Taxonomy (GTDB): domain Bacteria; phylum Pseudomonadota; class Alphaproteobacteria; order RS24; family RS24; genus JAHEGN01. Next base: position 29,406 of record JAYOCI010000005.1, read on the forward strand.
GCTCAAAATACAGACGGTCTGAAGTGTCATAATCGGTCGATACTGTTTCTGGGTTGCAGTTCACCATAATGCTTTCGATATCGGCATCGCCGAGCGCAAAGGCGGCGTGACAACAGCAATAGTCAAACTCAATACCCTGGCCAATACGGTTCGGCCCACCGCCCAAAATAACCGCTTTGCGGCGATTGGATGGGGCGGCTTCATTTTGACCGTCAAATGGCGAGGGGCTGTCATAGCTTGAATAAAGATAAGGCGTGCTGGCTCTAAATTCAGCCGCGCAAGTATCAATGCTGCGGAAATATGGCCGCACATCGAGCTGCTGGCGCAGGCGGCGCACATCGGCTTCTGGCAAATCGCATAATTCACCCATGCGCGCATCAGAAAAGCCTTGTGATTTAACCGCGCGCATGGCTTCGGCATTATCCGGCAGGCCATGGGCGATCAGTTTTTTTTCTGTGTCGATTATCTGTCCCAATTGCTCAATGAACCAAGGGTTGAAATGCGATAATTGGCAAATTTCTTCGGCACTCATGCCTTGGCGCAAGGCGTGGGCGGCGACCAATAAACGATCGGGTGTCGGCGTCGTCAGGGCGGCGCGCATATTGCTCAGCCCTTCAGGGGTTGATATATCGGGCGCGTTTTCAGGCGGATTAATGCCGGTCAGGCCGGTTTCCAATGAACGCAGCGCTTTTTGTAAGCTCTCTTGGAAATTGCGGCCAATGGCCATGGCTTCGCCAACCGATTTCATCGCCGTCGACAAAAGCGGTTCGGCACCGGGGAATTTTTCAAAAGCAAAGCGTGGGATTTTTGTAACCACATAATCAATCGTCGGCTCAAAGCTGGCCGGTGTGACGCTGGTGATGTCGTTCATCAATTCGTCCAGCGTATAACCCACGGCCAATTTCGCGGCGATTTTAGCAATCGGGAAACCAGTGGCTTTTGAGGCCAGCGCCGACGAGCGCGACACGCGTGGATTCATCTCAATAACAACCAAACGCCCATCAGCCGGATTAACCGCAAATTGAACATTCGAGCCGCCGGTTTCAACGCCGATTTCACGCAATACGGCAATCGACGCATTGCGCATGATTTGATATTCGCGATCGGTCAGTGTCAGGGCGGGGGCAACGGTGATGCTGTCGCCCGTATGCACACCCATTGGGTCGATGTTTTCAATCGAGCAAATGATGATGCAATTATCGGCCTTATCGCGCACCACTTCCATTTCATATTCTTTCCAACCCAAAACGCTTTCTTCAATCAGCACTTCGGTAACCGGAGAGGCGTCGAGACCGCTCTCAACAATGGCGATGAATTCTTCTTTATTATAAGCAATACCGCCACCCGTGCCGCCCATGGTGAAAGACGGACGAATGATTGTCGGCAGGCCAACTTTTTCAAGCCCTTCAAGCGCTTCTTCCATTGTATTGGCAATCGACGAGCGTGGGCTTTCGAGACCAATTTTATCCATCGCTTGGCGGAACAATAGTCGGTCTTCGGCTTTGTTAATGGCTTCAAGGTCGGCGCCAATCAGCTGCACATTATATTTTTCCAATGTGCCATTTTCGGACAGGGCGATGGCTGTGTTCAAAGCGGTTTGACCGCCCATTGTCGGCAAAATCGCATCGGGACGCTCTTTAGCAACAATCCGCGCCACCACATCAGGGGTGATTGGCTCGATATAGGTTGCATCGGCCAATTCCGGATCCGTCATAATCGTCGCTGGATTGGAGTTGACCAAAATCACGCGATAGCCTTCTTCGCGCAGCGCTTTACACGCTTGCGTGCCGGAATAGTCGAATTCGCAGGCTTGACCGATAACAATCGGGCCAGCGCCGATAATCATGATGCTCGAAATGTCTGTGCGTTTAGGCATTAGCTGTTTCCTTGCGCTGACATCGCCGCCACAAAGCGGTCGAATAAATAGTGACTATCCTGAGGGCCAGGCGAGGCCTCTGGGTGATATTGCACGGAAAACACCGGCTTACCTTTCAGGGCAATGCCGCAATTCGTGCCGTCAAACAGGCTGACGTGAGTTTCCTCGACATTATCGGGAAGCGTGTCGCGGTCGACAGTAAAGCCGTGGTTCATTGAGGTGATTTCGACTTTGCCGCTGGTAATATCTTTCACCGGATGATTGGCGCCGTGATGGCCCTGTTTCATCTTCACGGTTTGCGCACCCAGCGCCCGCGCCAGCATTTGATGGCCCAAGCAAATACCAAACACCGGCTTACCGCTATCGACTAATTTGGCGATTTCATTGACCGCATAAGCGCCGGTCGCGGCCGGATCGCCGGGGCCATTGGATAAAAATATGCCATCTGGTTGCAGCGCCAATACTTGTTCAGCCGTGCTATCGGCCGAGACAATCGTCACCCGACAACCGGCTTCAGACAAGCAGCGCAAAATATTGCGTTTGATACCAAAGTCGAGAGCCACGACATGCACGTCAGAGGCGATGTCGTCAAACCCGTCTTGCCACTGCCAGCGGCCCTGCTGCCAATCATAGGATTGTTGGCTCGACACTTGGGCCGCCAAATCAGCCCCTTCGAGGCCCGCAAAACCGGCTAATTGAGCTTGCATGGCGGCTTCGTCAAAATTGCCGTCTGGGGCATGGGCGATAACCGCATTAAACATGCCATGGTCGCGGATATGGCTGGTGATGGCGCGCGTGTCGACGCCTGAAATGCCGATGAGGCCGCGTTGTTTCAGCCATGCGTCCAAATGTTGTGCGGCGCGATAATTGGCTGGTGTGGTGATGGCTTCGCGGATAATCAGCCCGTCGGCGCTACGTGGTTGGCTGATGTTTGAGGTTTCGCTGTCGTCATCATTGGTGCCGACATTGCCAATATGCGGAAAAGTGAAGGTGACAATCTGCCCTGCATAGGATGGGTCGGTAAGAATTTCTTGATAGC
>JAYOCI010000089.1:0-6672 GCA_038105345.1 Rhodobiaceae bacterium
TGCCGCATTGTCGGTGCACAGGGCCGGCGGCGGCACGAACAGGGTGAAATTTTCAGCTTCCGCCGCTTGCGTCAAACGGTGGCGCAAATAAAGATTGGCGGCAACCCCGCCCGCCACGACCAAGCTGAGCGTGTCGCCGGTGCGGCCATTGACTTGGTTATTGACTTGGCTATTGATTTGGCGGAAGCGGCGCATGGCATGGCCGGTTTGCGCGACCAGACAGTCGCCGACCGCCGCTTCGAATGACGCGGCCAAATCGGCCACTTTGGCGTCATCAAGCGGCGCGGCTTTTTCCGCCGCTTGGCGCAGCGCAGTTTTCAAACCGGAAAAAGAAAAATCGCATGACGGATTTTTGTCGCTGACCAGTGGGCGGGGCAAATCATGCGCTTGGCGATTGCCGTTGCGTGCGCGCTTTTCAATTTCCGGCCCACCAGGATAGCCCAGCGACATCAACTTGGCCGCCTTGTCATAAGCTTCACCGACCGCATCGTCCAAAGTCTGGCCCAAAAGCGTATAATCATCGAGCCCGTTAACGGCCAGCAATTGGCAATGGCCGCCCGACACCAGCAAAAGCAAATAGGGAAATTCAACCGGCTCGGTGAGCCGCGCTGACAGCGCATGGCCTTCCAAATGATTAATGCCGATAAACGGTTTTTGCGCCGCCAGCGCCAAAGCCTTGCCGGTGGTCAGGCCGATCAGCACCCCGCCAATCAGCCCCGGTCCGGCGGTGGCGGCTATCGCATCCATATCGTCCAGCGCGCAGTCAGCCTCCGCAAAAGCGGCGGCGATGAGCCGGTCGAGATGGCTGAGATGGGCGCGCGCCGCCAATTCGGGCACGACACCGCCATATGGCGCATGGGTTTCTATCTGGCTCAATATTTGATTGGCCAAAATACGCCCGGCGCCGATGACGCGGCCTTCGCCGACCGGCATTTCAACAATGGCGGCGGCGGTTTCGTCGCAGCTGGTTTCCAGACCCAGCACATATATTGTGTTTTCCGCCATGGCTTTCCTTGCTAAGAGTGCTTGCCCATATATAAATGAGTGGGAAACGGGCGCAAGGACAAGGCCATATAATGAGTAAAATAAAGCCTTTGACGATCGGCACGCGTGCATCACCTTTGGCTGTGCGTCAAACCGCTATGGTGGCTGACGCTTTGCGCACAGCCCATCAGCTCGATGCAGCGGCCATTGCCGTCGACAAAATCACCACCAAAGGTGACCGCGCGCTCGATGAAAAATTATCCGAATTGGGCGGCAAGGGCCTGTTCACGGAAGAATTGGAAAGCGGTTTGCGCGCCGGCGCGTTGGATTTGGCGGTTCATTCGTTAAAAGATTTACCGACCGAAAATGCTGACGGCCTGACTTTGGGGGCCATTTTGCCGCGCGCCAATGCCGCCGATATGCTCATTTTGCGTGATGGTTTGTCGGCCCGCCAACTCGCCGATTTGCCGCAAGGCGCGCATATCGGCACCGCTTCTCTGCGCCGCCAAGCGCAGCTTTTGCGGGCCCGTCCCGATGTCAAAATATCTCTCTTGCGCGGCAATATTGGGTCGCGATTGGAGAAGCTCAACGGCTCAGACATGGATGCGACCTTATTGGCCGCCGCCGGCTTGGCGCGTCTCGATATGGTGCCCGCGGGGGCGGTTGAATTGGACAGTGAGATTATCTTGCCGGCCGCCGGGCAGGGTGCTCTGGCGGTGCAGTGCCGCGCCGATGATGCGGCGACATTGGCACTTTTGGCCCCGCTCAATTGCGCGGCGACGCAAGCCTGTGTGACGGCTGAGCGGGCTTTTTTGCAGGCGCTGGACGGCTCGTGCCGCACCCCGATTGCCGCATTGGCGACCATCACGAATGACGGTTTAACTATGCATGGGCGCTTATTGGCGGAAGACGGCAGCGATATGGAGGAAATCCGCATCGCATGCAGCCGCGATGAGGCGGCGCAAGCAGGGCAAGCGGCGGGCCGAGAATTGCGCCGCACGGCGCCGCATTTGGTCGGTCGCTAATGCGCCTTTTGCTGACCCGTCCGCCGGCCGATGCCGTGCCATTGGCCGAGCTATTGGCCGGGCAGGGGCATGATGTGGTGGTGTCGCCATTAATCAATATTGAATTGGAAACCCAAGCACCGATGCCGCCGGTCGATGCGCATGGCGCGTTGGCGTTTACCAGCGCCAATGGCGTACGCGCCTTACGGGCGCAATGGCAGGCCCAGGGCACACGCGCCGATGAGGTGGCGGCATGGCGCCAATTGCCGGTTTTTGCGGTCGGCGCGCAAACCGCCGCCGCGGCACAAGCGGCCGGTTTTGCCACCATTCATCAAGCGACCGGTGAGGTCACCGCTTTGGCCGCCCTGATTGCCGCGCATCATGCGGCGGCCTTGCCGGTTTTGCACATTGCCGGTCGCGACCGCGCCGGTGATTTGGCCGCTTTGCTCGATGAAAAAGCGGTACCGGCGCAACGCGCCGTGCTTTATAACGCCGCCGCGGCCAAGGCGTTCACCGATGCGGCGTGCGCCGCTTTGTGCGATGGCGACGCGCCGATTGACGCCGTACTGCTATATTCGCAGCGCTCGGCTGCGATATTTTTGGCACTATATGACGCTTTACCGCCGCATCAGGCGCCGCGCCCGACCGCCTATTGCCTGTCGCAACCGATTGCCGACGCGCTGATTGAAGCGGGTTTTGCGGCGCGCGCGCCGGCCGAGGCCGATGCCGCCGCCTTGCTTGGCCTGTTGGCGGTTTGATTGCCAAATTGCCCGAATAGACGCATAATTTTCTCATGTCGGCCGGAGCCAAACCCAAGGGCAAACAAAGAGCCAAAAAACAGGCGGAAATCATTCCACCCAATAAGGATGATGATGCCACAGCGCGCGCCGGTGCGCATTTGCGTATGCCGCCGCTGATTGACGATGAGGGCGGTTGGCGCGCTTTGGCGGCACGCTTTGTCGCAACACCATTATCGGGCTTTTTTGCCGCCGTTTATTCGGGCGGCAGAAATCTGCTTGGCGCCTTGCTTTATCGATTAATGCTGCTTGCTTTGGTCGGCACGGCGCTGGCCGTTACTGGTTATGGCATATGGCAGGCGCGGCATATGGACGTGCCGCAATTTGACGGCTTTTGGTTTAGCGAAAAAACCGCGATTGATAATCGAGACCATGCTGACGCATCGACCCCGGCAAGCGCCGCCCCCAGCGGTGATATGGCGGTCTCAAACACCCCCTTGCAAGGGCTGACATCAAGCGCGCCGGTGCCGGTTGACAGCGATGCGGGGCCAGCGATAGCGGCACAGGCGACAGGGGATAAAGAAACCGATAGCGTCCCCGGCGCGGCCCCAAATGATGCGGCCATGACCCGACTGCAAGCGCAATATGACGAATTGCAGGAAAAATATGCCGCCCTCTTAATGGCGCGCAATGCCGCGCAACAGGCCAAAGACGTGCTTGAGGCACAAGGTGCGGCGCAAAATGATTTATTGGCGCGCGCCGCTTTGGGCGATTTGCTGCTGCGCCTGGATAATGGCGCGGCTTATAATGATTTATTGGAAGCGGGCGATTTGGCGCGGGTGCTGAGGCGCTCTGAGTGGACTTTATTGGCGCTTTATGCCGATAGCGGCATTCCGACCCGACCGGCTTTGCTGATGCGGTTTGAGTTATGGGTCGCCAATGCCGGTGCGCCCGACGCCATGCGCACACGCGCCGTCGATAATGGTTTTTATCGCGCCATGCTGGATTGGCTGCGCACCCGCGCCGCCGGTTTGGTGACGGTGCGCGTCGCCCCACTGGCCACGGCTGAGGGGGATATTGCGATGATTGCCAAGGCGCTTGAGCGCGGGCGCCATGATGAAGCGGCATGGCGCATGAGCGCTTTATTGCGCCGCATGGAAAGCGACCGCAGCGTCAACCATCCCGACATGGCGAGCTTGCAATTGCTCTATGATGATACGCGCGCGGCGGCGGAATTATCGCCCATGCTGGCCGCTTTGCGCGATGATTATATGTCCGGAGCGCGACCATGATGAAGTTTTTGCTGACCCTTGCCTCAGTGCTTTTATTGACCAGCCTGGTGGCCTTTATCGCCAATCTGCCGGGCAGCGTATCCATCGCCTTGCCCGGCCATATGGTCGATATGCAATTAACGGTTTTATTGGGCGCCGTCTTGGCCTTGGTGCTGGTCGCGCTTTTGACAATGGCGGCCGGCCATTGGCTGTGGCATATGCCCGACCAGCTGCGGCGCGCGCGGCGCGAAAAAAACCGCAAAGAGGGCGAGTCGGCTTTGGCCGGCGGGCTGATGGCCTTGGCGCGCGGCGATGCGCTAGCGGCCGATGAGGCGACCCGTTTGGCGCGCAAAAAAATGCCGCACCAAGCTTTGCCGCTGCTGATGGCGGCGCAAGCGGCCCTGTTGGATGGGCGGCGCGATGATGCGGCGGCCAATTATCACGCCATGTTGGGGGGCAGCACGCTGACGACAGACCGGCGTCAACAAATATCGCTGGGGCTGGAGGGGCTGTATTATTTGGCGCGCGCCGAAAATGACAGCGAGGCGGCCGGCACTTATGCTTTGCAGGTTTTGGAAGTTGACGGCAAAGCGCTGTGGGCGCTGGACGGGCTGATGACATTGGCGGTGCAAATCGGCGACTGGCCGGCGGCAGAAAAATGGCTTCGCCGATGGGGCCGCGCCGGCAAATCGCGCGGCGAAATCAAACAGCGGCGCGCTGTTTTGGCGCTTGCCGAAGCGCAAAGCCTGCTGGCCGAAAATGATCCGGCGGCGCAATTGGCGGCGGTCAAAAAAGCCGAACAGGCGGCGACGCTGGACGCCAGATTATTGCCCGCCACCGCATTGGCGGCACGGCTTTTGGCGCGCGGCGGGCATGTGCGCCAAGCGCGTAAATTATTGAAACAGGCGTGGCAAAAAACCCCACATGCAGTGCTTGCCGAAGCTTGGCTTGATTGCCATAGCGACCAACCGGCGGCCGGGCGCATGCGCGCCGTCGGGCGGTTTATCGGCAAGCATAGCGGGCATGAAGAAGCAGCCATTTTGCGCGCCCGCATCGCTCTCGCGGCGCGGCGCTTTCGCCAAGCGGCCAATTTGTTGGCTCCGTTTATTGATGCGGCCGCTCCGTCGCGGCGCATGTGCTTGCTCATGGCCGATATTGAAGACGGGCTGGAGCGCGATATTGAGGCGCATGGCTGGCGCGAAAAAGCCCGCCGCGCGCCCGGCGAGGCAGGCTGGACCGGGGGCGGCATGCGGCTTGACGAATGGCAGGCCATTTGTCCGGTGACCGGCCGTTTGGGCGGCGTATCATGGGCTGTGCCGCGGGCGCAAGCGCCGCTTTTATCCGTGTGAGGTGCGGTTGCCGGATCGGGCCAGCGGTTGAGATTTTGTGCCATAGCGGCTAAATAGAGTATCGACGGAGTTTGTTATGGCGCTCATAAATCAATATGCACAAATGAAATTAATGTTGCAGGAGATGTAGAAGGATCTCGGTCTTGAGCAAATGTCGCGCGCTAAAAAGGCGATTTTATCGGCCCTTTGCGCGTTGCAAGCAGGCACTGATAATGACGCTTTCATCGCCTCATCGGCCATTAAAAACCACCCTTTATGCAGCGATTTGGCGGCGCCGACATTTTTCCGCGGTCTTGCCGCATTGCTGGAAAACGGCACCATCATATTACCGGTCGGGCGGGCCAAAGGATTATATCGGCTTGCCGCACGGATGGTGGAGTGAATAATTGCTGAGCCCGAAGCCGTTGCGTATTGATCATGCGTCATAAGCTCAAAGCGTCAATCGTGCCCGGATTGTTGATTGTGGTCGGCTATATGACCGCATTTTTTCTGGTTGCGCTGGTCATCACGCCGCTGCAATCGCTGTTTTTGCCGCACATTACCATTTTTGCCGGGCTGGTATTTCTGCCGCATGGGGTGCGCGTTTTGGCAACATGGCTGTATCGCGAAAAAGCGTTGGTGCCGTTACTGGTTGCGCATTTATTGATGTATCGCCTGTTTTACTGGGTCGGCGAGGATACGGCGAGCAATATGGTGGCGGTTTTGTCGGGCAGTTTTTGTGCCTTTATCGCGCTGCAAATTTTCAATTTCACCCGCATTGATTTGACCCTCAATAATCTCTCCATATCGCATTGGCGCAGTCTTATTTTCTTCGGCTTTATCGCGTCCATTTTCAACACGCTTGGCAATATGCTGGCATTGGGCAGCGCCATTGCCAGTGAGCTGCATATCGGGCTCATGGTCACCTTTATCGTCGGCGATACGTTGGGCACGGCGGCGTGTCTAGTCCTATTAATGCTCGCCATGCGGTTTTATCGCTTCGTGCAAAAGCGCGGCGCGCATTGAGCCGAGCCGGTTAAGGGTGTTTGGGAGCGTTTGCCCGGTTTGACGATATGGCGCCCGCGCCCGTGCCAAGCGAGGTCAAAAAAACTGCTACCTTTATTAGTGTAAAAATGCCTATCTTGCTCAAAAAACAAAAACCGTTAGTTTTTTCAAACCACATTTTTCTATCATAAAGACAGCGCTATTATTATGACGACAAACAGAGACCATTATCTCGAAGCAGCACGCATATTCCTCGATCTTAGCGAAATCACCTCAGCACAACTCATCAAGAAAATAGAGTGTTCTTTTATCGGTGCATATTGTTATGCGATTCAAAAGCCGG
>JAYOCI010000090.1:0-2300 GCA_038105345.1 Rhodobiaceae bacterium
AATTATCAGGCCATGAAGACACTGAATGATGATGTGCAAATGCGCTCTGATTGGACCTTGCCGATTTGCAATGGCGGTGAGCGCATCAAAAATACGGACGGGCAGAAATTGCATCCGACGCAAAAGCCCGAGAGCCTGTTGCATCGCGTGCTTTTGTCGTCAAGCAATCCGGGAGACATTGTTCTCGACCCGTTTTTTGGCACAGGCACGACTGGCGCTGTAGCCAAACAATTGGGCCGCCATTTTATTGGCATTGAAGCCGAGGCGGACTATGCCGAAGCGGCCATGCAACGCATTGGGCGGGTTAAACCTCTAGATGCCGATAGTTTGACGGTCACGCAATCGGCCAAACAATTACCGCGCGTGCCGTTTGGCACTTTGGTGGAACGCGGTTTGGTCAAACCGGGGACGCAATTATTCGGCCCTGCGCGCCGTTATCAAGCTCATGTGCGCGCCGATGGCAGTGTTAAGCTAGGGCCTCAAAAAAATGCCCCGACCGGTTCGATTCATAAAATGGGCGCTGCGGCGCAAGGCGCACAAGCCTGCAATGGTTGGACTTTCTGGCATGTCGCCGATGGCGATCAGCTGGTGCCGATTGATAATTTACGGCAAAAAATCCGCGACGAAATTTAAGCTAAAACCAAGCTTGCAATCTTCCGCATAACGCTGGGCAGGGCCTCATTGGCAAAGTCGCGCGGGTTCACCCATTGATAGCCCTCGGGTTTGCGAAAGCCAGCCGGTGCGGTTTGCGCTTCGACCTTTAAGGTCAGGCGAAAATGCGTAAACACATGCACCACTTCATCGCTGAGCCGGCTCCAATTAGCTGGCAAAAGATCTGGTAATTGCGTGTCATTTTGCGGGTCCCAGCCACGCGAGGGGAACATCAGCATGCCGCCCAATAGGCCTTTATTTGGCCGCCGCGCCATCAATACCTCATGGCGTTGATTTTCTAGCCAAAACACTGTGCCGACACGTTCCGGTTTGGGTTTCTTCGGGGCCCGTCGCGGCAGACTTTCGGCTATGCCTTGCTGATGGGCTTGGCACCTATGCTGCCAAGGGCAGGCCGCGCAATTAGGGCGTTTGGGGGTGCAAATACTTGCCCCTAAATCCATCATGGCTTGAGCAAAATCGCCGGGCCGCTGGGCTGGCACCAATGTTTGATTATAGGCTTTGATAGGTTTTTTAAGCGCGGGCAGGGGTGTCGTGTCGGCGCTGAGGCGCGATAAAACGCGCTCAATATTGCCATCGACGGGAGACGCTGGCTGATCAAAAGCAATCGCCGCAATGGCTGCCGCCGTATATGGCCCAATGCCGGGCAAAAGCTGCAATGCCGCTTCAGTGTCTGGAAACTGCCCGCCATAATCGCTGCTGATTTGGCGCGCGCAGGCGTGTAAATTGCGGGCCCGCGAGTAATAACCCAGTCCAGCCCATGCTGCCATCACCGATGTTTCAGGGGCTGCCGCCAGTTGGTGCACAGTGGGAAACAGCTGCAGGAATTTTTCGAAATAGGGCTTAACAGTGGTTACAGTGGTTTGCTGTAACATGATTTCAGACAGCCAGACATGATAGGGGTCAGGCTTGTGGCCAGCCAAGGCACGCCATGGCAGAATGCGGGCGTGTTGGTCATACCAAGACAGTAATTCGGATGCAGGCGACATACTCATTGTGCTATGCTAACCGAAATTAACAAGGGAGCAAGTCGCCAAAAATGGCTACCAAACCACCTGAATTTAAGCGCGATATTCCGGCGACGCAGCCGGCGCGCGGCTTTCAAGGCCGGTCGGTCGGCGCCGTGCTGGGCAAAATTATTGCCCCCACCATGCGCAAGAGGGGGTTCCGCGAAATCGATATTCTGGCGCATTGGCCGAATATTGTCGGCGAGCATATTGCCGCCTTGTCTTGTCCTGAGCGTATTAGTCGACGTGGCACTGACGGCGCGGTTTTACTGGTTCGCGTCGAAGGCGCTATGGCTTTAGAAGTGCAGCATATGTCGCCGCTGATAATCGAGCGTCTCAATCAGCATTATGGGGCTGGCTCGATTGCCAAATTATCAATCATCCAAGGGCCTTTGCCTTTGGCGCCGCCACAAAAACAAAATCGTGCGCCAGACGCGGCTGAGCTGGCTGAGGCTGAAAAGGCTCTAACGGCCCTTCCAAGTGGCCGCTTGAAACAGGCTTTGGCGCGATTGGGCGCGCGTATCGCGCGTCGTGCCAAGGCTGACGGGTAAAAGTTTTCCACAAGCGTGGGCGATAGACAATGTTTACGCCCCGCGAAGGGCGATAGCTGGTTTATACTGTTCA
>JAYOCI010000090.1:2310-6638 GCA_038105345.1 Rhodobiaceae bacterium
CAATGATTTAGCGTATTGCAGGAGAAAGTGATGTCACAACAGAATAAAATTATCATCGGCGGTCTTGTCGCAGTACTTATTCTCATTATTGCCTATGTGATGGCGCCACAAAATAGCCAAGAAATTAGCGAGGGTGAGGCGACAATCATTGCGCCGGCGGCAGAACAAAGCGATTTGGCCCCGCTTGATCGTCCTAACCCGCTGGGTGAGATTGTCTTGGGAGACGACAATGCGCCGGTGACCATTGTTGAATATTCTTCTTTGACTTGCGGCCATTGCGGCGCTTTTCACACGAAAACATTGCCTTTGTTGAAAGAGAAATACGTTGAAAAAGGTCTGGTGCGTTTCCAGTTCCGGCCTTTTCCTTTTGACTCATATGCGACAGCCGGCGCCATGCTGGCGCAATGTGTAGCGCCGAAACAGCGTGTCGCGTTTTTAGATATTCTGTTCCAGCGTCAAGGGCAGTGGCTGAGCAGCGAAAAACCGATAGAAAATCTTCAATCCCTAGCCCGCCAAGCTGGCCTGTCTGAGGGTGATTTTGTTGTCTGTTTGAAAGACGAAAATGTTTTAAACGGCGTCAGAGAAATGCAAAAAGCGGCGGCTGATGAATTGGGTGTGCGCTCGACGCCGACATTTTTCATCAATGGGTCGAAGCTTGAGGGTAATGTGCCGATCGAAGAATTTGACGCTTTGATCACCCCTTATTTACCTGCCGATGCGGTTCAGTAAGAGAGGCCAGTAGTCATGAAGTTCGATCGTCTGCGCCTTTCTGGTTTCAAGTCCTTTGTTGATCCGGTTGATCTCGATATTCTGCCTGGCATGACGGGCGTTGTTGGCCCCAATGGTTGCGGTAAATCGAATTTGTTGGAAGCCTTGCGCTGGGTCATGGGCGAGACGTCATATAAATCCATGCGCGGCTCTGGCATGGAGGATGTTATTTTCTCCGGCACGAATGCGCGTAGCTCGCGCAATCATGCCGAAGTGATGCTGGTATTGGGCAATCAAGACCGCGACGCGCCGGCTGAATATAATGATGGCGACACGCTGGAAGTCATCCGCCGTATTGAGCGCGATGCCGGTTCTGCCTATCGCATTAATGGCCGCGATGTGCGTGCCCGTGATGTGCAGCTTTTATTCGCTGATGCCTCCTCGGGTGCCCGATCGAATTCTCTGGTGAAACAGGGCCAGATTGGTGAGCTGATTAGCGCCAAACCGGAAGCGCGGCGGCTTATTTTGGAAGAAGCGGCGGGTATTTCTGGCCTGCATTCGCGCCGCCATGAAGCCGAGCTGCGCCTGCGTGCCGCCGACAGTAATTTGGAAAAATTAGATGACACGCTGACCTCGCTGGAAACCCAATTGCGCCAGCTCAAGCGGCAGGCCCGCCAAGCTGGCCGCTATAAAGGCATATCGGGTCAAATTCGTGAAGTGGAAGCGCTGGCTTTGCATTTGCGCTGGCAACAAGCGCAGGATTTGGTCGAGAAAAGCGACAGCGAATTAATCGATATTCGCAAGCAAGTTACAGAAGTGACCGGTCTGGCCAGTGCCGCCAATACGGCTCAAATTGAGTGCCAATTGGCCTTGCCAGATTTGCGTAACAAAGAAGTTGAAGCGGCTGCCGCGCTTCGCCGTTTGACGGTGGAGCAAGAGGGGCTGGATGCTGAAATGCGTCGCGCCGAAGAAATGATTGCGCGTCTGAAGGAGCAAATCGCAACGGTTCAACAAGATGCGGCCCGCGAACAGGCCGCTTTGGTCGAGGCCGAACAGCAATTGGCGGCTCTCGATGAGGAAGAAAAAACCATTCGCGCCAGTATTTCTGATGATGAAACTGCGGCCGAAAAATCAGCCAGTGAACAGGTTGATTTCGCGCGCCAAGCGCTCGATGAGGCGCAGCAAAATTTTGACGACGCCAATGCCAAAGCGGCTGAGTTTCGCGCGCGCCAGCAGGCATTTGAATCAAATATCGCCAGCAATGAAGCGCGTCGCCGCCGCTTGCAGGATGAGCAAAATAAAGTTGAGGGCGCCTGCGTCGACATTAAAGATGAAATGGCCTCCGACTTTGATGTCGTCGCGCGGCAAGGCGAAGTGGAAGATTTACTCAAACAGTATCAAGCCGCCAGTGAGGCTTTGTCAGTGGCGGAGGAAAATTATCGTGCCGCCCGCGACGCACAGCAAGCGGCCAGCGACCCAGCCCGCGAAGCGCGCGCTGTGCTCGAAAGACTGGTCGGCGAGCGCGATGCTTTGGCCGCCTTATTTGCCAATAATGATGATGCTGATTATCCGGCTTTGCTTGATAAGGTCAGCGTTGATAATGGCTATGAAGCGGCTTTAGGGGCGGCGCTGGGTGATGACTTGCAAGCCTCGTCAGAAACCGGCGCGCCGAGTTTTTGGCAAACCATTGGCAGCACAGCGGCGGAACAAAAATTGCCGCAAGGGGTAAATTCACTGGCGCAATTCGTGTCGGGCACGAATTTGCTTCTCCGCAGTCTGTCACAAGTTGGTTTGGTTGATGCGGCCGATGGCGCACGCCTGCAAAGCGCCCTATTGCCAGGTCAGCGACTGGTGTCGAAACAAGGTGATATATGGCGCTGGGATGGCTATTGCGCGACAGCCGACGCGCCGACAGCGGCCGCCAAAAGCTTGGCGCAACGCAACCGGCTAGAGCAATTGGTTGGTGATATTAATGCTGCTGAAAGCCAGGCTGGCGCGGCAAATGAAGCCGTTGAAGCCGCCCGCTTAGCGGTTGAAACCGCCGCTCAAGCGCAAGATGCTTGCCGCCTCACAGCGCAAAATTTGCAGCAAGAGCTGAGCGCAGCGCAAAAGCAATTGGCGCAAGCCGAGGCCGGTTTGGCGACGCAAAACGCTAAATTAAATGCGCTGGAGACGGCGCAAGCGCGCTTATTGTCTGACATTGATGAAGTGGCGAAACTGGAAGTTATTGCGCAATCTGATCTGCAAGCCATGGGTGATGCCGCTGGTTTGGAGCAGGCCGTATCAGCGGCGCGTGAGAAATTGGATGACGGGCGCGCCCGCCATGCGGAAGCGCAAGCCAGCCTGCGCGGTTTGCAAAGCCAACGCGAAGCCCGCGATGCGCGTTTACTGCGCGTCACTGCCGATAAAACACTATGGACCCAACGTCTTGAGGCCTCGGCTGCACAGGTCGAAGCGCTGAAAAGCCGGTTGACGAATAATGCTGATGAATTGGCAAAATTTGAAGCCGTGCCTGAGCAATTGGCCGAAAAGCGCAATAGTCTGATCGATTTGATTACCGAAGCCGAGGGCAAGCGGCAAATCGCTGCCGATTCGCTGAATGAGGCGGAAAGCAAAAATGCCGAGGCCGATAAATTGGCGCGTGAAACCCAGACCATGGTTTCACAAGCCCGCGAATCGCAGGCTCGTTTGGAAGCCACGCTTGAGGCCAATAAACTTCGTCTGGATGAGGCCGGTCAACGGATTCGTGAAGCCTTGCGGATTGAACCGCAACAAGCTTTGGCTGTTTCAGGGCATGATGTTGAAAAACCATTCCCTGATGTGGAGAGCATGGAAAATAAGCTCGAAAAATTGCGCCGCGAGCGCGAAAACCTCGGTGGGGTGAATTTACGCGCTGAAGAAGAAGCGGCAGAGGTGGCGGCTCAAATTGAAACCCTGACCAGTGAGCGTGACGATTTATCGGCGGCCATTAATAAATTGCGCCATGGCATTGGCCAGTTGAACCGCGAGGGGCGTCAACGTCTTTTGGCGGCTTTTGACACTGTTAATGGCCATTTTGGTCGGTTGTTTACGCAATTATTTGGCGGTGGCTCGGCCAGTCTGAAATTGACCGAGAGCGACGACCCTCTGCAAGCTGGTTTGGAGATCATTGCTCATCCGCCTGGTAAAAAGCCGCAAGTTATGTCGCTTTTGTCGGGCGGCGAGCAAGCGCTAACGGCCATGGCTATGATTTTTGCGGTATTTTTGACCAATCCATCGCCAATTTGCGTCTTGGATGAGGTTGATGCGCCGCTGGATGACGCCAATGTTGAGCGTTTCTGCAATTTGGTGAAAGAAATTTCTGAGCAAACGGGCACACGTTTTCTGGTTATCACCCACCACGCATTGACCATGGCGCGGATGGACAGATTATTCGGCGTGACCATGCAAGAACGCGGCGTCAGCCAACTTTTATCGGTCGATTTGTCGACGGCGGAACAATTTGCCGAAAATGGCCGCGACAAAATCGCATCCTCTGGAGAAAATGACGTTAAATCAGTGGGTTAGAATATGTCCTACGGCTTGACATTCGGATATTCTGAAAGTAGTGTGCGCCTCATCTGGATCGCAGAATTCTGCGC
>JAYOCI010000091.1:0-6528 GCA_038105345.1 Rhodobiaceae bacterium
CATGATAATTGGTCGGAATGCCGCCCATATTATAATGCACGGTCGGCAGCACCGGAATCGGCTCCTTAGTCACATCGACGCCCGCAAAAATTTTGGCGCTTTCCGAAATACCCGGCAGACGCTCCGCCAGAATATTGGGATCAAGGTGATCTAGGTGTAGGTAAATATGGTCTTTATTGGCACCAACACCGCGACCTTCGCGAATTTCAATGGTCATCGAACGTGACACCACATCGCGTGACGCCAAATCCTTGGCTGATGGCGCATAACGTTCCATAAAGCGTTCGCCCTCGGAATTGATCAAAATACCGCCCTCGCCGCGCGAGCCTTCGGTAATCAAACAGCCAGCGCCATAAATGCCTGTCGGGTGAAACTGAACAAACTCCATATCCTGAAGCGGCAAGCCAGCCCGCGCCACCATGGCCGACCCATCGCCGGTGCAAGTATGGGCTGACGTGGCTGAGAAATAAGCACGGCCATAACCACCCGTGGCGATAATCACCTGTTTGGCTTGGAAACGATGCAATGTGCCAGTTGCCATATCCATGGCCGTGACACCGACACAGCGGTCTTCATCCATAATCAAATCAAGCGCGAAATATTCGATGAAAAACTCGGTTTCATAGCGCAATGATTGACCATATAGCGTGTGCAAAATGGCGTGACCGGTACGGTCAGCTGCCGCGCAAGTGCGCTGGGCAATGCCTTCACCAAAATTCGTTGTCATGCCGCCAAATGGGCGCTGGTAAATTTTGCCTTCTTCAGTGCGCGAAAACGGCACGCCAAAATGGTCAAGCTCGTAAACGGCCTCAGGGGCATTGCGGCACAAATATTCAATAGCATCTTGGTCGCCGAGCCAATCTGAGCCTTTCACTGTGTCATACATATGCCAACGCCAGTCATCATCGCCCATATTGCCAAGTGCAGCAGAAATGCCGCCTTGTGCGGCGACTGTATGCGAACGGGTTGGGAAAACTTTTGAAATACAGGCAGTTTTCAAACCGCGCTCTGCGCACCCAAGGGCTGCCCGCAAGCCAGAGCCACCGGCACCAACTACGACAACATCAAATTGGTGGTCATTAAATTCATAACTACTCATATCAGGCTCCTAATTTACTGAGCTGTAACCAGTTTCAGCACGGCCACACAACAGGCCACACCAATGGTCAGGGCGAAAAAATTATTGGCAATCAAGGCCAAAAGTTTGGATGCTTCCCCATGAATGTAGTCTTCGATGACAACTTGCAAACCTAAGCGCATATGATAAATCGCTGAAACAATCAGCAAAAGCATCACAACGCCGACCAGCGGGTTACCAAGAAACGCTGTCATGGTCGCATAATCTGCGCCCGCATGGACCACAAGCGCACCAACCAAAAACAATGTGAGTGGAATATTTGCCAATGCAGTCACGCGCTGCATCCAGAAATGATGAGTGCCCTTTTTAGCTGAGCCAAGCCCGCGCGCGCGCGATAATGGAGTACGCATATCACTCATTAGAAAGCTCCAAGATAAGAATAGGCCAGAACCCAGACAAGGATTGTCAAAACCAATGGCATAAAGGCCGTCACCCGCGCGATTGTCTCGACGTGGCGCAGGTCAAAACCGCGGCCCGTGTCCCAGATGAAATGCCGCAAGCCACCAAACATATGATGAAACAGCGCCCAGCTATAACCGAATAAAACCAAACGACCATACCAAGCCGTCGAAATAGATTGCACAAGCGCATAGGCTTGTTCACCCGAAGCAGCCGCCAAAAGCCAGCCGGC
This sequence comes from Rhodobiaceae bacterium, assembly GCA_038105345.1. Classification (GTDB taxonomy): domain Bacteria; phylum Pseudomonadota; class Alphaproteobacteria; order RS24; family RS24; genus JAHEGN01. The sequence goes on from JAYOCI010000091.1 coordinate 1,770, forward strand.
TAACAAGACAGTGCCGGCATAGAGTGCCACGCCTGTCGCGCGGTGCAAAATCGATAGAACCATGGTGAGCGTCCACCGATAAATTTGAATGTGCGGCGATAAAGGCCGTGCGTGTTTGTGTGTTTCTACCTGATCGGACATGAGCTCTCCTGATAAGCCGGATGACATCGCCTAACATAGCCGTAAGCAGTCAATTTGGCCAATGTAATTGAAAACTTTCATCGCGACAGGCTGCCGCACGCTCAACGCAAGCTCTAGCTGGCTCGGCGCGGCATCCAGAGCCAGCAATCAAGCTCCAAAATCACCGACGGATCGCGCGTGCCATCAGCCAAATAGCCAGGTTGAACCTGTGCATCGGTGTTTTTACTGACCCAATGGCGCAGCCGCAGCGCACCAATATCGGGGCGCGCCTCGAAACTAGCTTTGTCAATAATTTCGCTCCACCCATAAATCGTGTCGTCGGCAAAAGCCGGAGCCGCATGGGTGCCGCCATTCAACGCCGCCACACCAATGGCATTTGGCAAGCCATTGAAGCTCAGGGCGCGGGCATGGGAAATAATATGCCCGCCATAGATCAGGCGTTTGCCGAAACTTGTCTGGCTTTGGGCATGGGCATCAAAATGCACTTGCGCGGTATTTTGATACAGCCGCGTCGCCATCATATGTTCGGCCTCTTCCAAGGTCACACCGCCGCCATGGTGCAGGCGATCGCCGACCGCATAATCATCAAACAGCTTATCGCTACCGCTGGCCTGACAATCCCAATGGGAAAAATCCGCCTCTGGTAAAAGCAGATCATCAGCCGCCACGCAGTCAGCCAGTTCCGGCATGATGGGTTTGGGGGCGGCGTGTTCGAGCTTGTTTTTACGCACCATCACCCAGCGCACATAGGTCAGAATAATCTCATCGCGCTGGTTCACACCCGTGGTGCGCACCATCACAATGCCGCTCTTGCCATTGCTGTTCTCGCGCAGACCAATAACTTGTGAACGCGCGCTCAGCGTGTCGCCAGCATAGACCGGCCGATGAAACCGCCCCTCGGCATAGCCAAGATTGGCAATCGCATGGCGCGAAATATCGGGCACGCTTTTGCCAAAAATAATATGAAACACCAACCAATCATCCAAGGGCCGGTCATGATAACCGCAAGCCACCGCATGTGGACGGCTACTGGTCAGTAAATGGCGGCCGCCGTAAAGCGCTTGATAAAGCGCTGCATCGCCGTCCGTAAGACTGCGCGGCGTGGCGTGAAAAATCTCCTCGCCAAGCGTGAAATCTTCAAAAAACCGTCCGTCACTCATCACGCTTCCTCGTGGCGCGCGTCAATCGCCTCGGCAATGGCCAAAGTGCGCGCAGCAATATCACGGTGCAGCAATTCGGTCATTTTCCCATTTACTTTCAACACGCCGACACCGGCATTTTCCGGCGCCGCAAAGGCCGCTACAATATCTCGGGCCTGCGCAATTTCTTCAGCTGACGGCGCAAATACATCATTGCAAACGGCTAATTGGCTTGGATGAATCAGCGTCTTACCGTCAAACCCCATATCCGCCCCTTGCTGACATTCGCGGCGCAAGCCTGCCTCATCGGCAATATCGTTAAACACCCCATCTAAGATGACTAAGCCATATTGGCGCGCCGCCATAAGCGCCATCGACAAAGCGGTGATCAGCGGTTCGCGACCCGCCACCAGATTGGCCTGCATATCTTTGGCCAAATCATTTGTGCCCATGACAAAACAACGTAATTTGCTGTCGCGCGCGCACGCCGCCAAGGCTTGCAGGTTGAAAATCGCTGCTGGTGTTTCAATCATAATCCACAAATCTACGCCATCAGGCAGGGCTTGGCTGAGGGCGTAAATTTCTTCACTGTCGGAAACTTTCGGCGCCAAAATAGCGTGCGGGCGCGCCGCTGGTTCGAGTTGTTGCAGGGCCGCCAAATCATCACCGCCCCAAGGCGTACTGAGGGCATTGATTCGCACCACCAGCTCGCGCTGGCCGTAACCGCCTTGCATCAGTGCCTGACAAATTTGCTGGCGGGCTTCCGCCTTGGCATCGGGCGCCACCGCATCTTCAAGGTCAAGCAATAGGCAATCAGCGTCGAGATTGCGGGCTTTTTCAAGCGCTCGCGCATTGGCGCCAGGCATATAAAGGGCGCTGCGTCGTGGGCGCATCGCAACAAAACCACTAGTTTGTTGATTGTTTTGCTCGTTCATTATCGAACTCCAGTGTAAACTCAGCTTCAACTTAAAGGTTTTCATGTAGAGGGCAAGATGGTTCGCAAAGCCAGCGTATTAGTAATTTCCAGCCAAGTTGTAAGCGGTCAAGTAGGGCTGAAAGCCATGATGCCGGGGTTTCGGCTTTTAGGTTTTGAAACCATCACCCTGCAAACCACACTGCTGGCCGCGCATCCTGCGGCTTTTCCCGAAATGGGTCAGCCAGTAGGGCGGGTTGTGCCAGCCGATGAAATTCTAAGCATTTTTGATTGGCTGCTGCGGGCCGGTGCGCTGGATCGGGTTGGTGCGATTGTCAGCGGTTATTTACCCTCGCCTGAACATATCGCCGCCGTCGCCAAAATCGTGACCACGCTGAAAGCCAAAAATGATGAGGTGGTTTATTGCTGCGACCCCATCTGCGGCGACAATGATAATCTCTATCTGCCTGAGACAGTGGCGCAAGGCTTGGCCAATTCACTCTTGCCCTTGGCCGATATCGCCACACCTAATCTTTTTGAATTGCAATATTTGACCGGTGGCACGGCTTTGACATCGACCGAAGATACAGTGCATGCGGCGCGCCGTTTGAATGTGCCGCATGTGGCTGTCACCTCAGCGCCAGCCCCTGAAGGTCGCATTGCGACACTGGCCGTCAGCCATGAAACCGCACGTTGTGAAACCGCCAAAGCGCCGCGCGCGCCACATGGTATGGGTGATTTATTTTCAGCCCTCTATCTGGCTTTGCGTCTATCGGGTGAGACCAAGGCGCTGGGCATTGCCGCCGCCACATTGTCGGCCATTGCCAATGCCAATATGGAAACCCAAACCCTGCCGCATGGGCCGCTGACGCTGGCTCAACCGGCTTTGCAAGAAACCTTAGTGGTGGCGCAAAAAACTAGCTGATACGGCTTTTGGTAAGGTGTTTTTCAATCAGCAATTCGGCGATTTGAACAGCGTTCAAAGCCGCTCCTTTGCGCAGATTATCTGACACCACCCACATGTTCAGGCCGTTTTCCACACTGCTGTCTTGCCGCAGACGCGAAACAAATGTCTCATATTCACCGACACATTCAATCGGCGTGACATAGCCACCATCTTCGCGTCGATCGACCACCAACAGACCTGGTGCCGCTTCTAAAGCGCTGCGCGCTGCAGCGACCGACAGGGGTTTAGCAAATTCAATATTCACCGCTTCCGAGTGGCCGACAAAAACCGGTACGCGCACGCATGTCACGGTTACGGCAATATTTGGGTCGAGCATTTTATGGGTCTCATCGACCATTTTCTGCTCTTCAGTCGTGCCGCCATCTTTATTAAAATCACCAATATGCGGAATGATATTAAAAGCGATTTGTTTGGTGAAATTTTCGCGCTTTAGCTCATCATTGACGAAAACTGCGCGCGTTTGCGTGAATAATTCATCCATGGCCTCATTGCCAGCCCCAGAGACAGACTGATATGTCGACACAACAATGCGGCGAATAGGGCTGATATCATGCAATGGCTTGAGAGCGACAACCAATTGCGCGGTTGAGCAATTTGGATTGGCGATAATATTGCGCTTGCTATAGCCAGCGATATCATCCGGATTGACCTCAGGCACAATCAACGGCACGTCTTTTTCCATACGATAAAGCGATGAATTATCAATCACCACACAGCCAGCTTCAGCGGCTTTCGGGGCATAGGTTTTCGTTGGGCCTGAACCGCAAGCAAAAAGCGCAATATCAGCCTTAGCGAAATCATAAAATTCCAGTGCCTGAATTTTCAGCGTCTTGTCGCCAAAACTCACCTCACGACCTTGACTGCGCCGTGACGCCAACACATCAACCCGCGATACGGGGAAGTTACGCTCGCTCAAAATATTCAACATTTCGCGCCCGACATTACCGGTCGCACCAACCACTGCTACAACATATGACATTTAAGCCTCCGCGCTATCAAGCGCCGCCAAAATGGCGTCGCCCATGCCGCTTGTGCCGGTCTGGGTCATACCGGCTTGCATAATATCGGCCGTGCGCAGACCTTGATCGAGCACACGGGTGACCGCACCTTCCAATAAGTCAGCATCAGCGCCACGATCAAATGTGTAACGCAATGCCATAGCAAAGGAGAGGATGGAAGCAATCGGATTGGCCAAGCCTTGACCGGCAATATCTGGAGCCGAGCCGTGGACTGGCTCGTAAAGCGCTTTCGCCCGTCCGGTGGCCGCATCTGGTGCGCCCAAAGAAGCAGACGGCAACATGCCTAGCGAGCCGGTCAACATGGCGGCAATATCGGACAAAATATCGCCAAACAAATTATCGGTCACCAAAACATCATATTGTTTCGGATTGCGCACCAGCTGCATGGCGCAATTATCGGCCAGCACATGTTCGAGGGCGATTTCTGGAAACTCTGAGGAAATAATCCGCGTCACTTCTTCGTTCCACAATAGGCCGGATTCCATAACATTGCGTTTTTCAGACGAGGCCAAACGCTTGCCGCGTTTCATCGCCAAATCACCGGCAACACGCGCAATGCGCTCAATCTCATAAGTTTCAT
>JAYOCI010000092.1:0-2552 GCA_038105345.1 Rhodobiaceae bacterium
GTGCATACATGGTTGCCCGATGCCCATGTTGAAGCGCCGACGGCTGGCTCCGTAATTTTGGCTGGCGTGCTGCTTAAAATGGGCGGCTATGGTTTCTTGCGGTTCTCTCTCCCAATGTTCCCCGTCGCCTCTGATATGTTCGCGCCGGTGGTCTTTACATTGAGTGCCATTGCCATTGTCTACACCTCACTGGTGGCCTTTGCGCAAGAGGATATGAAAAAACTCATCGCATACTCATCTGTTGCCCATATGGGTTTTGTGACCATGGGTCTGTTTACCATGACCATGCAAGGCGTGCAGGGGGCGGTGTTCCAAATGCTGTCGCATGGTTGGATTTCTGGCGCGCTGTTTTTATGCGTCGGGGTGATTTATGACCGCATGCATACGCGCGAGATTGCCGCCTATGGTGGGCTGGTAAATCGCATGCCGATTTATGCAGCCGTGTTCTTACTGTTCACTATGGCCAATGTCGGCCTGCCTGGCACATCTGGTTTTGTTGGTGAATTTTTGACCATTATTGGCGCTTTCCAAGTCAGCACATGGACGGCTTTATTTGCCGCCAGCGGGGTTATTTTTTCTGCCGTTTACGCGCTTTCCTTATACCGCCGCGTCACCCTTGGCCGCATTGAACATGAGGGCCTTGAGCAAATTAGTGACATGAACCGCCGCGAGATTTTCATTATTGCGCCGCTCGTTCTAGCCACGATTTTATTCGGTGTTTGGCCAATGCCAATTCTGGATGTGACAGCAAGCTCGGTTGAGGCATTGGTGGTTAATTATCAAGAAGCGCTGGCCGCGCATTATTCTGGCCTGTCAGGGGAATAGGAGACCAGCATGATTAACGATATCGGACTTATTCTTCCTGAGTTAGTGCTGTTTTTAGGCGCTATGGGGCTATTAATGGTAGGCGCTTTTTCATCAAAAGACGTCACCCGCGCGGTTGATTTCGGCGCCATTTTCCTATTGCTGATCGCCACATTGCTATCGCTTGGCCAAAGCCAAAATGGCTATGCCACGGCATTTAATGGGGCCTTCGTGGTCGATGGTTTTGCGTCTTTAATGAAGGCGCTGACCTTTGTGGCCACGGCGATTGCCATTTTAATGTCGCGTGATTTCATGGCGCGCGAAAAATTGGCGCGTTTTGAGTTCAGCGTGTTGCTGGTTCTCGCCGCAACGGGCATGGGCATGATGATTTCTGCCAATGATTTGATCGCCCTCTATATGGGCATTGAACTGCAAAGCTTAGCGCTTTATGTGGTGGCCGCGATTAATCGCGATAGCCTGCGCTCGACCGAGGCTGGTTTGAAATATTTTGTGCTTGGGGCGCTATCCTCAGGCATGTTGCTATATGGCGCGTCGCTGATATATGGCTTTGCCGGTTCTACTGAATTTGCTGAAATCGCCAAGGCTTTCCAACCCGTTGATGGTCAATTACCGATTGCCATGACCATTGGTCTGGTGTTTTTGATTGCCGGACTTGCATTTAAGATTTCGGCTGTGCCGTTCCATATGTGGACACCTGATGTTTATGAGGGGGCACCAACGGCTGTCACCGCATTCTTTGCCGCCGCGCCGAAATTGGCAGGCATGGCAATCTTCTTGCGTGTTCTGCTCACCGCCTTCCCAGATGCGATTATTGCGTGGCAACAAATCATTGTTTTCGTTTCTTTTGCCAGCATGATGCTCGGCGCTTTCGCTGCCATTGGTCAACGAAACATCAAGCGTCTGATGGCCTATTCTTCAATCGGTCATATGGGGTTTGCTCTGGTCGGATTTGCCGCTGGTTCACAAGACGGCGTGTCGGGCGTTGTTTTATATATGACGCTTTACGCCATTATGACCTTGGGCACATTCGCCTGCATTTTGTCGATGCGCCGCGAGGGCGGTATGGTGGAACATATTGATAATCTGGCTGGCCTCAGCCAAACCCGCCCGTTCATGGCCGCCTGTCTGGCGATTATGATGTTCTCATTGGCAGGTATTCCGCCGATGGCTGGGTTTTTCGGAAAATTATTCGTCTTCCGCGCTGCTATTGACGCTGGTCTTTATGGCTTGAGTATTCTCGGGGTTTTGTCGAGTGTTGTCGGCGCTTATTATTATTTGCGGATTGTCAAAATCATGTATATCGACGCGCCAAGTGATGACAATTATGAACCTATGGCCCGCGAATTAGGCGTTCTGGCTGGTGTGATGGCAGGGTTTGCGCTTGTGTTTTTCGTCTACCCAGCACCGCTCATTGAGTTGTCTAATATTGCGGCATCTGCCTTATTGAATGGGGCGGGCACTGATACGGTGACCGGTCTAATAAGCCGGCCATAATTTGGTAAATCAACTTCCCAAACCTTATGAGCTTCTTCATCTGTCCTCCGTCGACAGCACTAATGAGCAGGCGTTGCGTATGGCGCGGGATGGCGTGCGGACACCGCATTGGATTTTGGCCGATCAACAAACAGCAGGCCGCGGTCGTCGCGGGCGTCATTGGGACTCACCAACTGGCAATCTCATGACCACCCTTTATTTGCCGGTTTCCCTGGCCGCCGATCAGGCTGGGC
>JAYOCI010000092.1:2562-6434 GCA_038105345.1 Rhodobiaceae bacterium
GTCGCTGGTCTGGCCTTACATGAAACGGTCGCCGAATTGCTGGGCGACGCCACCAATGTGCGTCTGAAATGGCCCAATGATGTGCTGATTAACGGGGCGAAAATTTCTGGCATTTTATTGGAGTCGGCGTCGATGAGAGCGGGTCAGCTGGATTGGGTGGCCATTGGGCTTGGCTTGAATCTGAAACAGTTCCCCGAAGATACGCCTTATCCGGCCAGTAGTATTGAGGCGATGGGCGGCACGGCGCCGGATAATCTACACGCCCTATATATTTTAGCGGCGGCCTTTGAGAAATTTTACCAACAATGGCAGGCAGCGGGTTTTGCGTCGATTTTGGCGCGTTGGCGGCAAGTGGCGCAAAATTTTGGCCAGCCAATTACGGCGCGATTAGAAGCGCAAGAATTGCATGGTATTTTCGAAGATATCGACGCCAATGGAGCGCTTATTCTGCGCACTGAAGATGGCGCGCGTCAGGTGATTTCAGCGGCTGATGTGTTTTTTCCCGGGGTTAACATATGAGTAAACAGAACAGTGATTTGGTGTTTTTGCCTTTGGGTGGCACTGGCGAAATTGGCATGAATTGCAATCTCTATGGCTATGGCAAAAAGGGCAAGCGCGATTGGATTATGGTCGATTTGGGGGTTACTTTTGGCAAGGCCAATGATCCCGGCATTGACCTGATTACGCCAGACATTAGCTTTATTGAGGGCCACGCCAAATCGCTGCACGCCATTTTATTGACGCATGGCCATGAAGACCATATTGGCGCTTTGGCGCATTTATGGCCACGGCTGAAATGTCCGGTCTATGCGACGCCATTTACCGCTGAATTGGTCAAAGGAAAATTAGCCGAGGTCGGTTTGCTCGACGTTGTGCCCCTGCACATTATCGACACTGACGCCCATGTCTCTATTGGGCCTTTTGAGATTGATTATATTTGCCTGACCCATTCCATCGCCGAGCCAAGCGCTTTGGCCATTCGCTGTGGCGCGGCGCGAATTTTGCACACGGGCGATTGGAAAATTGATCCCGATCCAGTAATCGGTCGCTTGACCGAGGAAGCCCGCTTATCGGCCTTCGGCGATGAGGGGATTGATGCGATTATTTGCGATAGCACCAATGTGCTCAACCCCGGGCGTTCAGGCTCTGAGGCCGATGTTGGGGCGGCTTTATTAGATGAAGTTAAAGGCAGCAGTGGGCGGGTGGTGATCACCACATTTGCCTCCAATGTGGCGCGCCTTACCAGTATTGCGCAAGCCGCTGTTAGCAGCGATCGGCATTTGTGTCTGGCTGGTCGTGGCATGCATAAAAGCTATCAGGCGGCGCGCAAGACGGGTTATTTAACGCAATTTCCGGAATTGGTTGAAGAGGCTGATGCTGGCTATTTGCCGCCAGAAAAATTATTGATTTGCTGCACTGGCAGTCAGGGCGAAAGCCGCGCGGCCTTGGGGCGCATGGCCTCGGGCACGCATCCGCATTTGAGCTTGGAGGCGGGCGATAAAGTAATTTTCTCATCGAAAATGATCCCCGGCAATGAAGCGGAAATCATGACAATGCAAAATCAGCTGGCCGCTTTGGATGTCGAAATCATTGTGCCCAATGGCAAGGATATTCACGTCTCCGGCCATCCGTGTATTGATGAGCTGAAGGATATGTATCAATGGGCGCGGCCGCGCATTGCGGTTCCGGTGCATGGTGAGCATCGCCATTTATTGGCCCATGCGGAGCTGGCCAAGCAATTGCAAGTGCCCGAGCCTGTGCGTATTCACAATGGCGATATGTTGCGTCTTTGGCCCGAGCCGGCCGAGGTCATTGATGTGGTGCCGCATGGCCGGTTTTATATTGATGGAACGGTTATTCTCGACAATAAAGCCCTGCCAGTGCGCGAACGACGAAACCTGTCTTACAATGGTGCGGTATTTGTCGCCCTGCCAGTGGATGCAGCCGATCGCTTAGCTGGTGCACCAACTGTCGAATTGGTCGGCATACCGGAAGACGACGGCACTGTGCGTTTGGCCGATTGGGCTTTGGATGCGGTCGAGCGGGTGATTCCATCGAATGGGCGGTTAACGCCCGAGAAAGCGTCAGTCTCGATACGCAATGGCATCCGGCGCGAAATGGCGCGGCGCTGGGGCAAAAAGCCAACAGTGGTTGTTAGTTTTGTCCGCGTATAATAAATTTTAGCCATAGGAGAAGCGTCAATGATTGAAATTAGTTTCGTTTTTGGATGTGCGATTTACGGCATTGTTTGGTTTTTAACGCTATTCATGGTGCTGCCATTTGGTGTGGTGTCGCAAGATGATGCCGGCAATATTGTTCCCGGCACAACGGCCAGCGCTCCGGTTCAGCCGCGTATTGGCAAAAAACTATTATGGACAACGCTCATCGCGCTGCTTCTTTATGGCGCGCTATATTATGTTTTGACCTCAGATCTTTTGGTCAATATGGACATACCATTCTTGCCGACACTGAAATCCTAGCTGGGTAAAGCGTCACTGGATTTAGAAAAATAATGTATGAGGCAAAAAAATAGCGGAGCCAAAGCTCCGCTATTATGTGCCCCGAGAGCAAAGCTCATCGGGAGGCTCCTCCCAAAACCTAGGAATTAAATTCCTATCCACTCTGTAAAATTAGAAAATAATCTGGCCGATGTCACGAAAATAATGCGCGCTGGTGAAGTTTGCTTGCGCCTTCTTGGCGACATGTTAAGACTTAAGGGAAGATTCGTTAAAAGGGTTAAATTCATGCGTTTAAGCAATTATTTCCTGCCGGTTTTGAAAGAAAACCCTGCTGAAGCCCAAATTGCCTCTCATCGGCTTATGTTGCGTGCTGGCATGGTGCGGCAAAGTTCTGCGGGCATTTATAGCTGGTTGCCTTTGGGGCTCCGCGTGCTCAATAAAATCGCTGCCATTGTTCGTGAAGAACAAGCCTTAGCGGGGGCGCTTGAAATGTTAATGCCGACCCTGCAGCCGGCTGAAATTTGGCGCGAGTCAGGGCGCTATGATGATTATGGCAAAGAAATGTTGCGCATCACCGATCGCCATGACCGCGACCTGCTCTATGGGCCAACCAATGAAGAGCTGATCACTCAAATTTTCCGCGATAATGTGCGCAGCTATAAAGAATTGCCGCGCAATCTCTATCATATTCAGTGGAAGTTCCGTGACGAGATTCGCCCGCGCTTTGGGGTGATGCGTGGCCGCGAATTTTTAATGAAAGACGGCTATAGTTTCGACATTGATGAAGCCAGCGCACGGCGCGCCTATCAGCAAGTGTTTGTGTCTTATTTGCGCAGTTTTAAGCGTATGGGTTTGCAGGCCATTCCGGTGGCGGCCAATACCGGGCCAATCGGCGGCGATTTGAGCCATGAGTTCATCATTCTGGCCGAAACCGGCGAGAGCGAAGTATTCTGTCATTCCGACGTGCTCAATCAACCAGTGCCGGAAGCTGATTACACGGGCGATTTAACGCCGATAATTGACGGCTATACGCAGCATTATGCGCGCAGTGACGAAATGCATGATGCGGCAAAATTTGAGGCTGATGTGCCAGAAGACAAGCGTCTGACGGCGCGCGGCATTGAAGTGGGGCATATTTTCTATTTTGGTACGAAATATTCCAGCGCCATGAAGGCATTGGTTGCTGGCCCCGATGGCAAAGATGTGCCGGTTCACATGGGTTCATATGGCATTGGTGTTTCGCGGCTTGTTGGCGGCATTATTGAGGCCTGCCATGATGACGAGGGCATTATATGGCCATGGGCGGTGGCGCCATTTCATATTGGTCTGATCAATCTTAAACCTGGCGATGAGGCGACGGATGCTATGTGCGAACAGCTTTACCAGAGCCTCACCAATGAAAATCTAGATGTT
>JAYOCI010000093.1:0-5052 GCA_038105345.1 Rhodobiaceae bacterium
ATTCCGCCAAGGTTGATTTGCGCTTAAAGTCACCGCGAAACATGCCGCCAATTTGCGGCACAGTGACGTGGCTTTCATCGGTAAACACCAGCGCATTATCGGGCAAATATTCAAACAATGTGGGCGGCGGCTCACCTGATTTGCGGCCGGTTAAATAACGTGAGTAATTTTCAATGCCGGCACATGAGCCGGTCGCATCGAGCATTTCCAAATCAAATTGTGTGCGTTGTTCAATCCGTTGCGCTTCCAATAATCGACCGGCCGCCTCAAATTCTTCAATACGGGTTTTCAGCTCATTTTCAATATGCACCATGGCTTGCTTTAAAGTCGGGCGCGGCGTCACATAATGCGAATTGGCATAAATCCGCACGATTTCCATATCGCCTGTCTTCTGTCCAGTCAGCGGATCAAATTCGGTCAGGCTGTCGATCTCATCACCGAATAATTCAATGCGCCAAGCGCGGTCTTCATAGTGAGCGGGAAAAATATCAATCGTGTCGCCGCGCACGCGAAAATCGCCACGGGCAAATGCCATATCATTGCGTTGATATTGTAAAGCCACCAAATCAGCCAGTAATTGACTGCGGGTGATTTCGCCGCCCTTACTCAGCTCAAGTGTCATATTGGAATAGCTCTCGACCGAACCAATACCGTAAATGCACGACACGGAGGCGACGATAATCACATCATCGCGCTCGAGCAACGCCCGCGTCGCCGAGTGGCGCATGCGGTCGATTTGCTCGTTAATATTGCTTTCTTTTTCAATATAAGTATCAGTGCGCGGCACATAGGCTTCGGGTTGATAATAATCATAATAAGACACGAAATATTCGACCGCATTATCTGGGAAAAACCCTTTGAACTCGCCATAAAGCTGCGCTGCTAGGGTTTTATTTGGCGCCAAAATCAGGGCTGGCCGCTGCAAACGATTAATCACTTGCGCCATTGTGTAGGTTTTGCCCGAGCCAGTGACGCCAAGTAGAACTTGGTCGCGCTCGTCGTCGTTAATGCCAGCGATTAACTCTTCAATGGCTTGCGGCTGATCGCCAGCTGGCTGAAAATCAGAGACGAATTTGAAAGCAATGCCGCCCTCGGTTTTTTCCGGTCTTTGCGGCCGATGCGGCACAAAGTCAATGAGCTGGCCTTCGCTCATGCCCGGTTCAGGAACCGGTGCGAGCTCTTTGCGACCTGTAAGACTTTTTTGTTTCTCCGACATAAGCTAAATATAGTTTGGTCGGACAAAAAGTCACCGCTTCATTTTTTCTCTTGTCTGCTTTGCGGTTGGCGCGCTGTATCAATGGCGACAGTGATGGCAAATAGCATATAAAATGAAAGCCCTGCGGCGGCACAATAGGCCAGCTTTAAAATGAGCAGATCTATGGGGCTGGCCGTTAAGGCCCAATAGCTGATGTGTTCCAAATACTGATGCATGCGAAAACCTTTTTATTATTACTTGCGATTAAATTAGTAAAATCTGGTGAATTAAAGGTTAATTGCGCCTTGTTTTCGCTTGAGGGAAAGCCTATCTTGCGTGCGATTAATCCAAATGGAGTGTCATCATGACAAGTTTTCTTGCTTCGAGCCTATCTCGGGTTCAGCCTTCGGCGACGATTGCCGTATCAGATAAAGCGCGCCAATTACGTGCAGCGGGTCGCGACGTTATTGGACTTGGCGCCGGTGAGCCGGATTTTGATACGCCAGATAATATCAAACAGGCAGCCATTGAGGCGATCCAGCGCGGCGAAACCAAATACACGGCTGTCACTGGCATTGATGAACTGAAAAAAGCCATTTGTGAAAAATTCAAACGCGATAATGGCTTGGACTATGAGCCAGCCCAGTGTTTTGTTGCCCCAGGCGGTAAGCCGGTAATTTATGATGCCATGATGGCAACGCTAAACCCGGGTGATGAAGTTATTATTCCAGCGCCTTATTGGGTGAGCTATCCCGATATTGTGAATTTGGCCGGCGGCACGCCCGTGAGCATTGAAACCCGTGTTGAGGACGCCTTCAAATTGCAGCCAGAGGATTTGGAAGCGGCGATTAATGAAAAAACCAAATGGTTTATTTTCAATTCGCCATCTAATCCATCAGGCGCGGCTTATTCGGCTGAAGAGCTGAAAAAACTCACTGATGTGCTGGTGAAATATCCCCATGTCTGGGTGCTGACCGATGATATGTATGAGCATTTGACATATGATGATTTTCGCTTTGCGACGCCGGCGCAGGTTGAACCAAAATTATATGATCGCACACTGACCATGAATGGTGTCTCAAAAGCCTATTGCATGACGGGGTGGCGGATTGGTTATTGCGCTGGGCCGCTTGAGTTGATCAAAGCGATGACCAAAATTCAGTCGCAATCAACCTCAAACCCAACCTCAATCAGCCAATGGGCGGCGGTCGAAGCGCTCAATGGCCCGCAAGATTTCATTGCCGAAAACAACATGGCTTTCAAACGGCGGCGCGATATGGTGGTCGATCTCCTCAATCAAGCTGAGGGCATTGAGTGCATCAAGCCGGAAGGCGCGTTTTACGTCTATCCATCTTGCGCCGGTTGTATTGGCAAAACGGCTCCCAATGGCAATGTGATTGATAGCGATGAAGCCTTTGCAACTGAATTGCTAGAGGCGGAAGGCGTCGCTGTTGTGCATGGCGCGGCTTTTGGCCTATCGCCGTTTTTCCGGATTTCCTATGCCACGTCGGACGAAAATCTCTCTGAGGCGTGTCAGCGCATTGCGCGTTTCTGCGCCAGTCTCACTTAAATCGGAATAAAGCCGAATTTAGCTGCGGGATAATTCGCGCATGGCGCTGTCTAGCCCCTCAAGGGTCAGCGGATACATGCGGTCGGAGAAAATCTGCTTTATAATTTGCGTCGATGCTGTGTGTTCCCAATAGCGTTCCGCCACAGGGTTCAGCCACACGCAATTTTCGTAGACTTCGGTCACACGTTGCAGCCATGTCGCACCGGCTTCGTCATTCCAATGTTCGACCGAACCACCTTCATAGGTGATTTCATATGGGCTCATTGATGCGTCGCCGACAAAAATGACTTTATAATCTGATGGGAAAGTATGCAGCACATCCCATGTTGGCATTTTTTCCGTGTGACGTCGGCGGTTGTCTTTCCACAAGCCTTCATAGAGGCAGTTGTGGAAATAGAAATATTCCATGTTTTTAAACTCAGTACGCGCGGCCGAGAATAATTCTTCGCACAGTCGAATATGGCCATCCATGGAGCCGCCAATGTCAAAAAACACCAGAACTTTGACCTTATTGCGCCGTTCGGCAATCATTTTAATGTCGAGATAGCCGGCATGGGCGGTCGATTTAATAGTGTCGTCAATATCCAGAACATCGGCTTCTCCGTCACGGGCGAATTTGCGCAGACGGCGAAGGGCGACCTTAATATTACGCGTGCCCAATTCGACACTATCGTCGAGGTTTTTATATTCGCGCTTATCCCAGACTTTCACCGCTTTGCCTTGGCGGCCTTCTTTCTGACCAATGCGCACGCCCTCAGGGTTGAAGCCATCAGCACCAAATGGCGATGTGCCGCCCGTGCCAATCCATTTATTGCCACCCTCATGGCGCTCTTTTTGTTCTTCGAGGCGTTTTTTCAACTCCTCCATAATTTTTTACCAGCCGCCCAGAGCTTCAAATTCTTGCTTTTCTTCTTAGGTCAGAAATTTTTAGGTCATTGAGCGCAGCCATTCTTCCGGAATTTCAGCAATATCGCCTTCGCCGAGGCTTTCCAGCCCTTTGAACACTTCGCCAAACACCCGATCGAATTTATCGAGATTGCGCTCGTCTTTGACTAAAGCGGCTTTCGACAGATAATAAAAATCTTCTACCTGATTGCCGATGACGTCATTATCGAGGGCCTCGAGCAGCGATAAATACTCGCGCAAAGACACGGGCACATTATGTGCTTTCAGCTCATGGAAAAAATTAACGAACATGGGGCAAAGCCTCCGGTTTATATCTAATTGCGCTCGCGGCGGGCGAGGAAGGCGAGACGTTCAAACAAATGAACATCCTGCTCATTTTTAATCAACGCACCATGCAGCGGCGGAATCAACTTACCGGCATCTTGCTCGCGCAAGGTTTCAGGGTCAATGTCCTCATTCATCAAAAGTTTCAACCAATCAAGCAATTCAGATGTTGATGGTTTCTTTTTCAGTCCCGGCACTTCGCGCACTTCATAAAAAGACGCCAGCGCATTGCGCACCAAACGATCTTTAATGTCTGGATAATGCACATTGATGATTTGGTTCATTGTGTCGGCATCTGGGAATGAAATATAGTGGAAGAAGCAGCGGCGTAGAAACGCATCTGGCAGTTCTTTCTCATTATTTGACGTGATGATAACCAAAGGCCGCTCAACCGCCTTAATGGTTTCGCCGGTCTCATAGACATAAAACTCCATACGATCGAGCTCTTGCAGCAAGTCATTTGGAAATTCAATATCGGCTTTATCGATTTCGTCGATCAGCAGAACAACGCGTTTTTTCTTTTCAAAGGCTTCCCAAAGTTTGCCTTTATTAATGTAATTTTTCACGTCTTTAACGCGCTCATCGCCTAATTGGCTATCGCGCAAGCGGGTGATGGCGTCATATTCATACAAGCCTTGTTGGGCTTTGGTGGTTGATTTGACGTGCCAAGTGATGAGTTCCATATCCAGTGCTTTGGACACTTCTTCGGCCAAAACGGTTTTACCTGTGCCTGGCTCACCTTTAATTAAAAGGGGGCGCTGCAAGGTGAGGGCGGCATTAACCGCAACCCGCAGGTCTTCCGTGGCAATATAATTTTCAGTGCCTTCAAACTTCTGTGACATAAATTTTCCTATCTGACTTGTATTCTAAGTAAAGCTCTCATATGGCGGAAAACACTAAGCGCAAGGCGGCTGTTCCGCAAGTCTGAAATTCAAACTCTGAAATTCAGGCTCTTAAATTCAGAAAATGGCAATTGAAAGCGGTTTATCACGGGCTCTGATTAATGCCGCTTGGCGGGGGGCTGTGATTTGACAAAATATTATGTAAATAAAGCATG
>JAYOCI010000093.1:5062-5490 GCA_038105345.1 Rhodobiaceae bacterium
TTTAGACTTACGAATTGGGTAATTAAAGCGCGCACAGAACAAAGCTGTGTGGGCATATCCAATTTAATAAAGAAATTCAAAGTGAGATTACCATAATATGGCTACGCGAATTCCAAAAGATTATGTGCCGTCGGATGACGAACCATTTATGAATGCGCGCCAGCGCGAATATTTTCGCCGCAAGCTGCAGGATTGGAAAGACGACCTGATTAAAGGGACGCGAGAAACCGTTATTGGCTTACAAAATGAAAGCACCCAACATCCTGATGACGCTGACCGCGCCGCATCTGAGTCTGAAAAGACTTTGGAATTGCGTACCCGCGATCGCCATCGCAAGCTGATCAATAAAATCGACGCCGCCCTGCGCCGTATCGAAGATAAAACCTATGGTTTTTGCGACGAGACGGGCGATCCCATCAGTCTCAAAC
>JAYOCI010000093.1:5500-6375 GCA_038105345.1 Rhodobiaceae bacterium
AATCGAAGCGCAAGAGCGGCATGAAAAACGCGAGCGGGTTTATCGCGACGATTGATTGCTAACGGCTTTGTGAGTCTGTCTTTTCGGGCTTGGCGATTCTCTCGCTGCCGCCTGACATAAGTGCCAAAAAAAACTTATCCACTCTTGTATTGCGGTTGAATTATCAAGCGTTTTCAAAGCATTAAAATTATTCTGGACAAATAGAACAAAATAGGAACATAATCATCCATTGAAGCGCCTTCGCGGCTATGAAATAACCAAGGAGAACCTTATGGCTGAAAACGTGGTGGACCTAATGGAAAAGAGTGAAGAAAAGAAAAAGGCGCTTGAGGCGGCTCTTTCTCAAATCGAGAAGAATTACGGCAAAGGCTCAGTGATGAAACTGGGTGATCCGGAGAATGTTATTGAGATTGAATCGGTGTCGACCGGCTCGATTGGCTTGGATATTGCTCTCGGGATTGGCGGCTTGCCGCGCGGTCGGGTGATTGAAATTTACGGCCCTGAAAGTTCCGGTAAGACGACTTTGGCCTTGCACACAGTTGCCGAAGCACAAAAGACCGGTGGCATTTGTGGATTTATTGATGCTGAACACGCTTTGGATCCTGCCTATGCCCGCAAGCTTGGTGTGAATATTGAGGAGCTGCTGATCTCGCAGCCGGATAATGGTGAGCAAGCGCTCGAAATCGCCGATACATTGGTGCGCTCAGGCGCGGTTGATGTTTTGGTCGTCGACTCAGTGGCTGCTTTGACGCCGCGCGCCGAATTGGAAGGCGATATGGGCGATAGTTTGCCAGGTTTGCAAGCGCGGTTAATGAGCCAAGCTCTGCGTAAGCTAACAGGCTCTATTGCCCGCTCGAATACAATGGTGATTTTCA
>JAYOCI010000094.1:0-1726 GCA_038105345.1 Rhodobiaceae bacterium
GCATAGAAGGGCCAGCTTCTTTAATTTGCTCCCCACGGTCATTGACCAAAGCGCGCACGCGACCGGACTCACTGCCGACAACAAATATATCGCCAACCCGCAATGTGCCGCGCTGCACAAGAACCGTTGCCACTGGCCCGCGTCCTTTGTCCAGCTTGGCCTCAATAACCACGCCTTCAGCTTCGCGATCGGCATTGGCTTTCAGTTCCATTAACTCGGCCTGCAAAGCCACCGCTTCCAATAAATCGTCGAGGCCAGCACCGGTTTGCGCCGATACTTCGATCATTTGCGTATCACCGCCCATTTCCTCGGAAATGATTTCATGCTGCAGCAGATCATTTTTCACCCGATTGGGATCGGCTTCCGGCTTATCCATTTTGTTAATCGCGACAATCATTGGCGCTTCGGCGGCCTTGGCATGATTAATGGCTTCAATGGTTTGCGGCATCACCCCATCATCGGCAGCCACGACCAAAATCACAATATCGGTAACCCGCGCACCGCGTGCCCGCATGGCGGTAAAGGCGGCGTGACCTGGTGTATCAATAAAGGCAATCACATCGCCGTTTTTAGTTGTCGTCTGATAGGCACCAATATGCTGGGTAATGCCACCGGCTTCACCATCAGCCACTTTGGCCTGACGCAGCGCGTCGAGCAGAGATGTTTTACCATGGTCAACGTGGCCCATAACGGTCACAACAGGCGCACGTGGGGTTTTTTCATCATCCCCGTCATCGTCGCCGACCACGCCGATTTCGACATCGCTTTCAGACACCCGACGCACAGTGTGACCAAATTCCTCGGCGACAATTTGCGCTGTATCGGCATCAATCACATCATTCATCTTCAGCATCATGCCTTGTTGCATCAAGACTTTGATAACACTAACGGCGCGCTCCGCCATGCGATTGGCCAATTCCTGAATGGTAATGGTTTCCGGCAATTGCACGACACGTGATACTTTTTCAGCATTGTCCATTGACGACGTTTGGCGTCTCTCGCGTTCACGACGGCGTCTAATAGACGCCATTGAACGCATACGTTCTTCATCGTTCAGCGCATCATTAATGGTCAGTTTACCGGCCCGACGGCGGCGCTCACCAGCCCGACGATCGGGTGGCCGTTTGGCCGCTTCGGGACGCTCTTTGGCTTCTTCGCGACGCGGTGCGGCTGGGCTGGCGGCCACGCCAACATCAGCGACGCTGGCTTTTTCAGCCTTCTTTTTCTCGCGGGCAAGGGCTTCCGCGCGACGCGCTTCCTCGGCCTCTTGCACAGCGCGTTCTTCTGCCAGACGCGCCTCTTCTTCGGCCCGTCTTTGGGCCTCAATCTCGGCCTGTTTGGCTTCTTCAACGGCGCGCACTTTGGCATCGGCGACAGCGGCCATGCGCTTATCATGTTCGGCTTTTGACAAACCGTCTGGAATTTTAGTCTCGGCCGGTGCAGCAGCTGGCGTTGCGGCTGGGGTAGCGACGGCTTCTTCTGGTGTTGCTTGTTCTTCTGGCGAGGCGCCCGGCTTGATCATGCGCTTACGGCGTTTTTCAACCAGCACAGATTTACTGCGGCCATGCGAAAAGCTCTGGCGCACTTGGCCAGATTCAACAGTTCGTTTAAGGCTCAGGGTCTTGCCGCGTTGGCCAGCGCCTTCGCTATCATCACCTTTATCTGTATCACTCATTCGCTTTCACTCCTGTTACCCCCATTTTGCGACTCCACAAAAGCCACAAAA
>JAYOCI010000094.1:1736-6272 GCA_038105345.1 Rhodobiaceae bacterium
AATCTGCATCGGTAACCGCTGCGTGTATCACATTTGTGCCGCCAAAAGCCAAGCACAATTGTTCCACTGAAAACGCCTCTAATACCACCAAGTGGCGGGCATCGGCGCGGGCAGCAATTTGTTTGCGCCCATTTTCAGCCCCGTCAGAAGCCGCCAACAGCATGGCCACCCGACGGTTTTTAAGTGCCGCATCCACTTTCGTGAACCCTAACACAATTCGTCCTGCTTTGCGGGCTAATCCCAATAGAGACAAAACCCGCTTTTCTAAAAGAACCGCCACTTGCGCTGCCAAATCATCCGGCACTGACAAATCAGCCTGTTCTTTTAATTGCGCCACCGCCTGATATTGGCTGATGACCCAAAACCCGTCACCGGGTAGTTTTCCCGCCAAATCGGGCGTTACCACCCCATCTGGCGAAATAACAAATCGCAGCATCTCCGCCTCATCGGCCTGTTGTCCGGTAATCCGGCATGTCTGCTGCATTGCGTCACGCTGCCCTAAACTGCGGGCACCTCAGCAACGGCTTCGGCTTCTTCTTCCGCCAAAAGCGCTGCTTGTTGCTCGGCCGCTTGCGCGTCCAATTCTTCTTGTGTGACCCAACCGACTTTCACGCGAGACTGCATAATAATCGCCTCTGCTTCATCAGCGGTTATGTCGAACCCGTCGAGAATGCCATCTTGGCGCACACGTTTACGGTCTACCGTTTCGAACCAACCGGTCAAATCATCGGTTACGCAACCGGCGAAATCTTCCAATGTTTTAATATCATTTTCACCCAAACGCACCAACATCGCTGGTGTCAGGCCTTCGACTTCAGCCAAATCATCGGCCACGCCCATTTCTTTGCGTTGCGCATCAAGCGCAGCATTTTCACGATCCAAATGATCGCGGGCACGGTTTTGAATCTCGTCGGCCGTGTCATCGTCAAAGCCTTCGATATAAGTGATCTCCTCAAGCGGCACATAAGCCACTTCTTCGACAGTCGCAAAACCTTCTGAGGCCAGCAATTGGGCAATCATCTCATCAACATCAAGCGCATCCATAAATAATTGCGAACGCTCGCTAAATTCAGCCTGACGACGCTCGCTTTCCTGCGCTTCCGTCATGATATCAATGTCCCAGCCGGTCAATTGTGACGCCAAGCGCACATTCTGACCACGACGGCCAATCGCCAAGCTCAATTGCTCATCTGGCACGACAACTTCAATACGTTGCACATCTTCATCCAACACAACTTTTGAAACTTCGGCTGGCGCCAGTGCGTTGACGATAAAAGCAGCCGCATCTGGCGACCACGGAATAATGTCAACCTTCTCGCCTTGCAGCTCATTGACCACGGCTTGCACGCGGCTGCCGCGCATACCAACGCAGGCACCGACGGGATCAATGCCCGGGTCATTTGAAATCACACCAATTTTAGCACGACAGCCTGGGTCACGAGCGACGGAACGGATTTCAATCACCCCATCATAGACTTCCGGCACTTCTTGCATGAATAATTTGGCCATAAAGGCTGGGTCTGTCCGCGATAGAATAATTTGCGGGCCGCGCTGTTCGCGACGCACGTCACGAATATAAGCGCGAATACGATCACCCGGACGGAAGACCTCACGTGGAATCAGATTATCGCGGCGCACAACCGCTTCCCCGCGACCCAAATCCAGCACCACATTGCCATATTCAACACGTTTCACAACGCCATTGATAATTTCACCGACGCGGTCTTTGAATTCTTCATATTGCTGCTCGCGTTCAGCTTCGCGCACACGTTGCACGATGACTTGTTTCGCGGCTTGCGTGGCAATGCGGCCAAATTCAACCGGCGGTAGTTCGTCAATAATCTCATCACCAATCTGCGCTTCCGGATTTTCGCGCTGGGCAACGGCAAGCGACACTTCTGTGTCGTCATTTTCGACCAATTCGACCACTTGAACGGCGCGCAACAAACGTGTTTCGCCAGTTTTTGGGTTAATGTCGACACGAATATCATTTTCTGCACCATAGCGTGCTTTCGCCGCTTTCTGGATTGCGTCAGCCATTGCCGCCAAAACAATCTCAACTTCAATGCCTTTTTCGCGCGCGACGGCATCTGCGATTTGCAGCAATTCGAGTTTATTTGCACTAATACCTGTGGCCATTATGATCTCCTGCCTATGGCTGCCCCGAGGGCGGGTTATATATGCCGAATAAATCGGCGGACGTTAACTTACTTTCACTTCGTTGGTTTCTTGCCTTTGCTGGCCTTCAAAGACGCCTCAAAAGCGGCATCATCGGGCACCAGACGGGCATCAGCGACATCGGTCAACTGAAACCCCAAAATCTGCGGCGTCTCAAAGCCTTTGAGGGTAACCTCAAGGCGCGCTTCGCCGTCTTCAAATCCTTCAACCACACCGCGAAAACGGCGCTGGCCTTCAATCGCATGGAGAAGCTCAATTTTGGCTTCCTGCCCAGCCCAGCGCTCGAAATCAATCGGGCGGGTCAGCGGACGGCCTGCACCTGGCGATGAGACCTCCAGCGAATAAGCGGCGGAAATCGGATTTTCGACATCCAATACCGCCGAGAGGCTACGGCTGATGGTTTCGCAATCTTCAATCCGCAGATCGCCTTCATCATCATCAGCCATCACCTGCATAATCATTGTCGTGCCTTCGCCGGTGATGCGAATGCGCACCAAATGGAACCCTGCGTCTTCGACCACAGGCTGAATAATGTTCAGCAAAGGCCGTGCCGGCCCCGGCGCCAATAAATGCGCAAAATCTTCCATATCAATCCTCGAAGGCCACACCAGCGTGGGCCGCCAATTACGTTTCGGCACTAAAAAAAGCGGGGCTCTTTCGAGCATCCCACTTTGACAAAGTAGCACCAATGCGTCGCACTATAGCGTTTTTCACAATTTGGGCAAGTATTGTTTGATCAGCCTATAAACAACCGGCTTGAACCGCGGCGCGGCGTTCAAACTGCAAATAGCCCGGCTGGCGACCCGCGGCAATGGCTTTGGCCTCATAGCGCGTGCCGGGCCAAGCATCTGGCGCTTGCAACCAATCATCGGCGCGCCTCGCTGTCCAAGAAAACCCGCCATGGCGTTTCACATGAGTGAGTGTCCAAGCCAGATAATCATCAATATCGCTGGCAACCAAAAATTCGCCGCCGGGGCGCAGAACACGGAAAATCTCATGCAAATTCTTCTGGCTGATAAAGCGCCGCTTATTGTGGCGCAATTTATGCCATGGGTCGGGATATAATAAATAGACAACATCAAGACCGCCATCGGGCAGCGCATCCAGCACATCGCGGGCATCATCATCATGAATGCGAATATTATCCATGCCGTCTTCGCTGATCGACAGCAATAATTTGGCCACACCATTAATAAATGGCTCGCACCCAATATAGCCCGTATCGGAGTTGGCTTGGGCGCGGGCGGCTAA
This sequence comes from Rhodobiaceae bacterium, assembly GCA_038105345.1. GTDB lineage: Bacteria > Pseudomonadota > Alphaproteobacteria > RS24 > RS24 > JAHEGN01. Next base: position 5,166 of record JAYOCI010000094.1, read on the forward strand.
ATGTTCGCCGCCGCCAAAACCAATCTCAAGCGCGTATTTTTGCCGTGGGCGGTCGAAAGATTTATCCAAAGTCTTGGCTTGCGCTAAATCAAATCGCAGGGTCGGCAAAAGATTGTCGACCAGCTTGGCTTGGCGCGGATGCAGACGATGACCCTGGCGCCGGCCATAGATAAAACGCCGGTTTTCCATTTGGCCCATGGATTAAAGCGCGGCTTTAATCGCCTCAGCCAGATCTGTCCGTTCCCAAGAGAACCCACCATCAGCATCAGGCGTGCGTCCAAAATGGCCATAAGCGGCAGTGCGCGCATAGATTGGCCGGTTCAACTGCAAAGCTTGGCGAATACCACGCGGGCTAAGATCCATCACTTCGCCGAGCACTCTCTCAAGCGCCGCTTCCTCAACCGATCCAGTGCCATGCGTGTCGACCAAAATCGACAGCGGTTGTGACACACCAATCGCGTAAGACAATTGAATGGTGCAGCGGTCAGCCAAACCGGCTGACACAACATTTTTCGCCAAATAGCGCGACGCATAAGCGGCCGAGCGATCAACCTTGGTTGGGTCTTTGCCAGAAAAAGCACCGCCACCATGCGGCGCCGCGCCACCATAAGTGTCGACAATAATTTTGCGTCCGGTGAGGCCGGCGTCACCATCTGGCCCGCCAATGACAAATGTGCCTGTTGGGTTGACGTAAAACGCCTCTTCCGGACACATCCAGCCCTCAGGCAAAACATTTTCAACAAATGGGCGCACCATTTCGCGCACATCTGATTGCGACAGGCCTTCATCATGCTGGGTTGAAACCACAACTGACGTGGCGCCAACCGGCACACCATTTTCATAACGCAAAGATACTTGGCTTTTGCTATCTGGGCCAAAACCCTGCACCGCGCCACTATGGCGAGCCGCCGCCATATCGGCCAAAATCTGGTGCGAATAGGCGATTGGTGCTGGCATTAATTGTTCGGTCTCGCGGCACGCATAACCAAACATAATGCCTTGGTCACCGGCGCCCTCGTCTTTATTGCCGCCATCGGCGTCAACACCTTGCGCAATATGCGCTGATTGCGCATGAACGCGGACTTGCACTTCGGCATTTTGCCAATG
>JAYOCI010000095.1:0-6236 GCA_038105345.1 Rhodobiaceae bacterium
ACTTAATGCAGGGCGCCAATACATTGGACGAGTCGATGGGCCGTTTGAATGATTTCGAAGATGTGTTTTTCTCCGAACAATTTCTGCAAACCCGTCCATTGCTGCAAGCCCTGCGGGCCGATGACGGCGTGGTGCTGCTGATTGATGAGATTGATAAATCAGACGATGAGTTTGAAGCCTTTTTGCTGGAAATCTTGTCGGATTATCAAATCTCAATTCCAGAATTAGGCACCATCAAAGCCAAGAAACCACCATTGGTGTTTTTGACGTCAAATAATACGCGTGAAATCGGCGACGCATTGAAGCGTCGGTGTTTGCATTTATATATCGCCTTTCCAGATGCGCCACGCGAGAATGCGATTTTGCAGGCCCGTGTGCCGGAACTCGACACGACACTGCGGGCGCATATCGTTGATTTCGTGCAAGCCATCCGCCAGTTGGATTTGAAAAAGCCACCAGCGGTCAGCGAAACCATTGATTGGGCGCGCGCCATTGTGCTGCTTAATATGAAAGTTCTCGATGCCGACTTTGTGCGCAATACATTGAATGTTTTGCTTAAATTCAAATCCGATATTGATAATGTCGAATCTGAAGTGACGCGGATTTTGCGTGAAACCGAAAGCGCAACAGCGCGCTAGATGCGGAGCTGGCGGTGATAGCAGACTTCATCCGTATTCTTCGCGCCGCTGATGTTCGCGTCTCGCCTGCCGAGGCGATTGATGCAGTGGCGGTTATTGAAGCGATTGGTGTGCAAGACCGCGGGCTTTTGAAACATGCCTTGTCGCACAGCCTTGCCAAAACCGAAGCCGAAAAATTTGCCTTTGACGAATGTTTCGAGAGCTATTTCGTGCCGCCTCGCGAGCAGCCGCCGCAAGCCGAACAATCATCCGAAGAAAATGACCAAGCCTCAGACGACGCAGACGCCAATCCAGAGGCGGGTGAAGACCAGTCTGGCGATGATGAGCCGCTTGACCAACAGGGGCTGCCTGCTGGCGGTGGCGATGGCGCAGCCGCTGACGGCCCGCCCGCCAGTTTGACGCAAATGATCGAAACCAATGATCAAGCCGCTTTGCAAACCGCCATGGCCGAAGCGGCCAGTGCTGCCGGTGTGCAAGAGGCGCGGCTGTTTACCCAGCAAGGCATGTTTAGCCGCCGTATTATTGAAGCCATGGGGCTGGAAGGTTTGGACGAGTCGATCCGCCAAGCGCGTGAGGGCGGGGATAGTGAGCGGGCTGAAAAATTGAAACAGGGGCGGGCGCAATTATTTGACGATATTCACGATTTCGTCGAACGCCAAATTGCCATGCGGACGAAAAACGCTGGCCGCTTGCTACGCGAGGAGGCGTTAAGCCGTATTCGTCTGAGTAATCTCGACCGAAGTGATATGGCTATTATGCGCAATTTAATTCGCAAATTGGCCAAACGTCTGGCTTCACGCCACTCTCGGCGGCGGAGAAAAGCCCAACGCGGCATGTTGGATGTGCGCCAGACCTTGCGGCGCAATCTGTCTTTCGATGGTGCTTTGTTTAATTTGGCATGGCGGCGCACCAAAGTGGAGCGGCCAAAATTAATCGTTTTGTGCGATGTGTCCGGTTCGGTCGCGGCGGTGTCGCGCTTCTTTTTAATGTTTTTATATAGTCTCGACGAAGTCATGCCGCGCACGCGCAGTTTTGTGTTCTCCAATCGCGCTGGCGAGATTTCCGATATGATGCGCGACGGCGATGTTGATGAGGTAATGGAACAGGCTCTGCGCGCCTATGGCGGCGGCTCCACTGATTATGGACAAGCCATGCAAGATCTTGCCGAAGCGGTGCTTGATAAGGTCGACCATCGGACGACGCTCATGGTTTTGGGTGATGCGCGGTCGAATTTCGGCGACCCTGGGCATAAAGTGCTGAAAGAATTTCACGAGCGCGCGCGGCGGGTGATTTGGCTCAACCCAGAACCGGAAGCAACATGGAATGGCGGCGATAGTGAAATGAAACGCTTGGGTGCTTATTGCACACAAGTTCAAGTCTGCAATTCAATTCGCCATGTTGAGCGTGTGTTGGACGATTTGCTGCGGCAAAGCGTTTAGCGCGGCAATACCGTCTCACCCATTAAGAACAAATCAACCTCGCGAGCGCATTGACGCCCCTCACGAATGGCCCATACCACCAGCGATTGACCGCGACGCATATCGCCACAGGCAAACACGCCAGCTTGTGAGCTTTCATAAGTCGCCGTATCAGCTGCCACATTGCCGCGCGGGTCTTTTTGCAATTTCAATTGCTCGACCAGGCCCTCGTGCACCGGATGAATAAAGCCCATGGCCAAAAGAACCAGATCGGCTTTCAGTTCAAATTCGGAGCCAGCAACCGGTTGCATGGTTTCATCGACTTTGGTGCAGCTAATGGCGGTGACTTTGCCGTTTTCGCCTTTAATAGCTGTGGTCATCACGGAAAACTCGCGAATGGCACCTTCTTCTTGGCTTGTCGACGTGCGCATTTTCAGCGGCCAATCGGGCCAAGTTAGACCTTTGTTTTCTTTCTCAGGCGGTATTGGCATAATTTCCAATTGCGTTACCGATACAGCGCCTTGGCGGAAGCTGGTGCCAATGCAGTCAGAACCCGTATCGCCACCACCGATGACAATCACATGTTTGCCTTCAGCAAGAATTTGCTCGCCATCACCCAATGGTTCTTGGCCCACGCGGCGATTTTGTTGCGGTAGAAAATCCATAGCATAATGCACGCCATCCAAGTCGCGGCCTTCAACCGGCAAATCGCGTGGCACTTCTGAGCCGCCAGATAAAATCAGCGCATCATGTTTGCTTTGCAATTCTTCGACAGAAACAGTGACACCAATATGGGCGTCATAATGGAAACTGACACCTTCGGCTTGCATTTGCTCAACCCGACGATCAATGCCGTGTTTTTCCATTTTGAAATCTGGAATGCCATAACGCAGCAACCCGCCAGCTTTGGCGTTTTTCTCATAAATATGCACATCGTGGCCGGCCCGCGCTAATTGTTGAGCGGCCGCCATGCCAGCTGGCCCAGCGCCGACGATACCGATGGATTTGCCAGTTTTATTCGGGTTAATTTGTGGCTCAATCCAGCCATTTTCCCAGCCGCGATCAATAATCGCGCATTCGATGGATTTAATGGTGACCGGATTATCATCAATGTTCAGCGTGCAAGATGCTTCGCAAGGCGCCGGACAAATGCGGCCGGTAAATTCAGGGAAGTTATTAGTTGAATGCAGATTATTCAACGCCGCTTGCCAGTCAGCGGTATAGACCAAATCATTCCAATCTGGGATTTGGTTATTTACCGGACAGCCATTATGACAATAGGGCACACCGCAGTCCATGCAGCGCGAGGCTTGCGCCCGCAGGCTGCTCTCGTCTAATGGTACGACGAATTCGCGAAAGTTTTTTACCCGTTCTTCAGGTGGCAGATAGCTGCGGTCTTTGCGATCAAGTTCCAGAAATCCGGTTGATTTTCCCATTTTACTCTCCTGCAGCAGGGCGGGCCTGCTCAGCTTCATTTGCAAGTTCATTCAAGGCGCGGCGATATTCGGTCGGCATGACTTTGAGGAATTTCGGCAAATAATCTTGCCAATTAGCCAAAATATCCTTAGCGCGCTGCGAATTTGTGTAACGCGCATGATTTTCCAGCAATTTGTACAGACGCTCAGCATCATGCTGGGTCATATCCGTATCCAAGCGGGTCAGCGCATTGCCGACTTCGCCAGTGACCGGTTCCAATTCAACCATGGCCATATTGCAGCGGGCTTCAAAATCGCCGTTTTCGTCGAGCACATAGGCGATACCGCCCGACATGCCAGCCGCGAAATTGCGTCCTGTTGCGCCAAGAACGACAACACAACCGCCGGTCATATATTCGCAGCAGTGGTCACCAGCACCCTCGACAACTGCCATGGCGCCCGAGTTACGCACAGCGAAGCGTTCGCCAGCAACCCCACGGAAATAGCACTCGCCTTCAATCGCGCCATATAAGACTGTATTGCCGACGATAATGCTTTTCTCCGGCACAATGGCGCTTTCGGCCGGTGGATAAATCGCAATGCGCCCACCAGACAGGCCCTTGCCGACATAGTCATTGGCTTCGCCATTGAGTTCCAGCGAAATACCGCGTGCCAAAAAGGCCCCAAAACTTTGTCCGGCTGTGCCGTTGAGTTTGATAGAAATCGTGTCATCAGCAAGACCAGCATGACCATGGCGTTTGGCCAATTCGCCCGACAACATGGTGCCGGCTGAACGATCAATATTGCTAATGGCGGTTTCAATTTGGACTGATTTTTTATCCTCCAAAGCTGGCATCGCTTGGGCGATTAGCTTGCGATCGAGAATGTCGTCGATCGGATGCTTCTGACCCATGCTGCGGTGAACCGTGCTTTGGCTCTCGATTTTGGTAAACAGGCGGGTGAAGTCCAAACCTTTGGCTTTCCATTGTTTGATGGCTTCGCGCGTGTCTAGCAAATCAGTTTGACCAATAATCTCATTCAATGAGCGGAAGCCCATTTCGGCCAGCATTTCACGCACTTCTTCGGCAATGAAGAAGAAGTAGTTAATGACGTGCTCAGGCTGACCGGTGAAGCGTTTGCGCAATTCTTCATTTTGCGTCGCAATACCGACAGGGCAGGTGTTGAGATGGCATTTGCGCATCATAATACAACCAGCGGCAATCAGCGGCGCGGTCGAGAAGCCAAACTCATCAGCCCCAAGCAGAGCGCCGACAATCACGTCACGGCCGGTGCGCAGACCGCCGTCGACTTGTACGGCAATGCGCGAGCGCAAATCATTCAGCACCAATGTTTGTTGGGTTTCGGCCAAGCCGATTTCCCATGGGCTACCGGCGTGTTTGATTGAGGTCAGTGGGCTGGCACCTGTGCCACCCTCGAAACCAGAAATCGTCACCTGGTCGGCGCGGGCTTTTGAAACACCAGCGGCAACTGTACCAACACCAACTTCCGACACGAGTTTCACCGAAACATCAGCGGCAGGATTGGTGTTTTTCAAATCGAAAATCAACTGTGCCAAATCTTCGATAGAGTAAATGTCATGGTGTGGTGGCGGTGAAATCAGGCCAACGCCAGGTGTTGAATGGCGCACGGCGGCAATCCGACGGTCAACTTTGTGACCTGGCAACTGCCCACCTTCGCCCGGTTTGGCGCCCTGAGCCATTTTAATTTGGATCATGTCCGAATTGGCCAGATATTCGGTGGTTACACCAAAGCGGCCAGAAGCCACTTGTTTAATCGCTGAACGGCGTGAATCGCCATTGGCGTCTGGGGTAAAGCGGGCTGCTTCTTCGCCGCCCTCGCCAGTGTTTGACTTGGCACCCATACGGTTCATCGCAATGGCCAATGTTTCGTGCGCTTCTGGGCTAATCGAGCCTAGAGACATCGCACCGGTGGCAAATCGCTTGACGATCTCGGTCACTGGCTCAACATCGTCCAAGGCAATCGGCTGGCGGCCAGTGTCTTCGGCGGTGCGGATTTTGAACAAGCCGCGCAAGGTCAGCAGGTTTTCGTCTTGCTGATTAATCAAACGGGCATATTCGCGATATTGGTCACGGCTGTTACCGCGCACGGCATGTTGCAATGTGCCGACAGTATCGGCGTTCCAAACGTGGTTTTCACCACGGACGCGCACGGCATATTCGCCGCCGACGGCCAGAGCATCGCGCATGACAATCGTGTCGCTAAAGGCGGCCTGATGACGCTCAAGGGTTTCGCGCGCCACTTCAGTTAAGCCGACGCCTTCAATAGTGGTGGCGGTGCCGCGGAAATATTGATCGACAAAGCTTTGCGCCAGACCAATAGCGTCGAAAATCTGTGCGCCGCAATAGGATTGATAGGTCGAAATGCCCATTTTTGACATCACTTTGCGCAAGCCCTTGCCAGCCGCTTTCACAAAATGCGCTTGGCCTTGTTCGCGGGTCAGGTCGAGTTCAAGTTTCTCGCGCAATTGATCTACCGTATCAAAAGCCAAATATGGGTTGATGGCTTCTGCGCCATAACCTGCTAGGCAAGCAAAATGGTGAATTTCGCGGGCTTCGCCGGTTTCAACAATCAATCCGGCAGAAGTCCGCAAATTGCTGCGAATAAGGTGGTGATGCACTGCCGCTGTTGCCAATAGTGCTGGAATGGCAACGCGCTCGGCGCTCATGGCGCGGTCGGACAAAATAATAATATTCTCATGCCCATTGGCGATGGCGTTTTCAGCC
>JAYOCI010000096.1:0-2998 GCA_038105345.1 Rhodobiaceae bacterium
GTGCATCAACCGCCGATTTGGCGATTATTCTCATTGATGCGCGTAAGGGCATACTCACGCAGACCCGACGACATAGCTATTTGGCGCATTTGATCGGCATTAAGAAAATCGTTCTGGCGGTCAATAAAATGGATTTGGTGGATTATGATGAGGCGCGCTTTAACGAGATCTGCGCCGCCTATCGCGATTTCGCCGATTCCATTGGCATTGAAAATTTTACCGCCATTCCCATTTCCGGTCTGGCCGGCGACAATATCACCAACACATCCGAGCGCACGCCTTGGTATACGGGCCCGACATTGCTCAGCCATTTGGAGGATGTCGAGGTCGACCAAACCATCGCCGCTGACAAGCCGTTCCGTATGCCGGTGCAATGGGTCAATCGCCCCAATCTTGATTTCCGTGGCTTCAGTGGCCAAATCGCCAGCGGCAGCATCTCTGCCGGCGATACTGTGCGCATTGTGCCATCTGGCAAAACCACAAAAATCGCCCGTATTGTCACCATGGATGGCGATTTACCCACGGCCGTCGCCGGACAATCAGTGACACTGACTTTCGCCGATGAAATCGACTGCTCGCGTGGTGATGTCATCGCCATTGCCGATGAGCCGCCCATGGTCGCTGATCAATTTGAAAGCACGCTGGTATGGATGGACGAAGCCGCCCTGCTACCCGGGCGAAATTATATTTTGAAAATTGGCACGCAAACTGTCGACGCCTCTGTGCAGAGCCTGAAATATCAAATCAACGTCAATAATACCGAGCATATTGCGGCTAAGACGCTATCGCTCAATGACATTGGTGTGATCGAGCTTGCCACCACACGGCCCATCGTCTTTGAGGCCTATGCCGATAATCGCGACCTTGGCGGGTTTATTTTGATTGATAAAATGACCCATGCGACGATTGCCGCTGGCATGCTGCATTTCAGCTTGCGACGGGCGCAGAATGTTCATTGGCAAGCGACCGATATTGATCGGCAAGCGCACGCCGCGCAGAAAAATCAGACACCGCGCGTGCTGTGGTTCACCGGCCTGTCTGGTTCGGGCAAGTCGACCATTGCCAATGCGCTGGAAAAACGTCTGTACCAAAATGGCCAGCATAGTTTTCTGCTCGATGGCGATAATGTGCGCCACGGGCTTAATAAAGACCTCGGCTTTACCGATGCCGCGCGGGTCGAAAATATTCGCCGTGTCGGCGAAGTCGCCAAATTAATGACCGATGCCGGTTTGATTGTCCTGACCGCTTTCATTTCGCCTTTCCAAGCGGAACGCGAAATGGTGCGGCAAATGTTGCCTGAAGGCGAATTTGTCGAAATTTTTGTCGATACGCCGCTGGCTATTGCCGAGCAGCGCGATGTCAAAGGCCTCTACAAAAAAGCGCGGGCGGGCACATTGAAGAATTTCACCGGCATTGACAGCCCTTATGAGGCACCCTCAGCCCCTGAAATCCACATTGATACCAGCGCTTTGAGCGTCGATCAGGCGGTCGATCAGATTATGGCTTGGCTGGCGAAAAATTAACTTAGGCGGCCGGATCGAAATAAGGCCGATCACCAGCAATGGTGACCCGCTCCATAGCCCGCACTTGCGGGAAATAATCGGAAGCCGCGAAGTGCTGACTGGCGCGATTATCCCAAAATGCCATAGATCCGACTTCCCAACGGAAGCGACATTGCACTTCCGGATTCCATGCCGTCAAATAAAGCTCTTTCAGCAAAGCGTCGCTTTCATCGGCTGGCATATCTTTAATATGCGAGGTGAAGGCGGCGTTCACATAAAGCGCCCGCTGCTTTGTTTCCGGATGTGTGCGCACCACCGGATGTTCCATTGGCGGGTACAGGTCATGCAATTCTTCGGCTGTTTTATTAAGCCGTTTGGCAAAAACGCGAGCGATATCATGCACCGCCGTCAGACCTTCGATTTTCTCTTTCATGGCATCTGACAGACGGTCATAGGCCAATGCCATATTGGCAAATAATGTGTCGCCACCGACTGGCGGCAATTCAATGGCTCGCAAAATGGAGCCCAAAGACGGGCATTCGCGCCAGGTAACATCTGAGTGCCACATATTCTCGGAGCCGCGCGAGTCAGGGCCGTGCTCAATGCGCAAAACTTCGGGGTCAGGCTGACCTTTTGGCGTGGCTGGGTGAATTTCCAAACCGCCAAACTGGCGCGCAAAATCAATGTGTTGCGCTCGTGTCAGATTTTGATCGCGGAAAAAAACCACCTTATAGGTCAGTAGAGCGTCGCGGATTTCTGCAATCATATCATCATTAAATTGCGCCAAATCTATGTTCAGAATCTCAGCGCCAATGAACGGCGTCATTGGATGAATGCTGATTTTTTGATGGGCCATTTTTGCCTGTGACATTGTGATTAATCTCCCCTTTAATTGCATAACTGTGCCAGCCGATTTTTCACCCGTCAAGCACCCTTGACGGCAGGCAAAATTCGCGTGAACAATGCATCGCTGAAAATAAATAATTCACGGCAAGGGGAGCCTTTTATGAACATCGTTATTCTCGGTGCCGGTCAGGCGGGCCTACAAACGGCATTGAGCCTGCGGCAAGGTGGTTTTGAAGGCCAGATTGATATGGTCGGCGATGAGCCATTTTTGCCCTATCAACGCCCGCCCCTGTCAAAGGCCTATTTGAAGGGCGCGCTGGAGCGCGAACGACTTTTCTTGAAGCCGCAAGCGTTTTTCGACGAGCAAAATATTCGTCTGCATTTAGCCCAGCAAGTGAATGCCATCGACCCTCAAGCGCAGCGCCTGATTGGCGAAAATGATTTTGCCTTGAGCTATGACAAATTGGTCATTGCGACCGGTAGCCGCCCGCGTCGGCTTGATCTACCGGGGCGGGATTTGGCCAATATTTTTGATTTGCGCGGCATGGCCGATATTGATGCCATGGCTGATCAATTCCAAGCCGACCGCAAACTGGTGATTATTGGTGGCGGCTATATCGGGCTTGAAGCGGCCAGCGTGGCCCGCACAA
>JAYOCI010000096.1:3008-4371 GCA_038105345.1 Rhodobiaceae bacterium
GTGTTAGAGGCGGCCCCGCGACTTTTGGCGCGTGTCGCCGAACCAGAGATTTCCGATTTTTACGCCAAGCTGCACAAAAGCCATGGCGTTGAGATTATGACCAATTGCCAGATTAAGGGCTTTCAAGGCAGCGACCAGCTGAGCGCCATTGAATTTGCTGACGGCAGCACATTGGCCGCTGATTTGGCGATCACGGGCATTGGTATTTTGCCAAATATTGAGCTTGCCGAAGCGGCTGGTATTGCGGTTGATAATGGCATTATTGTCGACCCATTGGGGCGCACCAATGTTGATCATATTTATGCCACGGGGGATTGCACCCTGCACCCGAATGAATTGCTCGGCCGCAATTTGCGCCTCGAAAGCGTGCCCCATGCTATTGACCAGAGCAAAGCCGTCGCCTCCGATATTCTTGGAACGCCACGCCCCTATGCCGAAGTGCCTTGGTTCTGGTCTGATCAATATGACGTGAAATTGCAAATTTGCGGCGTGCCGACGCAAATCGACAAAAAGGTTTTGCGCGGCGATGGCGACAGCACCTCATTTGCTTGGTTTTATTTCACCGGCGACAAGCTGACCGGTGTCACCACTGTCAATCGCGCCGCAGAGTTTATGGCGGGCAAACAGCTCATTCTCAAAGCCTTGCGCGATGGCGAGACAATAGACCCGAAAACCCTGAGTGATGAGAGCGAGAAGCCAAAAAACTGGCTGGCCAGCTAGCCGGAGGACGCTTCTGTCTCGCTCTCATCACAGGGGTATTCTGACTTAGGCGGCGCGTTTGGCCTGTAAATAATCAAGAATGTTTTGCGGCGCCGTTTCCCCATATGGGTCTTGCTCGCAATTATCGCTGCGGCCTGGCTCTTCGAACCATGCACTGACCACTCCATTGTCGATAATCGCTGCATAACGCCATGACCGCATACCAAAGCCGAGATTGTCTTTATCGACAAGCATGCCCATGCCGCGGGTGAAATGGCCAGAGCCGTCAGGTATCAAACCGACATGTTGCAGGTCATTCTTGCGACCCCATGCATTCATGACAAAAGCATCATTCACCGAAACACAGTAAATCGCATCAATGCCAAGAGCTGCGAATTGTGGATAGAGGCGCTCGAAATCTGGCAATTGAAAGGTTGAACAGGTCGGCGTGAAAGCCCCTGGCAAAGAAAAGACGATGACCTTTTTGCCAGCGAAATAATCATCGCTGGTTAATTCTTGCCAGCGATAAGGATTGTCGCCGCCTAGCGAATCGTCGCGCACGCGGGTTTTGAAGCGAACTTGGGGAATGGTTTGGTTAAGCATTGGGTGTATCCTTTCTTATAATCGTTCTAATATATAGAGCGCCCCCATCATGCTGTCAATG
>JAYOCI010000096.1:4381-6199 GCA_038105345.1 Rhodobiaceae bacterium
CCCATTACGAGCTATGAAAGTTACCAATGAAGAAGGATATTCTTCACACAATCGAGACATTTGAAGCGGAATTTGATGATTTGACCGCGCAATCCTATGAGCTGCTGTTCGATCGCTATCCCGATTATCTTGATATGTTTGTCTTGGACATTGACGGCGGTGTGCGTCGATCAATGATGCGCACATCTATGGAAATCATTAATAGTTATGCGTCCGGCAATGATGTTGGCAATCGCCTCGAGGGCGCCCGCCTCAACCATTTTGGCTATGGTGTGAGCGATGAGATTTTCGACCAGTTTTTCGAAGTGCTTCACGAAATATTCCAGCGTCACCTTGGCGACACATGGGATAAGGCGCATGAAAATGCGTGGCTGGATATGCGTAAAACTTTTGCCGCAACGGCCAGTTAAAAAGCAGCGATACCGGTAATGGCGCGACCCAAAATCAGGGCGTGCACATCATGTGTGCCTTCATAAGTGTTGACGGTTTCAAGATTAATCGCGTGACGCATCACGTGATATTCTCCAGCAATACCATTGCCGCCGTGCATATCGCGCGCTTGACGCGCCACATCGAGGGCTTTGCCAACATTATTGCGCTTCACAATCGATACCATTTCAGGCGCAAACCGCCCCTCATCCATCAACCGGCCGACCCGAAGGCTGGCCTGATAGCCGAGCGCAATATCGGTTTGCATATCAGCTAGTTTTTTCTGGAATAATTGATTGGCGGCCAGCGGTTTATTGAACTGATGGCGCTCAAGGCCATATTCGCGCGCTGCCATAAAGCAAAACTCTGCCGCGCCCATGGCGCCCCAGCTAATGCCGTAACGCGCCCGATTGAGACAGCTAAACGGGCCTTTCAGGCCTTCGACATGGGGCAGTAAATTTTCGTCTGGAACAAAAACCTCATCCATCATAATCATGCCGGTCACCGAGGCACGCAGCGATAATTTGCCCTCAATTTTTGGCGCCGACAGGCCTTTCATGCCTTTTTCCAAGACAAAGCCCTTGATCTGCCCGCCGTGTTCTTCGGACTTCGCCCAAACCACAAAAACATCAGCAATAGGTGCATTGGAAATCCAGGTTTTCGAACCGGAAAGCGAGTAGCCACCATCGACTTTCTTTGCATATGTGCGCATGCCGGCCGGATCCGAACCAGCGTCCGGCTCGGTCAAACCAAAACAGCCAATCCACTCGCCACTGGCCAGTTTTGGCAGATATTTCTGCTTTTGCTCCTCAGAGCCGAAAGTATTGATCGGATGCATCACCAAAGAAGATTGCACTGACATCATAGAGCGATAGCCACTGTCGACAGCTTCAACTTCACGCGCCACCAGACCATAGCTAACATAAGACGCGCCAGCGCCTCCATATTCTGGCTTGATGGTGACCCCTAACAGCCCCTGCTCGCCCATTTCGGCGAAAATCTCTGGTGCCACAGTCTCATTGACAAAAGCGTCAGCCACGCGCGGCAAGAGTTTTTCGCGCGCAAATCCGCGCGCACTGTCAGCAATCATACGCTCGTCTTCGGTCAGCTGCTCGCTGAGCAAAAACGGATCTTCCCAATTGAATTTAGCAATTTTTTCCATGCCAGTTTATCTCACAATTTTTGGCGTTTGAGGCAAAAAAAACCCGCGTGCATCAGTTTAACGCACGCGGGCTAATTTTTACGGCTCAGTTTATTTTTTGATAATACCGGCCAGCATTTTGCGTGTCTTCTCACCATATGGCGGGCGCAGAGCACCAGCAGCAAATTCAAATGGTGATTGACGGAACACAGTTTTGGCATGGCTGAAGTTCACAAAGCCTTCTTTGC
>JAYOCI010000097.1:0-6176 GCA_038105345.1 Rhodobiaceae bacterium
CTTTCGGGTTCATATCGGCAAAGGCTTGCTGGCTGGCGTTGAAAGGCACAATCTCGCAATAAACCCCGCTTTCGCGGACACGTCGGGCAATCAACTGAGTAACTTGTGATCCAAAATCAACAATTAAAACGCGATCCATGGCCGATTATTCCTTTTGGCTTTTTACATCAACTTGAGTGCTTTGGGCGCGGCCCTCGGCGATCAACCGATCCAATTCATCAGCCTCAGCGCAATCTGCCGCACAGATTTTTTTGTAATGCGCGAGGGCTTGGTTGGCTTGCTCAAAACGCTGGGTTTGCACCGCCAATTGAGTTTGCAAAGCAAGACCAGATAAATTGGCCGGTTCAATCTCCAGCCCAACCGTGATGATGCGCAAAGCCTCATCAGCATCGCCATTGGCGGCATGCACACGCCCTTTAAGAATAAAGGCGGCGGCATTGGCCGGATTGGCCGTCAGCGCCAAATTAACCAATTCCTCGGCCTGCGCATTTTGCTTGGCGTCAAAAGCAACTGTCGCTTGCGACAGCAGCGTTTCAGACAATGAACGGTATTTTTCGGAAATCGCCATGGCCGGCGTGGTGAACCATATCAAGCCAAGGGCCAGCATAAGGACAGGTTTTTGAATCAATTTCATGGTCTTATCTCGCATTACTGAGGGCGAAAATCAAGTTGGATTGGTCACCGCCTCTGACTGAGGCCGCCGCCGCAGTAGCGCACAAAACAGGCCATCCGTATCGCTGCTGACCGGCTCAAGCTGGACAAAGCCAGTGGCTTTTATGCGCTCTGCCAATGTCACGCCTGCCGCCTCTTCAATGGCCAACTCAAACTCTGGTTGGCTGGCCAGAAAACGCTGGATAATGCGCTCATTCTCGCTGGCAAAAACCGAACAAGTGACATAGACCAGCCGCCCATTAGGGGCGACATAATCGGCCGCTTTTTTCATAATATTGAGCTGCACATTATTCAGCGCCACGAGGCTTTCTGCGCTCAATCGCCATTTGGTTTCTGGCGAACGCCGCCAGCGGCCAGACCCCGAACATGGCACATCGGCCATCACCACATCGCAAAGCCCACTCAGCTCTTGCAAGCCTTTAGCGTCGGCGGTTTCAACAATTGACACACCAGCGCGTGCTGCGCGTTCTGCGATTGGGCGCATACGGCGTGTGTCGCTGTCATGAACAATCAAACGCCCGCGATTGTTCATTTGCGCTGCCATGGCCAAGGATTTACCACCAGCGCCGGCGCAATAATCGAGCACGGTTTGAAACGGTTTTGGCGCGGCAAATTGTGCCACCGCTTGCGCGCCTGCGTCTTGCACTTCAATAAGCCCGTCTGCAAAAGCCTGCGATGTCGTCACATTGGCCGGCAAGCCAAGCCGCAAAGCCGTGTCGATCATTTTATGCGGCTGCACACTGAACCCTTCGTCTTGTAGCGCCGCCATCGCCTGCCCGACATCGCCTTTCAAACGATTGACCCGCACATCCAGCGGCGCGCGTTGCTGCATGGCCAGCATCACCGCATCGGCCTGATCGCCGAGCCCTGCGTCTAAATCATCAAGCATCCAATCGGCGACACTCAGGCGACCCGCACGGCTGCTGGCCGATTTTTCCGTCGCTTGGCGCAGGCAGTCGATTTGTGTCTGATTGAGCGGCGGCGGCGCATGAGCTTGGCCGTCGGCCAGCGCCAGCGCTTCTTCAAGGGTGATTTTGACGGCCTCATCGACTGTATCAATATAGGCTAAAAGCGTGATCAGTAGCGGGTCGTCACAGCCTAATCGGTCGCGCAAATTGCCGTAATGACGCAAAATTGTGAACAGCCCATCGCTCAAAAAACGGCGGTCTTTAGAACCAGCAAAACGGTTTTGCCGTCCCCATTGCTTGACAATAAAGTCAGCCGCCTGTCGCGACGCGAGAGTTTCAGCTAGGAGTTCTGACAGCGTTTGAAGGCGTGCTGCGGGGCGCACTAGTTTTTACCAGAGCCCGGATAATTTGGCGCCTCGCGCGTGATGGTAACATCATGCACATGGCTTTCGACCAGCGAGGCCGATGTCATGCGGACAAATTTCGCCCGATTGTGCAAATCGCTAATGGTCGCCGAACCGGTATAGCCCATGGCCGCGCGCAAACCGCCGACAAGCTGGTGAATAACCGCTTCGACAGAACCTTTGAACGGAATTTGGCCCTCAATCCCCTCCGGCACTAATTTATGTGTGTCGGAAATATCTTGCTGGAAATAGCGATCAGCCGAACCGCGCGCCATGGCACCAACTGAGCCCATGCCGCGATAGGCTTTATAGCTACGCCCCTGATAAAGGAAGACTTCGCCGGGGCTTTCGGTTGTTCCGGCCAATAGCGAGCCAATCATGGCGCAAGAGGCGCCGGCGGCAATGCCTTTTGCCAAATCGCCGGAATATTTAATGCCACCATCAGCAATCACCGGCACACCGGCCGCGCGCCCTGCTTCGACAGCATCCATAATGGCGGTTAATTGCGGCACACCGACACCGGCGACCACCCGCGTGGTGCAAATAGAGCCTGGGCCAATGCCAACTTTAATGGCGTCAGCGCCCGCATCAATCAATGATTGCGCGCCATCTTTAGTGGCCACATTACCGGCCATAATCTGCACTGAGCTTGATAATTTTTTCAATCGCGCCACTTGTTCAGCGACCCGCACGGAGTGACCATGGGCGGTGTCGACAACAATCAAATCAACACCAGCGTCAATCAGCGCTTGCGAGCGCTCAAAACCTTCATCGCCAACTGTCGAAGCGGCAGCGACCCGCAAACGCCCCTTGTCATCTTTGGCGGCATTTGGGTGCAATTGGGCTTTTTCCATATCTTTGACGGTAATCAAGCCGATACATTTATAATCGGCGTCGACCACGAGAAGTTTTTCAATACGATTTTGGTGCAGCAGCTTTTTGGCTTCTTCATGCGCCACTTCTTCTTTCACCGTGATCAGATTTTCTTTTGTCATTAATTCCGATACGGCTTGGTTCGGATTGGTCGCAAAGCGCACATCACGATTGGTCAAAATACCGACCAGCTTGCCATTGCTTTCGGTGACGGGCACGCCAGAAATATTATTCTCGGTCATCAGCGCCAGCGCTTCGGATAATTTGGCCGTCGGCAAGATAGTCAGCGGATTGACCACCATGCCACTTTCAAATTTCTTCACCTTAACCACTTCGGCCGCTTGTTCATCCGGTGTCATATTGCGGTGCAAAACGCCAATGCCGCCAGCCTGTGCCATGGCAATCGCCATTGCGCTTTCAGTAACCGTATCCATGGCTGCCGATAACAGCGGAATACCGAGGGTAATCGTGCGGGAAACTTGGGTTGCCGTATTGGCTTGCGATGGCAGAATATTGGATTCTGCTGGCTCGAGCAGAACGTCATCAAAGGTCAGTGCTTCGCGGAACATATGTCAAATCCTCTCAGGGCTTGCGTGGCCTGTGTTTGACGAGTTCATGTATCACTGTTGGACGCAAAAAGCCAAATTATTTTGCTCCGCCCCGCCTGGTTTCAAAACATCAAATGCAAACCAAGCCGCCGCTTCGGCCAAGGCCATGGTGCGCAAATGGTCGGTTTGGCGGTGTCCCGTCACCGGCGCGGCCATATCCGAAATCACCGCATCGGGGCGGCGACCGGCCAATTGTTGAATTTTTTCTGGGGCGCTGTCATCGAGAAAGTCGAGCTTGATAAAATCGACGCCCTGCACTGGCTCCATATCTTGAATGTCAATCGCGCCGACAAAGCCATTGCCCTCAATCGAGCCGACGCGTTTGGCTGCGACTTGCGCCCAGCCCCCCGGCGCACTGCCCAGATCAAGCACACATCCGCCGGGCTTGAAAAATGAAAACCGATCGTCGAGTTCAATAATTTTATAGGCCGCGCGCGAACGATAGCCATCCTTTTTAGCGGCAGCCACATAAGGGTCATTCAATTGGCGCTCGAGCCAGCGAACAGACGAAATCGTGCGGCCACGCGCGGTTTTAACTTTGGTTTTCATCCGATCACCGCGACGTTGCCCATCGCCAACGCCCGACGCGCCTCTATTTTTGGCCATTATTTTCTTCTCCATTCGCCGATCTTGGGCGACGACGACGCCGTCGTTTATCCTGCCTGATCATGCGCAATAAAATACCTTCGCGAAGGCCGCGATCGGCAACTGAAAATTGCGACACTGGCCAGCGCTCATAAATCACATCAAGCACCGCGCAGCCAGCCAAAACCAAATCAGCGCGTTGATGGCCGATACATGGGTTTTCCGCCAATTCATCGCGGCTCAACGCCTTTAACTCGTCGATCACGCGGCGAATATCGCTTGAAGCAATGGTGCAGCCATCGACGATATTGCGGTCATAGCGGGTTAAGCCCAATTGCACAGCGGCCAGAGTGGTGACCGTCCCTGATGTGCCGATAATTTGCAGCTTACTCATATCCGTCAGCACATTTTGCCGATCCATAAAATCAGCCAGACGTTGGCGCGATTCATCGAGCATTTGCTCATAGCCGTGTTCATAAGGCCCCTCGCCGGCATGGCGTTCGGCCAAACGCACCACGCCAAGAGGCAATGAAGCACTATCGGCTAGTTGAAATTGCCCGTCTGGTTTGCGGTCGAGGCGCATGACCTCCGTACTGCCGCCGCCAATGTCGAACAACACAATATTGTCAACGCGATCATCAAATAATGAGCCGCAACCAAGCGCTGCCAATTCGGCTTCGGCCGCGCCATTAATAATATCCATACTCAAGCCGGTTTCGCGGCGCACGCGTTTGATAAATTCTTCGCCATTATCAGCGCCGCGACACGCTTCAGTCGCCACACAGCGAATACGGCGCACATTGGCGCGACGAATTTTACTGGCGCAGATACGCAATGCCGCAATGGTGCGATCCATGGCGGCTTCGGATAATCGGCCGCTTGACTCCAAACCTTCGCCAAGACGCACAATGCGCGAAAAACTATCGCGCACGCGAAAGCTGAGACCAAAGCGTTCAACGATTAAAAGACGGCAATTATTGGTACCCAAATCAATGGCCGCATAAAGACGGCGCGGCGGCTGAGCCGATGCATCGCGCTTCGGGCGACGCGGTGATTTTGCTTTACGTTCGGGGCGCCGCTCGGGGCTGCCGCCTTGTGGCTGCTCTAACATTACATCATCCATAGGCTGGCACATAGACGCACCAGATCGGTTTAACCGTTGCCTCCACATTAACAACATGCTCTTGGATTGCAATCTTTTAGCTAAAATTTCGCCAAAAGCCGCCAAATGTTAAAACGGGTCTTTTGCTGAAGCTAAAACCGCCTATAGTGGGCACCTAATTTGGTATTTTGTTCTGGAGCTTTTTATGTCTGATCAACACAAACTCGAAACCCTTGTTTTGCACGCCGGTTGGCGCGCTGACCCAAGCACTGGCTCGGTTGCCGTGCCTATTCATCAAACCACCAGCTATCAGTTCAACAGCACAGATCACGCCGCCAGCCTTTTCGCTTTGGCTGAATTGGGCAATATTTACACGCGGCTTCAAAACCCAACGACTGACGTGCTCGAGCAGCGCGTGGCCGCACTTGAAGGTGGCGCCGCTGCCTTGGCCGTATCATCAGGTCAAACCGCATCGGCCATGGCCATTCAAAACATCGCGCGAGCTGGTGATAATGTTGTTTCATCGACCGACCTATATGGCGGCACGTGGAATTTATTCGCCAATACAATGCGCGATATGGGCATTGAGGTGCGCTTTGTTGATCCGGCCAACCCGCAAGACTTTGCCCAATCCGAAATTGGAAGTTTTCCCGATTAAAGAAGTAGCTGACATTGGCCGCGCTCACGGCATTCCATTGATTATGGACAACACTGCCGCACCGACACTTTGCCGCCCGTTTGAACATGGCGCCGCAGTTGTCGTCTATAGTGGCACCAAATATATTGGCGGTCATGGCACGTCGATTGGCGGGATTATTGTCGATGGTGGTAATTTTGATTGGGAAGCGGCAGGCGATCGCCAACCAGCGCTAAACACGCCGGATCCGTCTTATCATGGCGCCATATGGAGCCAAGCCGCCAAACCGCTGGGGCCGATTGCCTATGTGCTGAAAGCCCGCACCACACTTTTGCGTGACGTCGGCGGCGCAATATCGCCATTTAACGCCTTTATGCTCATTCAGGG
>JAYOCI010000098.1:0-6103 GCA_038105345.1 Rhodobiaceae bacterium
GTGCTGACATGGGCCGAAAATGCCGCTATTTTTGGCGATATTGGCTTTGCCTTCCAAGTCACTTTCTTGAACAAATGTGACGAATTGGAACGCGCCACTGTGGCCGAATTTTACCAGCGTTGTCTCGGCGATGATTTGCCGGATAGTGCGATTAGTGTTCTGGCCAGTAATTAAGGCAACTATATGAGCGAAACCAGCCCCGTCGAAGAGTTCAAACGTGCGCTGACTCAGACCATGCGGTCGATAGCGGATGAGAGTGAACTGGTCGTTAGTTTTGGTTCGGAAACCCCGAGCCTGAACGGGCTGCGCGCGCGCCTGCCACAGCCAGCGCGCGATTTGCCGCTTGCCGATAAGCAAAATGTGCGCGGTCAGTCGGATAGTTTCGCCCTTAAATTAGCCCATCATGACGCCGACATTAGCAGTCGTTTGGCGCCCAGTGAGAGCGAGGCGCGTGCGCCATTTGATGCCGCTGAAATGGCCCGTTGCGAATCCATCGGGGCACGCGAAATGGCGGGCATTGCCGCCAATATTCAGCATATGCATGACACCCGCTGCCAAAAATTGGGCTATCGGGCGAATATGACGCGCGATGACGCGCCGCTTGAAGAAGCCTTGGGTTTTATGGTGCGCGAGCGCCTCACTGGCATGGCACCGCCCGCCTCAGCCGAAGGTGTGGTCGAGGCTTGGCGGGCGTGGATTGATGAGCGCGCCGGCGATAATCTTGGCAAACTCGAAGCGGCAATTGACGATCAACAAGCCTTTGCCAATTTGACCCGCGACAGTCTCGCTGATCTCGGCTTAACCAGCTCAGGCTCTGAAAGCGAGCAAGGCGACGGCGAAGAAGGCGACGGTCAAGACGGCGAAGATGGTCCGCAAGAAGGTGAAGGCGGTCAAGCCGAAAGCCAAGAAGGCATGTCAGCCGATGATATGGAACTTGGCGACGCCGAAATGGAAGAAGGCGACCAAACCACTGTGCAAATGGATGGTGAGGAAGTCGACGGCGAAAGCGATGGCGAGGAGGCCGGTGAAGCGGCCCAGCCCTATGCTCCCGATGGCGCGCTGAACCCAGAGAAATCCGCCTATAATGTGTATACGTCAAAATTCGACGAAACCATTGAAGCCGAAGAATTATGCGACATTGAAGAGCTGACGCGATTGCGTGCCTATCTTGACCAGCAATTGCAGCAAATGCAGGGCGTGGTCTCGCGTTTGGCCAACCGCCTCCAGCGCCGCTTGCAAGCCAAGCAAAACCGCAATTGGGAATTTGACCTCGAAGAGGGTTATCTCGACCCAGCGCGTCTATCGCGCATCATCATGGATCCGATGCAGCCGCTTTCTTATAAAATGGAAAGCGACACAAAATTCCGCGACACAGTGGTCACTCTTTTGATTGATAATTCCGGCTCCATGCGTGGGCGGCCAATCACTGTGGCAGCGATGAGCGCTGATATTTTGGCGCGCACGCTTGAACGCTGCAATGTGAAGACCGAAATTCTCGGCTTTACCACGCGCGCTTGGAAAGGTGGTCAAGCACGCGAAATATGGATGGCCAATGGCAAGCCTTCCCACCCTGGTCGTCTGAATGATTTGCGGCATATTATTTACAAATCAGCTGACGCCCCATGGCGGCGCGCACGGCGCAATCTTGGCCTGATGATGCGCGAAGGCCTGCTGAAAGAAAACATTGATGGTGAGGCGCTTATTTGGGCCCACAACCGACTGTTGGCGCGGCCTGAGCAACGCCGCATCCTGATGGTTATCTCGGATGGCGCGCCGGTTGATGACAGCACGCTGAGTGTCAATGCTGGCAATTATTTGGAAAAACATTTGCGCAATGTCATTGAAGATATTGAAACCCAATCACCGGTTGAGCTTATGGCGATTGGTATTGGCCATGATGTGACGCGCTATTATCGACGCGCTGTCACCATTGTCGATGCCGAGCAATTGGGCGGCGCCATGACCGATAAATTGGCCGAATTATTTGATGAAGAAGGCGATAAAAAGAAGGTTAAAGGCATGAATACTGGCGCCTTAAAAGCCGCAAGCTCACGCCCTCAACCTTCGCATGGCGGCTCAAGCCGTGGCGTGCGCACAGCCGCCACGCCCGTACGCGGGGCCGGCGGATAATAAAAAAGCCGATCTCGCGACCGGCTTCTTAATTGCGTTATTTTTAAAAAAATTAAGCAGAAACAGTTTCTGTTTTCGCTTGCACCTGCTTTTTCAGCTTCAGCGCTTTGGCAGATAATTGCTTATCGGCCGCATTCAGCAAAAACGCATCAATGCCACCGCGATGCTCAACTGAGCGCAGTGCGTGTGTGCTGATACGAAAACGTAACGCGCGACCCAAAATTTCGCTTGGCAGGCTTACCTGCTGCAGATTAGGCAGAAAACGACGCCGCGTTCTGTTCAAAGCATGGCTTACGTTATTGCCGCTCATCACACCTTTGCCTGTCAGTTCACATACTCGTGACATGGTCACTCTCCGTTTCATTGCAGGGTGCGGACACCCAAAATAAACTTGGCAAGGTTTACCCTCGCCATTCAAGCCCTTGATATAGAAAAATGCCCCATCAGCGTCAAGCAGGTTTTCACTTAGATTGACGATAATCGGCCAAATCAGCCCTATTTGCTCAAGAAAACTTGTGATTGGTGATTTTAAAGATGCCGCTACCGCTCATCACTGGCCCTTCTGGCCCGTTTAACAGGCCGCTCACAAATCCTGTGCGCTTGGTGGTGCGCGTACAATAGCCGCTGGTTTCGAGCCATGCGCCCATTTTGCCGGGCGCTAAGAAGTCGAAATTAAAACTCACCGAAGGGGTAAATTGCGGGCCATCAAGTGCGGCGTGCAAAATAAACGCCAAACCCGTATCCATAATCGTCATCATCATGCCGCCGTGACAAATGCCCATCGGATTGCACATATGCGGCAGCACCTCAAAGCCAATTTGCGGCATATCACCATTTTGCCGCGTATAGAGCGGCCCAATATGGCTCATGAAATCGGCGCGATCACTGCCCAGACGCTCGCCAATATCCAACAGCTCCCAGCCTTCAGGAATAGACATGGCGCAGCCTATTTATTGGGGCCAAGAAACCCAAATAGGGTTCCGGCAACTTTGCGAATCTGAATTTCTTCCGATCCCTCAGTAATCCGATAGCGTCTGTGATGGCGATAAATATGTTCAAATGGCTTGTGCCGCGAATAGCCCAAACCGCCATGCACTTGCATGGCTTGATCGGCTGCATTGCAAACCAAACGATTGGCGCGGTAATTGCACATGGAAACCTTATCGGACAAATGAATGGCAACATCGGGCTTAGACATTTCATCCATTTGCGCCGCGGTTTTATAAACCAGATTGCGGATCATTTCGCATTCTGTATGCAATTCGGTCAGCGGAAACTGGATCGCCTGATTGACCGCCAAGGGCTTGCCAAAAGGCTTGCGCTGTTTGGCATAGGCCACGCTTTCATTGATACAATATTGCGCCGCGCCGACACCCGAAGCGGCTTGGCGAATACGGTTTTCATGAACAAAATGCTGCGCCAGCATCAACCCATTATCGGGCGGGCCAAACATGGCGCTATTGGGCACCCAAACATTGGTCAGAGAAATCCGCGGGTGATCGGTCGGCATGTTGAACGTCCACAAATATTCTTCGACCTCAAAGCCCGGCGTCGCACTGGGCACCAGCAGACAGCTAATGCCTTTGGCGGCGCCGTCGTCACCGGAAGTGCGGGCGAAAATCATCGCATAATTGGCGACATGCATGCCCGTGGTCCACATTTTCTGACCATTGATCAGCCAGCCGTCAACGCCGTCGCGGGTTTCTGGCACAGCGCGGGTTTCCATCCATGTCGCATCCGACCCGTGATCCGGCTCGGTAAGGCCAAAGGCGACACGGTGCGTGCCAGCCAACATGCCATTGATGAACTCATCTTTTTGCTCATCCGTGCCAAAATCGCGGAACATAAGAATTTGCGGAAAATTGCCGACAATGGAACTTTCGTTTTGCAAATCATTGTGCAGCCCTAAACCTTTGGCTGCAAAATGCTCGCGGATAATCGCCATCGCCAAATTTGACCCATCTTGTCCGCCATATTCTTTCGGCAGACCAAATCGCAAATGACCGGCAGCGTCGGCCCGTCGGCGCATTTCGCGCAACAGCTCTTCCCACTCTGGGCGCGGTTGACCGTCATTGTCCCAATCAGTACGCGCATGTTCGCGGCGATGGTCAAAAAACCGATTATTATCATCCTGCATTTGCAGCGGTAAAATCTGGTCTTCAATAAACTTATCAAGCTCAGCCAAATAAGTCTGAATATCCTGCGGAATATCAAAATTCATAAAACTCTCCCTAACGGCAAAAATAATGGCCAGCCACGAGACATTTGGCAATCTTTTTTGCAAAATTATCACTGATAAACAGGCGAGGCCGTGCGCACAGACACAATATTTAGTCGTGAACGAAGCAGGAAGGACTACTATGTCAGCGATTCGGACCTATTATGTTCTATAAATGTTTCCTTATGACTGATTCTTTCTATTTATTGGCGAATCAGCCGGAGACAATTCTCATAACGAGAGTCGCGATACGAAACGCGCTTGCTTAATCGGCCCCAACTGGCCATGTTAAGGCCATGTCAAAAGCCGGTTTTTCTCCCTCTTTACGAATTATTCTTGGGCCTACCAATACAGGTAAAACCCATTTGGCGTTGGAGCGCATGCTGGCCTATCAATCGGGCATGGTGGGCCTGCCGCTGAGATTATTGGCACGCGAAATTTATGACCGATGCCTGGCTGGTCATTTCGGCCAAGTTCATCGGGCTGATATTGCCCTGATTACCGGCGAGGAAAAAATTCTACCGCCCAATGCGCGCTATTTTATTTGCACCACCGAAGCCATGCCGATTAGCCGCTCGGTTGAATTTATTGCCATTGACGAATGTCAATTGGCCGCCGACCCTGAGCGCGGTCATGTTTTCACCGATCGCATTTTGCACGCACGCGGCACGGCTGAAACCATACTTTTGGGGGCTGGCACCATGGCCCCTATTTTGTCGCGCTTGCTTGATCGGGTGACGATTGAAGGCCGCGAGCGGTTTTCGCGCCTGAGTTTCGCTGGCTCGCAAAAACTGTCGCGACTGCCGCGACGCAGTGCGGTGACGGCATTTTCAGCCGATAATGTATATGCGATTGCAGAAATCATGCGCCAACAGCGCGGCGGCGCAGCCGTGGTCATGGGCGGATTGAGCCCGCGCACGCGCAATGCCCAAGTGGCGATGTACCAATCTGGTGAGGTTGACTTTTTGGTCGCCACAGATGCCATTGGCATGGGATTAAACATGGATGTCGACCATGTCGCCTTTGCCCAGCGGCGCAAATTCGATGGCCGCCATCACCGCGAATTAACGCCGGCAGAATTAGCGCAAATCGCTGGACGCGCTGGACGCCATAAATCAGACGGCACATTTGGCGTGACTGGTGATCTCGACCTCTTAGATGATGCGCTGGTTGAGCAAATTGAAAACCATGAATTCGAACCCGTGAAGGGGCTGATGTGGCGCAATCCCAATCTCGATTTTGCCTCCATCACCGACCTACTGGCCAGCCTCGACCGGCCAGTGCCGCGCGATGGTCTCATTCGCGCACCCATTGCCGCCGATATGCAGGCTCTCAGCCTGTTGAGCCGCGATCCCGCCACATGCGATTTGGCGCATGATGAGGCCGGCGTGCGACAATTATGGGAAGTGGCGCAAATTCCCGACTTCCGCAAAACCACAATTGGCGAGCATAGTTCCTTAATCGGCGAAATATTCAGCTTTCTTCGCCGCGATACAGTGGTGCCTGAACATTGGCTGGCCGAGCGTATTGAGCGATGCGACCGCAGCGAAGGCGATTTGGATACATTGTCCATGCGCCTGTCACATATCCGCACTTGGACTTATATTGCCCAGCGCACACATTGGCTGGAAGATCCAGTGCATTTTCAAGAATTGAGCCGTGCAGTTGAAGACAGACTATCAGACGCGTTACATGTTAAGCTAATGGGGCAGTTTGTTGACCGTAAAGCGTCGGCCCTCATGAAACGCCTGCAGG
>JAYOCI010000099.1:0-6082 GCA_038105345.1 Rhodobiaceae bacterium
TATTGGCATGTGGTTGGGCATTATCATGTGGTTCAATGTGTGGTTTGTGATTTGGCCAAATCAGAAAAAGGCGCTCGGCATTGTCGAGGCTGATGCTGACACGAAAGCGGCTTCGGCGCGCACAGCGATGTTGTTCTCACGAACCAATACGCTGCTGTCGATCCCAATGCTTTTTGCCATGGTATCTGCACAAAACCTTTATTAAGCTAAACCAAGCATTAGAGAAAAGGCCGCATCTAATGCGGCCTTTTTTTTGGACGGAGCATAATGAGCTTAAACGAAACAACTCTGCGCAATGAGCTACGCGGCTTTGATGGCGATTTATATTTGACGCATCTATTCGCGCCTGCCGCCTCGCGCTCTAAGCTATTGGCGATTTATTATGCCTATGCCGATATGGCGCGCATTCCCCATGTCGTCAGTGATCCGATGATTGGGGCCATTCGCTTGCAATGGTGGCGGGATTTAGTGTCCGGTCTGGCCGCACAAAACGCTGGCGATAGCCCGATTGGAGCGGCCTTGCTGGAGTGTTCGATTAATTTTGAAACAATGGCGACGCTTATTGATGGCCGACAAAGCGAGCTAGACCTTGAAGAAGAACGCAGCCTGATGGTGTGTTCGCCTTTTTGCGAGAGTTTGGGCGGCGCTTTTATGACTTTGTCCTTAGACATGCTGGGCGTCGAAGACGACAATGTGCGCCAAATTGCCTTACAAGCCGGACATGGGTTTGAGCTTTTGCGGTTAACGCCGGTCGGTCATTTGCGCATGGCCATGGCGGCGCAAGCGTTTCTCGATACCGCCTGCAAACGCTTTAACAGCCTGCCACGCCGTCATCGCAAAGCTGCTTTGCCAGCGTTTTTGCCAATTGGTCTGGCGCGCTATCAAGCATCGCATTGGCCGAAGCAAAAATCATTGCTGGCCTATCAATGGCATATTTTGAAAATGGCGACTTTTGGTCGGCTATGAAGCCATCCAAGTTTTGAAATCTTGACGGGCCCGCGAGGTGAAGGCTTGCTGGCGGGCGATTTTCTTGCCTTGCATTCGGGCTTTGCCGCGCAAACGCTTGCCATCTTCGTCCATCGGTGGCGGTAGATCGCCGAGCTTGGGCATCAGGCCAAAATTAACATTCATTGGTTGGAAACTACTGGCCTCTGCATTGACAGTAATATGTGCCAATAGCGCCCCAAAAGCTGTTGTGGGCGGCGGCGGCGATATTGCGGTGCCGAGCATTTGCGCCACGGCAAAACGGCTGGCCAAAAGCCCGATTGTGGTGCTTTCGACATAGCCTTCAACACCAGTAATTTGTCCGGCAAAACGAATATTGGGCGCGTTTTTCAAACGCAATTCCGTGTCCAGAAGTGTCGGACTATTCAAAAATGTGTTGCGATGCAAGCCACCGAGGCGCGCAAAACGCGCATTCTCCAATCCCGGGATGAGCTTAAACACGTCGGTTTGGGCGCCATATTTTAATTTCGTTTGAAAGCCGACCATATTGAACAAAGTGCCGAGCGCATTGTCTTGGCGCAATTGCACAACCGCATAGGGTTTAATGTCAGGGTGATGCGCATTGGTCAGCCCGCGCGGTTTCATGGGGCCATGGCGCAGGGTTTCGCGCCCACGCGCGGCCATGACTTCAATCGGCAGACAGCCATTGAAATAGGGCGTGTCGGCTTCCCATTCCTTGAAGTCAGCTGTATCGCTGGCGATTAAGGCGTCGAGAAAAGCGTTATATTGAGCCTCATCCATTGGGCAGTTTATATAATCTTTACCATCGCTACCCGGTGCGCCCTTATCATAGCGCGATTGATACCAGCAAATATCCAGATCAATACTGTCATGATAAATAATCGGCGCAATGGCGTCGAAAAACGCCAATTTATCGCGTCCCGTCATCTCACCGATCACTTCTGATAAAGCCGGCGAAGTCAGTGGGCCAGTGGCAATAATGACGTGCTGCCAATCGGCTGGAATCTGCGTCACCTCTTGGCGCTCAATGGTAATATTGGCGTGTGCTTCCAAAGCCGCCGTGACAGCGGCTGAAAAACCTTCGCGGTCGACCGCCAAGGCGCCGCCAGCTGGCACTTGATGGGCGTCGGCGCAGCTCATAATCAGGCTGTTTGCATCGCGCAATTCAGCATGCAATAGACCGACCGCATTATTTTCAGCATCGTCTGAGCGGAAAGAATTGGAACAAACAAGCTCGGCCAAGTGATCGGTAACATGGGCATCGGTTTTGCGCACTGGCCGCATTTCATGCAATACGACTTTCACGCCAGCTTGCGCTGCCTGCCATGCCGCCTCAGATCCGGCCAAACCGCCGCCGATAATATGTAAAACTGTTTCGCTCATAGCCAGACTGATACACGCTTTGAACAAAAAAATAAATCAAAACCGCCGACTTAGCTCATTGGTTTTGTAAACTTCAGCAATGTAAACAAGCCCATCGGGCCATAATCGCATTGCTCGACAAGCTGCATATGCGTGTCTTCGGCCTGTAGCTGTTCATGCGAGAAATCGGAATGAAAGCCAACGATTTTTGACCCTGGGGCAATGGTTTTTTCTAATAGGGCCAATAATGGCTGTTTGTCTGTTTGGCTTTTGAAGTGATTGAAAACATAAATCGTGCCACCGGGTTTACAGACGCGGCACATCTCTTTGATAACACGGGCCGGATCGTCGACCACGCTGAGCACATATGTCGCCAAAACACCGTCGAAATAATCATCCTCGAAATCCAGCGCCGAGGCATCCATAACGCGCAAATCTTCGACATTGATCAGGCCACGTTTGCGCACTTTTTTCTGCGCTTTGGCTAACATATCGGCTGATAAATCTATGCCAGTGATAGACAGGCTAGGGTCTAAGTAATCCAGCGATAGTCCCGTGCCGATACCGACATCCAAAACACGTTTGCCGGTATCCTTATTGAATTGAGAGATTACTTTCTTCAGATAGCGTCGGCCAATTAAGGCGAAAGTGTAATCATAGTGAGAGGCCCATTTGCGATAGGCACGACGGATATCCTCCGTCGCTAACGGCGTTCTAACATTCATTTTTTGCTCTTTTATTATTATTAACAGAATGGTTTACGCGGAACGTAACGGCGGCTTAACTCGCCTTTTTTACTTTCGCCGACGGCTTGCGCTTTGGCTTTAGTAATTTACCCAAATACTGCCCAGTGAAGCTAGCTTTAACTTTGGCGACATCTTCTGGTGTGCCAGTAGCAACAATTTCACCACCACCATCACCGCCAGACGGGCCAATGTCAATAATCCAATCGGCGGTTTTGATGACTTCCAAATTATGCTCAATCACCGCCACAGTATTGCCCGTGTCGACCAATTCATGCAGCACATCGAGCAGTTTGGCGACATCGTGAAAATGTAAGCCGGTTGTTGGTTCATCGAGAATATACAAGGTGCGGCCAGTGGCGCGTTTCGATAATTCTTTAGCCAGTTTCACACGCTGCGCTTCACCACCTGATAGGGTGGTGGCTTGTTGGCCGACCTTAATATAACCCAGACCGACGCGCTGCAGCGTTATCATTTTATCACGCACCATGGGCACGGCCTTAAAAAAATCAGCCGCTTCATCGACCGTCATATCTAAGATATCGGCAATGCTTTTGTCGCGGAACCGGACTTCCAGCGTTTCGCGATTATAGCGTTTGCCATGGCAGCTATCGCATTCGACATAAACATCGGGCAGGAAGTGCATCTCGATTTTAATCACGCCATCGCCTTGGCAGGCCTCGCAGCGACCGCCTTTGACGTTAAAAGAAAAGCGGCCCGGCTTATAACCTCGCGCCTTGGCTTCGGGCAGGCCAGCAAACCATTCGCGAATGGGTGTAAAAGCACCGGTATAAGTGGCCGGATTGGAGCGCGGCGTGCGGCCAATTGGTGACTGGTCGATATCAATCACCTTATCCAAATGCTGCAGGCCTTCAATCGTGTCATGCTCGGCTGGCGTGGCGCGCGCATTGTTGAGCTTGCGGGCCAGAGATTTATATAGGGTATCAATCAGCAGGGTTGATTTGCCGCCACCCGATACGCCGGTCACACAGGTAAAAGTGCCAAGGGGAATTTCGGCGCTGACATTTTTCAGATTATTGCCGCGCGCGCCTTTCACCAATATGGAGCGTTTTTTATTATTGCCGCGCCGCTGTTTTGGAATGGCAACTTCAAGCGCTCCTGACAAATATTGACCGGTAAGGCTTTTCTTACATTTCACAATATCTTCCGGCGCGCCTTGGGCAATCACTTCGCCGCCATGAATGCCAGCTCCCGGGCCAATGTCGACGACATGGTCAGCCGTCATAATGGCTTCCTCATCATGCTCAACCACAATCACCGTATTGCCGAGGTCGCGCAAACGCACGAGGGTTTCCAGCAGACGGCTATTGTCGCGCTGATGAAGGCCAATAGAGGGTTCATCTAAAACATAAAGCACGCCGGTCAGGCCAGAGCCGATCTGCGAGGCGAGGCGAATACGTTGGCTTTCGCCGCCTGATAAAGTGCCGGAGTTGCGCGAAAGAGTGAGATAGTCGAGACCGACATCATTTAAAAACCGCAAGCGTTCGCGGATTTCTTTCAGCACGCGTTCAGCGATTTTCCGCTGTTTGGCATTTAATTGCTTATCAAGATTTCTGAACCATTCATCAGCGGCCCGAATGGACATGCGGGCCACTTCGCCAGCGTGTTTATCGGCAATTTTAACGGCCAAGGCTTCTGGCTTAAGGCGATAGCCTTCGCACACATCGCAATCGGTCACGGATTGGAATTTTTCAATCTCCTCGCGCGCCCAGCTGCTGTCAGTTTCTCGATAGCGGCGCTCCAAATTCGGAATCACCCCTTCAAAAGGCTTTTTGGTCTGATAGCTGCGCACGCCGTCATCATAGGTGAAAACAATAACCTCATCGCCCGAGCCATATAAAATTACCTGCTGCGCTTGTTCGGGCAAATCATTCCATTTGCTGCTCATTTTGAAACCGTAATGTTTGGCAATCGATTCCAATGTCTGAGTGTAATAGGGCGAGGTGGTTTTGGCCCAAGGCGCAATTGCCCCTTTATAAAGTGTTAAGCCGCCATCAGGGACTACGGCAATCGGGTCGATGAAAAACTGCGTGCCAAGCCCATCGCAAGACGGGCAGGCGCCAAACGGATTGTTGAAGGAAAACAGCCGCGGCTCAATTTCATCAATCGTAAAGCCCGACACCGGACAGGCAAAACGCGAGGAGAAAATAATCCGTTCGGCAGGCTCATCATCTTTGCCAGCATCGGCCATTTCAGCCACCGCAATACCATCGGTTAAGCCAATCGCCACTTCCATACTATCGGCCACGCGATTGCCTAAATCGGCTTTCACCACCAAACGGTCAACCACCACATCAATGTCGTGTTTCAATTTTTTATCGAGGGCTGGCACATCGGTAATTTCATAAAACGCGCCGTCAACTTTGACCCGCTGAAACCCGCGACGCTGCAATTCTGCAAAATCTTTGCGATATTCGCCCTTACGGCCGCGCACAATCGGCGCCAATAAATACAGTCGCGTGCCTTCTGGCAAAGCCATGATGCGGTCAACCATTTGCGAAATCGTCTGGCTTTCGATCGGCAGGCCAGTGGCTGGCGAATAGGGAATACCCACACGCGCATAGAGAAGGCGCAAATAGTCATAAATTTCAGTGACCGTACCAACTGTCGAGCGCGGATTGCGCGAGGTGGTCTTTTGCTCGATTGAAATGGCTGGCGAAAGCCCGTCGATTTGATCCACGTCAGGCTTTTGCATCATTTCAAGAAATTGGCGGGCATAGGCCGATAGGCTTTCGACATAACGGCGTTGGCCTTCGGCATAGATTGTGTCAAAGGCCAGAGAGCTTTTGCCCGAACCAGACAGGCCAGTAATGACAATCAGCTCATCACGCGGCAAATCCAGCGATACATTTTTCAAATTATGTTCACGGGCGCCAATGATTTTGATTTTCTTGGCTTGCGGTGTTTTGAGAGTCTTTTTGGCGGCCATTACACATCCTGATGAAATCAACTGCAGTAAAATTTAGAGCTTTGCGGCATAATTACTAGCC
>JAYOCI010000100.1:0-6065 GCA_038105345.1 Rhodobiaceae bacterium
CCGCAAAGCCGCTGCCGTATCTGTGGTGAAAAATGGATTGCCAGTGCCGGCCGCAAAAATCACCACCCGCCCTTTTTCCATATGCCGCTCGGCACGGCGCCGAATATAAGGCTCACACACGCTGGTCATTGGAATGGCGGATAAAACGCGGGTTGGCACGCCTGAGCGCTCCAAGCCATTTTGCATGGCCAGCGCGTTCATGACCGTCGCCAACATGCCCATATAATCGGCGCTTGAGCGATCCATACCATCTGCCGCTCCGGATAAACCGCGGAAAATATTGCCGCCCCCGATAACCAAACAGACTTGAACACCAAGCGCCAAAGCGTCTTTGACTTCTTCGGCAATGCGGTCGACAGTCGCCACGTCAATGCCATATTGGCCTTGGCCCATAAGAGCCTCGCCGGAAACTTTCAAAAGCACACGTTTGTAATTTAATTTACCTGCCATAAGCGTTTCCCTCCGTGCCAAAATTGCCGCCGAATTTGCAAAAGCCACAATGGCGCGATTCCGGCCATTGTGGCTATACAATTTGCTTCAGTGCCGCGCCCCGACCAAAGCCGGTGGGCCACACAGATGATTAATTGCCGCTGACAGCCGCTGCAACTTCTGCAGCAAAGTCAGCTTCTTCGCCCTTATCAACGCCTTGGCCCAATTCGAAGCGGACGAAACCTTTCAGTTTCACTTCAGCACCAACATCGGCTGCAGCATTTTCAAGAACTTTTGAAATCCGTGTTTCGCCATCGATAACAAAGACTTGTGACTCAAGCACAACTTCTTCGTAGAATTTGCGAATACGACCATCGACCATTTTGCCGATAATTTCGTCTGGCTTGCCGCTCTCTTTGGCTTCGGCAATCAAGACGGCGCGTTCGCGCTCGACTTCTTCCGGATCCAATTCTTCAACCGTGGCTGAAAGTGGGCTTGTCGCGGCCACATGCATGGCCAATTGCTTGCCTAGAGCTTGCAATTTTTCGCTGTCACCAGATGACTCGAGCGCCACCAGAACACCAATCTTGCCAAGACCTTCGGTCACTGGGCTGTGAACATAGCTGGCCACAATGCCTTCCGAAACGCTCAAAGTTTGCGAACGACGCACAGTCATATTCTCGCCAATCGTGCCGACCATTTCTTGCACATGGTCTTGCACGGATTTACCGGCACCAGGAAATTCTGCGGCCAATAAGTCTTCGTGCGAAGCTGACATTGAGCTTGCCAAAGTTGAAATGGTCGCCACCATTTTTTGGAAAATTTCATTGCGGGCAACAAAATCGGTTTCTGAATTAACCTCAACAACCGAACCTGTGGTGCCTTCTGAGGCAACGCCAACCAAGCCTTCAGCCGCAACACGACCAGATTTTTTGGCCGCTTTGGCCAAACCTTTGGTGCGCAGCCAATCAATGGCCGCTTCCATGTCGCCATTGTTTTCGTTCAATGCATTTTTGCAATCCATCATGCCCGCGCCAGAAACTTCGCGCAGCTCTTTCACCATACTTGCTGTAATATTGCTCATCGTGAGCTCCTTCACTTTTAAATCTTTAGAAATGCCAGCCTTAGGCTTTTGCTTCTTCCTCAGGGGCTGCTTCTGCCACTTCTTCGGCAGCCGCTTCCTCAGCCACTTCCTCAGCAGGTGCTTCAGCAGCAACTTCTTCGGCGGCGGCTTCTTCAAGCACGGCTTCAACCATTGGTTCTGCGGCCGCGCCCAAATCAACACCAGAAGCAGAATTGCTGTCTTCAATGCCAGCAATAACGGCTTTCGAAATCAGGCTGCAATAAAGCTCAATAGCGCGTGAGGCGTCATCATTGCCCGGAATTGGGTAATCAATGCCATCTGGATCGCAATTGCTGTCGAGAATAGCAATCACAGGAATGCCCAAAGTTTTGGCTTCGGCAATAGCAATCGCTTCTTTATTTGTATCAACCATAAACATCAGCTCAGGCACGCCGCCCATTTCTTTAATCCCACCGAGGGCGCGCTCAAGTTTTTCGTGTTCGCGTGTCAGATTGAGAATTTCTTTTTTCGTCAAACCACCAGCACCGTCACCACCTAAAATGGTTTCCAGCTCGCGCAGGCGTTTGATTGAATTTGAAATGGTTTGCCAGTTGGTCAGCGTGCCGCCGAGCCAACGTGAATTCATGTAATATTGTGCGCATTGGCTTGCATGGCGCGCAATGGGTTCAGCTGCTTGGCGCTTTGTGCCAACGAATAAAACGCGGCCACCAGATGCCACAACGTCGCGAACAGCGACCAGAGCTTGGTGCAAGAGCGGCACAGTTTGTGCCAAGTCTAAAACGTGAATGCCGTTACGACCGCCGAAAATGTACGGAGCCATTTTCGGGTTCCAACGGTGAGTTTGGTGTCCAAAGTGTACGCCTGCTTCCAGCAGTTGACGCATATTATAATCGGGCAGAGCCATAGCGTTGCCTTCCTTTCTCTCGTTAATCCGCCGCAGGGGTGTCATCAGACCCAATGTCTGACACGAAGAGCGCCCGGCAAATGAGCTAATCCTGCGTGAGTAATGCGCGTGGTATAGGGAATTTTTGCCGCTCTGGCAAGCATAAATCAGCGCTCAGGGCCAAGCTGTGTCTATATTTCTTCGACGTGCAAAACACCTGGCACGGCTTTGATCGCGCCAGCCACGCGCGGGTTGATGGCATAGCGGTTCGGCAAGCGCAATTCGACCTCGCGTTGCTGGCCCATAATCACCAATGACACCTCACCGCCGTTTTTATGCGGCAGCAATTCAACATCTTTCAAACGCGTCTGTAGCCCCACGCAAGCCTCTGGTTTTTCAACAAAAATACGCAAGCCCGCTTCTGAATTGGAAATCGCCTCATCGATCGGTCGCAGCGATTGCGCCAGCAAGCGCAATTGCCCATCTTCGCGTTCGATTTTCACCGTGCCGACCATTAAAGCGCCGACTTTCAAATTGTCCCGCGCCACCGATAAGGCCTCAGAGAACATGGTCACTTCAAATTGTCCGGTGGTGTCAGATAAGGTGATAAAGGCAAAGGGATTGCCTTTTTTCGATTTGCGCTCATCGACTTTAATCACCGCACCAGCCACTAATACTTCCGGCTCAACACGGCTTTCTAGGTCTTCGAAACTGGCGACGCGACTTCGCTTGAGCAAAGTTTGATATTCATCGAGCGGATGACCGGTCAGGAAAAAACCGAGCGCGTCAAACTCATGGGACAGCCGATCCATTGACGACCATGGTGCCAAGGCGGGCGGCAGCACAACGCTATCGGCAACATCTTCTTCGCCGAATAGATTTTCTTGCTGCGACTCCTTATCGGCTTGGGCAATATTGGCTTCGCCAAGCAGCACATCGACGCCGGCCGATAATTTTGCCCGATCGGGGTCTAATTGATCAAACGCTCCGGCGGCGATTAAATGTTCCAATGTGCGGCGATTAACGCCAATGGTGGCAGTGCGGCGGGCAAAATCAAACACATCTTTGAACGGCCCATTGGCATCACGCTCGGCCTGTAGGGCGCGCATTGATTGGCTGCCAACATTGCGAATGGCCGATAGCGCATAATAGATTTTGTCGCCATCAATGGAGAATTGCACCTCAGAGCGGTTCACATCGGGGCTGAGAACGGCGATATCATGGCGGCTGGCGTCTTGTTTGAAACTATTCAGCTTATCGGTGCGTTCAAAGTCGAGTGACATGGAGGCGGCGTAAAAGGCAACCGGATAATTGGCCTTCAGCCATGCCGTTTGATAAGAAATCAACGCATAGGCGGCGGCGTGGCTTTTGTTGAAACCATATCCGGCAAAACGGTTAACTTGGTCGAAAATCTCAGCTGCTTGCGCCTTATTGACGTTATTTTCCATCGCCCCGTCAATGAAACGGGCTTTTTGCGCATCCATTTCGGCTTTGATTTTCTTGCCCATGGCGCGGCGCAATAAATCCGCCTCGCCCAAAGAATAGCCCGACAGGGTTTGGGCGATTTGCATCACTTGCTCCTGATAAATCATCACCCCATAGGTTTCTTCCAATATGGGCTTCAGCGTATCGTGCAAATAATTCGGCTTTTGCTCGCCATTTTTACAGGCAATATAGCGTGGAATATTATCCATAGGCCCCGGGCGATAAAGCGCCACAAGGGCGATAATATCTTCAAACACATCGGGCTTCATTTTGCGCAGCACATCGCGCATGCCGGAGCTTTCCAGCTGAAACACACCAATCGTGTCGCCGCGCCCCAAAAGCTCAAAGGTCTTTGCATCATCCAAAGGCAAGGCGTGAATATCAACATCGACACCCGTGCGGGCCAGCAACTCAACGGCTTTTTCCAATACTGTCAGGGTTTTCAAGCCCAAAAAGTCGAATTTGACCAGACCGGCTTTTTCGACCCATTTCATATTGAACTGGGTGACCGGCATATCTGATTTCGGGTCACGATAAAGCGCCACTAATTGATCCAATGGCCGGTCGCCAATCACCACGCCAGCGGCATGGGTCGACGCATGGCGATAAAGACCTTCAAGTTTTAGGCTAATTTCAATCAATTCAGCGACTTGCGGGTCGCTATCGCGTTCAGCTTGCAGCCGCGGTTCGCCATCAATGGCTTCACTCAAAGTCACTGGATTGGCGGGATTATTCGGCACCATTTTGCACAAAGCATCGATTTGCCCATAAGGCATTTGCAGCACCCGACCGACATCACGCAAAACGGCGCGGGCTTGCAATTTACCGAATGTGATAATTTGTGCGACCTGCGCGCGACCATATTTTTCCTGCACATAGGAAATCACTTCCTCGCGCCGCGATTGGCAGAAATCAATATCAAAATCAGGCATGGAAACCCGCTCAGGGTTCAAAAACCGCTCAAACAGCAGATTAAACCTTAGCGGGTCGAGGTCGGTGATGGTCAAAGCCCAAGCAACCACTGAGCCAGCCCCCGAACCACGGCCCGGGCCAACCGCTATATTCTGCTCTTTGGCCCAGCGAATAAAATCGGCAACGATTAAGAAATAGCCGGGAAAGCCCATTTTGCCGATGACGTCGAGCTCAAAATCTAGCCGTTCTCTATAGGCCTCCGGTGAGGTCGCGGGAACAATTTGCGCCAAGCGATTGTTAAGCCCCTCGTGCGCTTGTTGGCGCAAAGCTTCAAGCTCATCACCAGCGGCAAAAGCTGGCAAAATCGGTGCGTGCTCAAGCGGTCGATAAGCGCATCTTTGGGCAATCTCAACTGTGTTTTCCAACGCCTCGGGCAAATCAGCAAACAAGGCGCACATTTCTTCGGCTGATTTCAGTCGGTGGTCAGGGGTTAATCGGCGGCGGTCTTCTTCATTTAGGTAGCGGCCCGCGGCAATACAAATCAGCGCATCATGGGCGCGATAATCATCGGCAGTGGCAAAAAATGCCTGATTGGTCGCCACTAAAGGCAAATCCATTTCATAGGCGAAATCAATCAAGGCCGCCTCAATCTCATCGCCGTCGCGCCCGCTATAACGCTGAAGCTCTACATAAAGATTGTCGCGGAATATATTGCTTAATAACAATAATTTAGATTTCGCATCTTGATTTCTCTGGGTGCTCAGCAGGCCATTGATTGGCCCTTCTTCGCCACCTGTCAGGCAAATCAACCCGTCTGCATGGGCGGTCAGCGCCGCCATTGACACGCCCGGCTCTTTGGTGCCCTCAACATCTAAATGAGCGGCACTGATCAGCGCCATGAGATTGCGATAACCCTGCTCATCCTTGGCCAAAAGCGCCACATAGCCGTCACTATCGCTGGATTCGGCCTGATCGGCGTGTATTTTCAGCGTCGCACCAATAATCGGCTGAATACCGAGCGCGGCGGCGGTTTCGGCGAACTCTAAGGCGCCAAATAAATTATTCCTGTCCGTCACCGCCAAAGCTGGCATTTGCGACGCCAAGGCGGCTTGCGTCAGGGTTTTAATGGGTAATGCCCCTTCAAGGAGCGAATAGGCGCTATGGGTGCGCAAATGAATGAATTTCGGCTTCATGAGAGACCAGCGGGCTGTTTGATTTTCAATTTGCTCTGACATGACCGATACCGCAACTAAGTGCCGAGGATTCGGCACT
>JAYOCI010000101.1:0-1244 GCA_038105345.1 Rhodobiaceae bacterium
CCTTAGCCCAAACATTATCTGACCGCGCCTTGATTTGGGCAATTTCAATTTGGTCGCCGCCCTGCGCCCGTGCTATAGACAAGCGTATGAATTTTATTGCCGCCAGTTCAGCTCCCCTAAAGAGCACGGGTCAAATCAAACTGCACACAGCGGAAGATTTTGAGGCCATGCGCGTGGTCGGTCGGATGGCCGCTCAAACGCTCGATGAACTATCGGAATTTGTGCAGGCAGGTGTCACCACGCAATTTCTTGACGATAAGGCGGTAGAAATCATCTCCGACCTTGGCGCTGTGCCGGCCCCACTGAATTATCGCGGTTTTCGTAAATCCATATGCACCTCAATTAACCATGTCGTGTGCCATGGTATTCCCGGCGATAAAATTTTGCGCGACGGCGATATTATGAATGTCGATGTAACCCTGTTCCATGGCGGGTTTCATGGCGACCATAGCCGCATGTATGGCATTGGCGAGGTGTCAGTGAAGGCCAAAAGGCTGATGGATGTTACCTATGACGCCATGATGCAAGGGATTGAAGTGGTGCGCCCAGGCGCGAAATTGGGCGACATTGGCGCCGCCATTCAGTCTTATGCGGAAGCACAGCGCACCTCGGTTGTGCGCGATTTTTGTGGCCATGGGCTGGGCAGAATTTTTCATGATGCCCCCAATATTTTGCATTATGGGCGCTCTGGTGAGGGGTTAAGCCTCCGCGAAGGCATGTTTTTCACCATTGAACCGATGCTGAACCTCGGCAAGCCAGCGGTTAAAATTCTCGGCGACGGATGGACAGCGGTAACGCGTGACCGCACGCTATCGGCGCAATTTGAGCACTCCATCGGGGTCACTGCGACCGGCTATGAAATTTTCACGTCCTCTCTCAATGGTAAGGAAACACCGCACAGACTAGCCTAAGACCAAAGGAAATAAGGGTGAAAGAAAAACCAACAAGCACCCCATTGAGCCAAGAAAAGAACTTCAGAGCCGGCCATCGCGACAGACTTCGCGCGCGTTTCAACAATGGCGGCGTCAACGCCGTGCAGCCTTATGAATTATTGGAGTTGATTTTATTCCGCTCTCTCCCGCGTCGCGATGTGAAACAATTAGCCCATCAATTAATCCATGACTTTGGCGATTTATCGGCTGTTTTGTCGGCCCCGCCATCCCAATTGCGGAGCTATTCGGGGGTCGGTGAAAGCGTCATTAATGACTTCAAAGTTATCGAGGCGGCGGCGCTGAGTATTGGAC
>JAYOCI010000101.1:1254-2544 GCA_038105345.1 Rhodobiaceae bacterium
ACAATCGAAAACCAAATTGCGCCCCGTCCTGCAAAATTGGGAAGCGCTATTGAGCTATTGCCGAACGCGTATGGCGGAAAAGAAGATTGAAAAATTCCATGTGATTTTCCTCGATAAACAAAACCAAATCATCGCCGATGAGGAAATGGGCAGTGGCACGGTCGATCACACGCCAGTCTATCCGCGCGAAGTGTTGAAACGAGCCTTTGAGCTGAGCGCCTCGGCCCTGATTTTGGTTCACAATCATCCCAGCGGCGACCCCTCGCCCTCACAGGCCGATATTGAAATGACCGAGAAGCTGAAAACCCTCGCTGAGAGCTTCAATATTGTGCTGCACGACCATTTAATTATTGGGCGTCATGCAGAAGTGAGTTTCAAAAACATGGGTTTATTGTAAAAACTGCGTTTTAAGCACATAAATTAAGCAAAACAGGCAAAGAATCTCCGCTTAGTCATTACTTATCAGACGCGATTATGGTAAAGCCATGGCAGAGGAGACCTAAGATGATTCCACGTTATGCCCGCCCTGAAATGACCGCCCTTTGGGAAGCCGAAAGCCGGTTCTCCATTTGGCTTGAAATCGAAACCCACGCCATGGATGCTATGGTTGATCTCGGCATTGTGCCGGCCGATGCCGCGCAAGCCGTGCGCGAGCGTGGCGGCTTTGATGTCGATCGGATTGATGAAATTGAGCGCGAAGTCAAACATGATGTGATCGCCTTTTTGACAAGCCTATCCGAACACGTCGGCCCAGAGGCGCGTTTCGTGCACCAAGGCATGACCTCATCTGACGTATTGGACACATGTTTCAATGTCCAATTGGTGCGCGCGGCGGATATTTTGCTGGCCGATATGGACGCCTTGCTGGCAGCCATTAAAAAACGGGCTTTTGAGCATAAAATGACGCCAACCATTGGCCGTAGCCATGGTATTCACGCCGAGCCGACGACTTTCGGGCTAAAGCTGGCGCAAGCCTATGCTGAATTTGACCGCAATCGGGCCCGTTTAGTCGCGGCGCGCGAAGAAATTGCCACTTGCGCAATATCGGGTGCGGTTGGCACTTTCGCTAATATTGACCCATCGGTTGAGCTGCATGTTGCCGAGAAAATGGGGCTAACGGCAGAACCTGTGTCTACGCAAGTTATTCCACGCGACCGCCATGCCATGTTCTTTGCCACACTCGGCGTGGTTGCCTCATCGATTGAACGATTGGCCACAGAAGTGCGGCATTTGCAGCGCACAGAAGTTTTGGAAGCAGAAGAATATTTCTCCGAAGGTCAAAAAGGCTCG
>JAYOCI010000101.1:2554-5987 GCA_038105345.1 Rhodobiaceae bacterium
ACCCAGTCTTGACCGAAAACCTGACCGGCCTAGCGCGTTTGGTGCGCGGCATGGCCCTGCCAGCGATGGAAAATGTGGCGCTGTGGCATGAACGCGATATTTCGCATTCGTCGGTCGAACGGATGATTGGCCCAGACGCCACTATCACACTTGATTTCGCCCTGATGCGCTTGACCAATGTGATTGAGAATTTACTGATTTATCCGGAACGCATGCAGGCCAATCTCGATAAATTGGGTGGTCTGGTTCATTCCCAGCGTGTGTTATTGGCGCTGACCCAAGCCGGTGTCAGCCGCGAGGATGCGTATCGGCTGGTGCAACGCAATGCCATGCCGGTGTGGCGCGGTGAAGGCCAATTCCTTGATTTATTGAAAGCCGATGAAGAAGTTGTGTTGAGTGATGCTGATTTGGAAGCGCTGTTTGATTTGAGCTACCACTTTAAACATGTGGATACGATTTTTGACCGCGTGTTTGGTCTCTAAAATTTGGCAGAATCAACGCCATAGTTTAACTATGCCTATAGCGGCAGCACCGGAGAGAGATAATGTCGAAGCGTCGTAAAATTTATGAGGGCAAGGCCAAGGTTTTATTCGAAGGCCCCGAGCCCGGCACGCTGGTGCAATATTTCAAAGATGACACCACCGCCTTTAACGCACAAAAGCACGAAGTCATTGATGGTAAAGGCGTTTTGAACAATCGCATTTCCGAATATATCTTCACCCGCTTAGAAGAAATTGGCATACCAACGCATTTTATTCGCACGCTGAATATGCGCGAGCAGCTCATTCGCGAAGTCGAAATTGTGCCGCTGGAAGTGGTGGTGCGCAATGTCGCTGCCGGCTCATTGGTCAAGCGTCTTGGTCTGACCAATGGCGAAGCCCTGCCACGGCCTTTGGTGGAATTTTATTATAAAGATGACGCGCTTGGCGACCCGCTGGTATCGGAAGATCATATTTCGGTTTTCAACTGGGCATCACCTGCCGAGGTTGATGAGCTCATGGCCCATGCCTTGCGGATTAATGACTTTTTGACCGGCCTATTTTACGCCGTTGGCATTCGACTGGTTGATTTCAAATTGGAATTTGGCCGGCTTTGGGATGGCGAAAATCACCGCATTGTTCTGGCCGACGAAATCAGCCCCGACAGTTGCCGTCTATGGGACACCAAAAGCCTTGAAAAGCTCGATAAAGATCGGTTCCGCGAGGATTTGGGCGGGCTGGTTGACGCCTATCAGGAAGTGGCGCGCAGATTGGGAATTTTTAATGGCAAAAACACTGATGGTAAAACAGGGCCAGTATTGGTG
This sequence comes from Rhodobiaceae bacterium, assembly GCA_038105345.1. GTDB lineage: Bacteria > Pseudomonadota > Alphaproteobacteria > RS24 > RS24 > JAHEGN01. Next base: position 3,858 of record JAYOCI010000101.1, read on the forward strand.
AGTTGAGGAAAATATGAAAGCTACGATAAATATCACGCTGAAATCTGGGGTGCTCGATCCGCAAGGGAAAGCCATTGAAAATGCGCTTGGGCAATTAGGCTTTTCCGGCGTCAATGGCGTGCGCCAAGGCAAACTCATTGAAATTGATTTAAGCGAGAGCGACGCGGCCAAAGCTGAAGCCAGTCTTACTGATATGTGCGAACAGCTTCTCGCCAATACAGTGATTGAGAATTACGACATTCAGCTCGATAAATCGGAGTAGGCCTATGCAGGCTGCAGTAATTGTTTTTCCAGGTTCGAATTGCGACCGCGATGTCGCTGTGTGTCTTGAAGCGGCCACCGGCACGCCGCCGTTAATGGCTTGGCACGGCGATGCCACCCTGCCCGATTGCGATTTGATTGTTCTGCCCGGCGGGTTTTCCTATGGCGATTATTTGCGCTGTGGCTCAATGGCCGCCAATAGTCCGATTATGCGCGAAGTGGTGGCGCAAGCGCACAAGGGTGCGGCGGTTTTGGGCATTTGTAATGGCTTCCAAGTATTGACCGAATGCGGCCTTCTGCCGGGCGTGTTAATGCGTAATACAGGGCTTAATTTTGTCTGCCGCGACACACGGTTAAACGTCCGCAATGCGCAAAATGCCTTTACCCATCAATATCAGCAAGATGAAGAAATCATTATTCCTGTCGCCCATAATGAGGGCAATTATTTTGCCGATGAGGCGACACTGGCCAGCCTGCAAGACAACCAGCAAATCGCCTTCACCTATGGCGCTGGCGATAATCCAAATGGCGCATGTCTTGATATTGCCGGTATTACCGATAAAAGCGGCAAAATTCTTGGCATGATGCCACACCCTGAGCGCCGTGCCGAAGCTGCCTTGGGCGGCGAAGACGGCAAGCGCCTGTTTACTGGCATTGTGGAGAGTTTGGCATGAGTACGAGATTGAATAATCTGGTTGACGTGACCGACGAAATTGCACGTGAACACGGGCTGACTGACGACGAATATAAAATGATTGTCGCGCATATGGGGCGGACGCCAAATATGACCGAATTAGGCGTTTTCTCGGTTATGTGGTCGGAACATTGTTCATATAAATCATCGCGCAAATGGCTGAAAAAACTGCCAACCGAAGGCCCACAAGTGATTCAAGGGCCTGGCGAAAACGCGGGCGTGATCGACATTGGCGATGGCGATACGGCGATTTTCAAAATGGAAAGCCACAATCACCCCTCATTCATCGAGCCTTATCAGGGCGCGGCGACGGGCGTGGGCGGCATTATGCGCGACGTCTTCACCATGGGCGCACGGCCCGTTGCCAATTTAAACGCATTGCGTTTTGGCGAACCGAACCATCCGAAAACCCGTCATCTGGTGGCGGGCGTGGTCTCCGGCATTGGTGGCTATGGCAATTGCATTGGCGTGCCAACAGTCGGCGGCGAGGTTAATTTCGACGCCAGCTATAATGGCAATATTCTTGTTAATGCGATGTGCGTGGGGACAGCGCGCGCCGATAAAATCTTTTATGCCGCGGCTACAGGCGTTGGCTCGCCGGTTGTTTATGTTGGGGCCAAGACAGGCCGCGACGGTATTCATGGCGCGACCATGGCATCAGCTGAATTCGACGATGCCTCGCAAGAAAAACGCCCAACTGTTCAAGTTGGCGATCCGTTCACTGAGAAATTATTACTCGAAGCCTGCCAAGAATTAATGGCATCCGACGCCATTATTGGCATTCAAGATATGGGCGCTGCCGGACTGACCTCCTCATCAGTGGAGATGGCCGATAAGGGCGGTGTCGGTATTCTTATCGATCTCGATAAAGTGCCATGCCGTGAAACGGCGATGAGCGGCTATGAAATGCTGCTGTCGGAAAGCCAAGAACGTATGTTGATGGTATTGAAACCAGGGCGTGAAGCCGAAGCGGAGAAAATTTTCCACCGCTGGGGTCTGGATTTTGCCGTCATTGGTGAATTGACCGATAGCCATCGCATGGTGGTTCATCACCAAGGCGAGCAAATTGCCGATATGCCTCTTGGGCCGCTGGCCGATGGCGCGCCAGAATATGACCGCCCATATGTGGCGACCCCTGAGCGCCCACAATTTGACGCCAGTGCCGTGACCCATCC
>JAYOCI010000102.1:0-5677 GCA_038105345.1 Rhodobiaceae bacterium
GGCGTAAATTGTGTCATAGCCCAAAGTCCAGAAAATGCCTGCGCCATAGAGTGCCAAGGCGGCTGGTGCTAGCTCGCCGGCGATGGCGCTATAGCCCATTAAAGCGCCCCAGTTAAAGGTCAGGCCAAGGAAGAATTGCGGCCACCATGTCACCCGTTTCATAAATGGATAGCTGGCCACCAAAACCAGTGATGCGACGCCAAGACCAATAGTATAGAGATTGAACTGCAGCAAGATGAGGAGGCCAAGCAAGCATTGAAAAATCATGAACGCCCAAGCCTGACCGAGGCTGACTTGCCCAGAGGGCAGGGGCCGATTGGCAGTGCGGGCGACTTTGGCATCAATCTCGCGATCGGCAATATCGTTCAGCGTGCAGCCAGCGCCGCGCATAATTAAAGCGCCGAATGCGAATAAAATAATATTTGAAAAAGGCGGGTAGCTGTTCCAATCAGCGCTGGCCATTGACAGCCCCCAGAAACACGGCAGGAATAATAGCCACGTGCCAATCGGTCGGTCGAGCCGCGCCAGTTGCGCATAGGCCAGCCAAGATTTCGGCAAAAGCCGCATCACGCCAGCGTCGATTTGGGCGTCCGCAATGGTTTGCGGATTTTGATTTTTTCCGTCGCCGCGTGGTTCAGGCATTTGCATTCCTCTAAACTTGTGGCACAACCAAGTAAGCGTTTAGAGGTAGTCATGCCACGACCAAATCAATCCGTCCAGCGTCTCTATTGTGAGGCCGATTTAGCCGCGCAAGCTGGCATTAGCTTAGGTGAGAACCAAGCGCATTATTTGCGTTCCGTGGTGCGTATGGCAATCGGCGACACGGTTCTGCTTTTCAATGGGCGCGATGGCGAATGGCTGGCGGAAATTACCGAATTGGGTAAAAAACGCGCCGCGCTGATTGTGCAAAACCAGACCCGCCAACAAGATGAGCGCAATGATATTATGCTTTTACTGGCGCCGATTAAGCGCGATCGGCTGGATTATTTGGCGCAGAAAGCCACGGAAATGGGCGCCAGCCATTTGCTGCCCGTGGTCACCAAACGCACGCAAAATAGCAAATTGAACCTTGAGCGTTTGCAAGCCAATGCCATTGAAGCGGCGGAGCAATGCAATTTATTGCACGTGCCGCAGATTGAGGCGCCGCGCCGTCTCGATCATGTGCTGGCCGATTGGCCGTCAGATCGACGCATTATTTTTTGCGATGAACACGCAGACATTGAGCAAGGCATGAGCGATTTGCAGCGCCTAAAAGGCCAGAAAATAGCCGTTTTAATTGGCCCCGAGGGCGGCTTTGACGAAGATGAGCGGGCGGTTTTATTGGCCCGCAAAGACACAATCGCCATTAGTTTGGGGCCGCGCATTTTGCGTGCCGACACAGCTCTTGTCGCGGCTTTGGCCTTGGTTCAGAGCCAAATTGGCGACTGGCGTCAGGGCTGATTTAACGCTTGGCACCTCAGCGAGATTTGTTGAAGAAGGGTGCGAATATGTCTACAAATATCGCAAGCACGCCTGATTCTGCGTGAAGGAGAAACACCATGTCCAACGCGCCAGACACTGCTGAACAATTTGACTCACCCGACCACCTCAAAGCGTGGATGGAGGCTGGCAGCAAGCCGGTGGAGCAATGGCGCATTGGCACGGAACATGAAAAATTCGGCTTTCATTCAAAAGATTTGACACCGCTCAGCTATGATGGCCCCGATGGTATTCGCGCCATGCTTGAGGGCTTGATGGCGTTCGGATGGGAAGCTCATTATGAGGGCGATAACATCGTCGCTCTGACCCGATCTGATGCTGATGGCGGCGGTTCAGTGACATTGGAGCCTGGCGGGCAATTGGAATTATCCGGCGCGCCTTTGGAAAATATTCACCAGACCTGTGGCGAAATCAGCGCCCATTTACATCAAGTCGGCACTGTTGCGAAGCAATTGGGACAGTCATATTTGGGGGCTGGCTTCTCGCCGCTTTGGGGTCTGAAAGACGCGCCACAAATGCCTAAAGGGCGTTACAAGCTGATGAATGAATATATGCCAACGCGCGGCGCGCGCGGGCTTGAGATGATGTATTTATCGGCCACAGTGCAGGTTAATTTAGACTTTGGTTCTGAGGCCGATATGGTCGAAAAACTGAGAATTTCGCTGGCTCTGCAACCGCTGGCAACAGCTCTATTTGCTAATTCGCCGTTCAAAGATGGCAAGCCCTCGGGCAATGTTTCGGAGCGCTCGAAAGTTTGGCTGGAAACCGATAATCAGCGCACTGGCATGTTGCCTTGGGTGTTTGAAGAGGGGTTTGGCTTTGAGCAATATGTCGATTATGCGCTTGATGTGCCGATGTATTTCGTCGTCCGCGATGGCGCCTATATCAATGCTCTGGGCATGAGTTTCCGTGATTTTATGGACGCCAAACTGCCAGCCTTGCCAGGCGAAAAGCCGACCAAAGTCGATTGGGAAAACCACCTGACCACTTTATTCCCCGAAGCCCGTGTGAAGCGCTTTATTGAAATGCGCGGCGCCGATAGTGGCCCGACGCAATCTCTGTGCGCGCTGTCAGCCTTTTGGGTTGGCCTGCTTTACGATGCGGCGACGCAAAAACAAGTTGCTGCAATGATCGCCGATTGGACGGCCGATGAGCGCATGGCTTTGCGGCTTGGCGCACCGGTGACCGGTCTGGCGACACCATTTCGCGATGGCACATTATTGGATGTTGCGCGTGAGATCATGGCATTGTCAGAACAAGGCTTGCGGGCGCGGGCGCGCTCAGATGGGTCGGGCGGCGATGAAACGCAATTTCTGGCTTATTTGCAGGCGGTTGTTGCCGACGGGCGTTCACCAGCTATGGCTTTGCTGGAAAAATACCATGGCCCATGGGGCGGCGATGTGCGGCCGATTTTCCAAGAAATGAAATTTTGACGCGGCTCTAAGCCGTACCGCCGACGGTGATGCCATTGAGCCGCAAGCTCGGTTGGCCAACACCCACGGGCACCCCTTGACCCGCTTTGCCGCAAGTGCCAATGCCCTCGTCGAGTTTCATATCATTGCCAATCATGGAAATACGCTGCATGGATTCAGGCCCTGTGCCGATCAATGTCGCGCCTTTCAATGGGGCGCCGAGTTTACCATTTTTGATTTCATAGGCTTCAGTGCAGGAAAAGACGAATTTGCCGGAGGTGATGTCGACTTGTCCGCCGCCAAAAGAAGTGGCGTAAATGCCGTCTTTCACGCTGGCCAAAATTTCTTCCGGTTCTTTATCGCCGCCGAGCATATAGGTATTGGTCATGCGCGGCATGGGCTGGCAGGCAAAGCTCTCGCGACGGCCATTGCCCGTTGCCGCCATGCCCATCAGGCGGGCGTTCATTCGGTCTTGCATATAGCCTTTCAAAATACCGTCCTCGATCAGCACCGTTTTTTCGGTTGGCGTGCCTTCATCGTCAATGGTTAGAGAGCCGCGACGATCGGGCAATGTGCCATCATCAATCACGGTCACCCCCGGGGCGGCGACACGTTCGCCAATACGATCGGAAAAGGCTGAGGTTCTTTTGCGATTAAAATCGCCTTCTAAACCATGCCCGACGGCTTCATGCAGCAAAATACCGGGCCAGCCTGAGCCAAGCACCACATCCATTTCACCAGCCGGAGCCGGTATTGATTCCAGATTGGTCAGCGCTTGGCGCAAGGCGTCATGCACTTGTCCTTGCCAATTTTCTGGTGCTAGCCATTGCGCATAATTGGCCCGTCCCCCGCGCCCGCTATGGCCGGTTTCTTGGCGCTCACCCTCGCCGACAACAATCGACACATCGAGGCGCACCAATGGCCGCACATCAAATAGCGGCCCCGTATCGGGGCGGATAATGCTGACCGCTTGCCATTCACCGGCCAAGGAAACTGAAACTTGGCGCACGCGATTGTCTTTCGCGCGGGCATAGGCGTTGATTTCTTCCAAGAGTTTCACCTTATCGGTGAAAGCAGCGCCATCAAGCGGGTTATCGGCCATATATAAAGATGCCCCCGGGGCGACTGGCGCAGCAGCCCATTGCCCTGAATGGCCGGAAACGACTGGTGATAGGCTTTGCGCGGCGCGTTTCAAAGCCGCCATGGTTAAATCCGTCGCATGCGCATAACCAATGGTCTCACCAACCACAGCCCGCAAACCAAAACCTTGTGCCGTGTCAAAACTGGCTGATTTCAGGCGGTTATCATCAAAGGAAAACCCTTCTGAAAGTGTGTATTCGAGAAACAACTCGCCATCGTCTGCACCGGCTAAGGCTTGCTCGGTAAAGCGGTGGGTTTGCTCGAGATCGAGATCTGATTTGGCGAAAAATAGGTCGCGTGGACTATGCGTCAAAATAAGCTCCTGTCTATGCACTTCATCGTGCAGATGTCTAATATGTCTGCGCCACGCCGTTGAGGCAAGGGGCCAGTGCGGAAAACCCCTATCAGCAGGATAAATTTCGGTGGTCATAAAGTCGCATGTGTTGCGCAGACCGTGCTTTTTTGCTGGTTTAGCTGTATACAGAAGCGACGGAGAAATCGAATCTCCGAAAGATTTCGTGGGGAACAACAAATGAGTCTTTTAAAAATGCAATTGCAACGCGTGTTTGCGGCCATCATGGCCCTAATTGGATCGACGCTCATGGCCTCTGCCGCCAAGCCTGAGCCTTGGCAAATGACTTTTCAAGATGCGGCCACAGACAATATGGCGACGATCACCGACTTCAATAATTTCTTACTGATTTTGATGACCATCATCACCTTGTTCGTTTTGGGCCTGTTGCTTTTTGTCATGCTGCGGTTCAACGCCAAAGCCAACCCAACACCTTCAAAGACCAGCCATAACACGCTGATTGAGGTTTTGTGGACGGTTTTGCCAATTGTGATTTTGGTGGTTATCGCGGTGCCTTCATTCCGTTTGCTGTATTTCCAACGGGTTATTCCGGAAGCTGAAATGACGGTTAAAGCGGTCGGCTATCAGTGGTACTGGGGTTATGAATATCCAGACCACGGCGATTTCGCCTTTGACTCACTCATGCTGAGCGACGAAGAGCGCGGTGACCAGCCGCGCCTTTTGGCGACCGACACCGCTATGGTCGTGCCGGTTGACACCACTATTCGTGTGGTTGTGACCGGTGCCGATGTGTTGCACAGTTTCGCCATGCCAGCCTTTGGTCTGAAAATCGACGCCATCCCCGGTCGATTGAATGAGACATGGTTTAAAGCCAATAAAACCGGCACTTTCTACGGTCAATGTTCTGAGCTTTGTGGTATTCGCCACGCGTTCATGCCGATCCGTATTGAGGTCGTCGAAAAAGAAGCATTCGCCGCTTGGGTGGAAAAAGCGCAAGACGAATATGCTGAAATTGATTCAAGTAACGGCCAGTATGCTGGCCTTCAAAACCTGACAACTCCACGTCAGTAGGGAGCGCGAAGACAATGGCAAATGATGTAACAGCTCACGACGGACACGAAGATCATCCAACCGGATGGCGTCGCTACGTCTACTCAACCAACCACAAGGACATTGGCACCATGTATCTTCTGTTTGCGATTTTCGCAGGCATTATTGGTGGCGCCATGTCGGTTTTGATGCGCATGGAATTGCAAGCGCCAGGTGATGGCATTTTGGGTGGTGACTACCATCTATATAATGTGCTGGTCACCGGTCACGGCCTTATCATGAT
>JAYOCI010000103.1:0-5577 GCA_038105345.1 Rhodobiaceae bacterium
ATGATTTGGAATGTGTGGCTTGCCCAAGTGCGGGCGCTTGTGGCGGTCAGTTTACCGCCAATACAATGGCTTGTGTTTCTGAGGCTATTGGTCTGGCTTTGCCAAACTCTGCCGGTGCACCTGCGCCTTATGTCAGCCGCGATGAATATGCCGAGGCCTCTGGTCGTGCGGTGATGGATTTGATCGCCAATAATATTCGCCCGCGCGATATTGTGACACGCAAGGCGCTGGAAAACGCCGCTACTGTGGTCGCTGCAACTGGTGGCTCAACCAATGGTGGTCTGCATTTGCCAGCCATGGCGCATGAGGCTGGCATTGATTTCGATTTGATGGATGTCGCCGAGATTTTCAAAAAGACGCCGTATATTGCCGATTTGAAACCGGGCGGCAATTATGTGGCGAAGGATATGTATGAAGCCGGCGGCGTGCCAATGCTGCTGAAAACTCTTTTGGACGGCGGCTATTTGCACGGCGATTGCCTGACGGTGACCGGCAAATCATTGGCCGAAAACCTTGAGGACATTACCTTTAATCCAGACCAAAAAGTGATTTATCCAGTGTCCAATCCAATCTCGCCAACCGGCGGCGTGGTCGGCCTGAAAGGGTCGCTGGCACCGGATGGGGCGATTGTTAAAGTGGCTGGCATGGAAGTGCTTCAGTTCGAAGGCGAGGCGCGTTGTTTCGATTGTGAGGAAGACGCCTTCGCGGCCGTTGCTAATGAGCAATATAAGCCGGGCGATGTATTGGTCATTCGCTATGAAGGGCCAAAGGGTGGCCCTGGTATGCGCGAGATGCTGTCCACCACATCAGCGATTTACGGCCAAGGTAATGGCGATAAGGTCGCCTTGATTACCGATGGTCGTTTCTCTGGCGCGACACGCGGTTTCTGCATTGGCCATGTCGGCCCTGAAGCCGCCGAAGGTGGCCCGATTGCACTGATTGAAGATGGCGATAAAATCTCGATTGATGCTGAAGCCGGCACTATTGATCTTTTGGTCGATGAGGCGGTTCTGGCGGAACGCAAAGCAAAATGGCAGGCTCGTGAGAATAATTTCGCCTCTGGCACTTTGTGGAAATATATGCAGACCGTTGGGCCAGCTTCAAAAGGCGCAGTAACCCACCCGGGTGGTGCCAAAGAGAAAAGCCAATACGCTGATATTTAAGCCCATGGCTTAAAGCGCATGAGAGCCCGCTTGTGAAAACAGGCGGGCTTTATGCGTCGAGGGTAATCCAAACAGGCACATGGTCGGATGGGCGTTCCCAATCGCGCGTATGCTTATCAATGCCAAAGCCAGTCAGGCAATCGGCCGCCAATGGTGTCAGCAAATGATGGTCAATGCGAATGCCATGGTTCTTTGGCCACGCACCGGCTTGATAATCCCAGAATGTATAAGTGCTGTCATCGGTCACGGTGAGATTGGCGACGGCCTCGGTCAGGCCCAAATGCAAAAGCCGACGGAAAGCAGCGTGGGTTTCGGGGCGGTAAAGCGCATCGCCTTCCCATGCTGCCGGATCATGAACATCGGCGGCTGTCGGAATTACATTGTAATCGCCAGCAAGAACAACGGCTTCTTCATGCGCCATCAGATTACGCGCATGGGCTTCCAGAGCCGCCATCCACGCCAGCTTATATTTATATTTCGGGCCGTTGCCGTCTTCGGTTGGATTGCCATTGGGCAAATAGAGGGAAGCAATGCGCACCGCGCCTTTATCCGTGCTGACCACAGCTTCAATGTATCGCGATTGCTCGTCTTCGAAATTTGGCAAGCCGCGGGTGACATCCTCGAGTGGCGATTTGGATAATAATGCCACGCCATTATAGGTTTTTTGCCCATGCGTCGCGACATTATAGCCAAGCGCCTCGACTTCGCTGCGAGGAAACGCTTCATCGACGCATTTTAATTCCTGCAAACATACGACATCTGGCTTGGCTTCTTTCAAATAAGTCAAAAGAAGAGGTAAGCGCGCTTTAACTGAATTGACGTTCCAACTAACTATTTTCATGATTGGCTATATGTCAAACGAAGTGCCGCAGCCACAAGAGGCCGTGGCATTGGGGTTTTTGATTTGAAAGGCAGAACCAATAAGGTCGTCCACCCAATCAATCTCAGCCCCTTGCATATATTGTATCGACATATCGTCAATCAGCACGGTAATGCCATCGCGAGCAAACGCCAGATCATCAGTGGTTTGTGTGTCGTCGATGGAAAATATATAGGAAAAGCCCGAGCAGCCGCCGCCCTGAACGGCGACGCGCAAACAACTTCCCGGCGCTTCAGCAGCCAAAATTTTGGCGATTTGGGCTGCGGCCGAGTCAGTAATGGCGAATTGGCTGGTTTGATCTGTCATGTGCAGAAGATAGGTTGAGTTGGCGCTAAAGACAAGTGGTCGCCGCATTATCTGTGCGCCTGAGCAATGACAGAAATCTTTGCCATAAGCAGCAAAGCAATTTATGAATTAATCAATCAGCGGCGAAGGACGCGTTTATGACACGCACAAAAGTTTCAACATTTTCTTGCCTCAGTGCACAGTCGCGTGGGCGCCAGCACAAAGAGGCGGAAAGCAAAACGCGCTCTGCGTTTCAGCGAGACCGTGACCGCATTCTTCATGCCGGTGCGTTTCGCCGGTTAAAGCACAAAACGCAAGTTTTCGTCGCCCATGTTGGCGATTATTATCGCACACGGCTGACCCATTCATTGGAAGTCGCCCAAATTGGCCGCTCGATTGCCCGCGAAATGGGTTTGGATGAAGATTTGATTGAGACGCTTTCTTTGGCCCATGACCTTGGCCACACACCATTTGGTCATGCCGGCGAAGAGGCTTTGGATATGGCCATGCAAGAATATGGTGGCTTTGATCACAATGCTCAGACCCTGCGTATCGTGACCCGTTTGGAAAAACGCTATATTCAATTCGACGGATTAAATTTGACTTGGGAGTCGCTCGAAGGTCTGGTCAAACATAATGGCCCGCTGCTGACGCCATCGCGGGGCATAGAGTTTTTACCCTTCGCCATTCAAGAACACGCGCAAGAGCAAGATTTGCATCTCGATTCGTGGCCATCACTAGAGGCGCAGATCGCCGCCTTATCAGATGATATCGCTTATAATAATCACGATATTGATGATGGGTTGCGGGCCGGTCTGATTAGTCTGGATGATTTGCGCGAGCTGCCATTAACCGGCGATATTCTGAGTGAGATTGAGAAAAATCATGGTGTGCTGAGCCCAAAAATGCAGCGCCATGAATTGGTCCGCGAAATGATTTCTGTGATGATTGGGGATTTGGTGCGCCAGACCCATAGCAATATTGCCGCATTAAATATTGAAACCGCCGATGATGTGCGCCAAGCCAAACGGGCAATGGCGCATTTTTCTCCGGAGTTGGCTGAAAAACACGCGATTATTAAAGAGTTTCTTTTCCAGCATGTTTACCGCCATCACACAGTCAATGGCTCGATGAGCAAAGCGCGGCGGGTGATGCGCGATTTGTTCGATTTAATGTTTGATGAACCGGAAGTGTTGCCGGAAGAATGGCGCCACCAAGCTGAGGCGAGTGATGAAACCGGAAGGGCGCGGATAATTTGCGATTATATCGCCGGCATGACCGATCGATTTGCCATGGAAGAGCATCGGCGATTGTTCGACATTTCCGACACAATGGCGTAAAGACTGCTGATGAATTTGTTTGCTCGTATCGAAAGCGATTTAATCGCCATTTTAACCGATCTGACCAAGGCCGGCACATTGCCCGACGGGTTGGATTTCTCTCGTGTCAGTGTCGAACCGCCACGCGATGCGTCGCATGGCGATATGGCGATTAATGCGGCCATGGTATTGGCCAAGCCAGCCGCCATGAACCCGCGTGATTTGGCGGCAATCTTGGTCGAAAAATTAAACGCGCTCGAACATGTTGAAAGCGCAGAAATTGCTGGCCCGGGCTTTGTCAATTTGTCGCTGGCGCAGTCTTTTTGGGTTGCATTAGTGCCGCAAATCCTGCGCAGCGGCCTCAGCTATGGCAGCAGCAATATTCAACAGAATATACCGATTAACGTCGAATATGTGTCGGCCAATCCGACCGGCCCGATGCATGTCGGCCATGCGCGCGGCGCGGTGTTCGGTGATGCGCTCGCACGCTTGCTGGAAAAAACCGGCCATCAGGTTATGCGCGAATATTATATCAATGACGCTGGTTCGCAGGTCGATGTTTTGGCCCAGTCAGCCTTATTGCGCATGCGCGAGGCTTTGGGGCAAAAGATTGGCGATATTCCGGCCGGTCTTTATCCGGGTGATTATCTGGTTCCGGTCGGCGCGGCTTTGGCGGCACAATATGGTGAAGATTTATTGAGCCAAGATGAGGCCACGCAGATACAGACCGCCAAATCGGTTGCCTTGCCGATGATGATGGACATGATACGCGCTGATTTGGCCGCCTTAGGCATAGAGCATAAGTTCTTCTTGTCTGAACAAAGCCTGCATGATGATGGTTCCGTTGACGCGGCTTTTGATACTTTGCAGCAGGCGGGGCTGGTTTATCATGGGGTTCTGGAGCCGCCGAAAGGCAAAGAGCCGCCGGCCGATTGGGAAGCCTCACCGCAATGGTTATTCAAATCATCTGAATTTGGTGATGATAGCGACCGAGCCTTGCGCAAATCCGACGGCGATTGGACTTATTTCGCGCCCGATATCGCCTGCCATTTCAATAAATTCAACCGCGGCTACAAACAAATGATCGATGTTTGGGGGGCGGACCATATTGGCTATATCAAACGCATGCAGTCAGCCGTGACCGCAATTACCGCTGGGCAGGGCAGTCTTGAGGTCAAAGTGTGTAATTTGGTCAAATTACAGCGCGGCGGCGAGCCGGTTAAAATGTCGAAACGCTCCGGCGATTTTGTCACCCTGCGCGAAGTGGTTGATGAGGTCGGTAAAGACGTCGTGCGCTTTATGATGCTCACCCGCAAAAACGACGCGCCTTTGGACTTTGACTTTGATCTGGTGAAACAGAAAAGTCGTGAAAATCCAGTATTTTATGTGCAATATGCTCATGCAAGAATTTGTTCGGTTTTGCGCAATGCGAGCCAAGCGGGCCTCGACCAAGCGGCGCTCTCAGATGCTGATTTGGCGGCCGTTGATGTGAGCTATTTGCAAGATCCGGCTGAACTTGGGCTGATCCGTAGTTTGGCCAATTATCCGCGGCTTCTGGCCTCAGCGGCTGACGCGCGCGAGCCGCATCGCGTGGCGTTTTACCTGCAAGATTTGGCAGCGCAATTCCATGCTTTGTGGAATCTCGGCAAAGAACGCACGGAATTACGCTTTATTCAAGCCGAAGATATGGCTGGTAGCTTAGCGCGTTTGGCTTTATTGCGCGCCACGGCGGTCACTTTGGCTTGCGGGCTTGATGTCATTGGCGTGGAACCGGAAGAGGAAATGCGCTAATATCTCTCCATAGGATTCGCTTGGAGATAATATGTCACAGACCCCACCTGAAACCGGCTCGGAATATGATGAGGGCTTTCTTGACAGCGATGTCGATTTACAAATTGGTCGACCACCGACTAGCGGCACTGTCGTGACA
>JAYOCI010000104.1:0-2301 GCA_038105345.1 Rhodobiaceae bacterium
CCTTATTGATCCGCTATGCGAAGTGCGACCAGCTTCCAGCCAAGTGGATGATTTAATCGCCGAATGCCGCCTTGCAGCACAAAAAGGCCAGCGTGTTTTGGTGACCACTTTGACCAAACGCATGGCTGAGGATTTGACCGAATATATGCACGAACAAGGCATTCGCGTGCGCTATATGCACTCTGATATTGATACATTGGAACGCATTGAAATTATTCGAGATTTACGCCTTGGCGCATTTGATATTCTGATTGGCATCAACCTCTTGCGCGAGGGATTGGATATTCCCGAATGCGCATTGGTGGCGATTTTGGATGCTGACAAAGAAGGGTTTTTGCGCTCTGAAACCTCGCTGGTACAAACCATTGGCCGCGCCGCGCGTAATATTGAAGGGCGGGTCTTGCTCTATGCCGATAAAATGACCGGCTCAATGGAGCGCGCCTTGGCCGAAACCAATCGCCGCCGCGAACGTCAAATCGCCCATAATGAAGCGCATGGCATTACCCCCGCTTCAGTGCGCAAAAATATCGCCGATGTGCTTGAGAATATCGCTGAACGCGAAGATTTAAGCGCCCCTGGCCCCTATCGTATCCGCGATGCAATGGAAGAAAAACAAACCCCCTTATTGGGCAATAATTTACGCGCCCATATTGAGGGGCTGGAAGCGGAAATGCACGCAGCAGCGGGCGATTTGGAATTTGAAACCGCAGCGCGATTGCGCGATGAAATCAAGCGCCTGCGGGAAACGGAATTAGCCGTGGCCGATGATCCTTTCGCGCGCCAATCAGAGATTGATGCGCGGGTTGAGGAAAAAACCGGCATTAAGTCTAAAGCCCCCGCCAAAAAGAACCGTCGGCAACGCAAAGGGCCGTAGTCGGTCGGGAAACCTATTGTTTTGAAAATTATTGCCTTAGCGCAGAAAACTGCTAAATCTGAGCGATGAGTAACGCAACCCCCAAAACAGCGCTGATCACTGGTGCCGGAAAACGTATTGGCCGCGCCTTGGCAAGTGATTTGGCTGAACGCGGTTGGGCCATTGGTGTGCATTATGCCACCGCCCAAGAGCAAGCCGAAGAATTGGTCGAAGACATTCGCCAAGCTGGTGGCACGGCGCAGGCCTTGCAAGCTGACCTCGCTGATGCGGCGGCGGTTGAGCGGCTGATGCCGCAAGCCAGAGAGGCTCTCGGGCCAATTGGCCTGCTGGTCAATAATGCCTCACGATTTGAACGCGATAGCGTGCATGATATGACGGCCGAAAGCTGGGACGCACATCTTAATATTAATCTGCGCGCACCGGCCTTATTAATGCGCGATTTCGCCAATCAGGAAATCTTCCAAGCGGGTGCTGATGCACCGCAAAACGGCTGTATTGTGAACATTACCGATCAGCGCGTGTGGCGTCTGACACCGGATTTCGCCAGCTATACTGTGTCGAAAACTGGCCTTTGGACATTGACGCAAACTTTCGCGCAAGCCTTGGCGCCGCAACATATTCGGGTCAATGCTATCGCCCCCGGGCCGACCCTGCCCAATCCGCGCCAGCAGCAAAGCGAATTTGACAAGCAAGCAAGTCTCGTGCCCCTAGGGCATGGCACCTCGCCGCAAGAAATTGCCGAGGCCCTGCAATTTATTCTACAAGCCACGGCAATGACGGGCCAAACCATCGCTTTGGATGGTGGCCAGCATCTGGCGTGGCAAACCCCAGATGTTGTCGAGGTAAAGGAATAGCCGATGAACCAGCAAATGCCCGAAGAGGCGCGCAGCTTTGCCAGCGCCACACGCGGATTACGCCATGTCTTCATCAAGCAATTGACACTGATGGCGCAAATCGGCATCCATCAGCATGAGCGCCAAGCGGCGCAGCCAATCTGCATTACCATTAATGCCGCCGTGCCTGAAGCGCTGGGCCAGACACCCGAGACTTTAGCTGAGGTGGTGTGCTACGAGGCCATCAGCAAGCGCATTAAAAAAATCATTGCCCAAGGCCATGTCGACTTGGTGGAAACTTTGGCCGAGCAAATCGCCGACGACCTGCTGGCATCCTTCCCAATCCAACGGTTAAACGTGCGCATTGAAAAGCCAGATGCCATTCGCGAAGCCGCCGCTGTTGGCATCGAAATTGAGCGGCTGCAAATCTTGTCGTAAAAGCGCCGTGAAAGGCTCGGTCAAACAGCGAAAAAAACGATATTTTCCGGCATTTTTTTTAGCGGAAAATCGTTAAATTATTGATTATTCATGACTTTTCTGAAAGTGGAGTTTTTCACACCCGCCTGCAAAATTTTTTTTCTCTTGTAAAGCCAG
>JAYOCI010000104.1:2311-5255 GCA_038105345.1 Rhodobiaceae bacterium
AAATAAAATTTTTTCGAGTGGCTTGATTTTAATTAGGTAAACAAAAACAATAGCTTAACTGTTTTGCCTAAAAAATGTGCAATGACGCCTGATGTGTTAAAAATCAATACGTTGGCATGAAATTTGTTTTTCTATACACACAGTTATCCACAGAACTCGTGGGTAATTATTTTGACAGATTTTCTCATATTTTTGCGAATTAGCCTATGCTGTGATGACGCAATAATCTGCAGGAGCTGGACCATAACTGACAAGGCCGAAAATTCAATCGAAACGCCGCTCATTGCTGCGGCTTTGATCGAGTCGAAGGTGGCGACCCTGCCATCGGGGCCGGGCGTTTACCGCATGCTTGATGAGCATGGCGAGGCACTTTATGTCGGCAAGGCGAAGAATTTGAAAAACCGCGTGCGCGCTTATACCCGCCCGACCGGACATAATAATCGCATTTTGCGGATGATCGACCGCACAAGGGCGATGGAATTTATCCGCACGGAGACCGAAACCGATGCGCTGCTGCTGGAAGCCAATCTGATTAAAAAACTCAAGCCGCGCTATAATGTGTTGCTGCGCGACGATAAGAGCTTTCCATATATTTAACTGGCTGATGATCACGACATACCGCAATTATATAAGCACCGAGGCGCCCGCAAGCGGCCCGGCTCCTATTTCGGCCCTTTCGCCTCCGCCGGCGCGGTTAATCGCACGCTGAATACTCTGCAACGTGTGTTTCTGCTGCGCTCATGTTCTGACAGCGTCTATGAAAGTCGCACGCGGCCCTGTCTTTTGCATCAGATCAAGCGATGCGCCGCGCCTTGCACGGGCGAAATATCGCCGACCGATTATGCTGAACTGGTCGACCAAGCGCGGCAGTTTCTCAAAGGCGATAGCCGCGCCGTGCAAGAGACGCTTTTGGCGAAAATGCAAGCAGCCAGCGATGAGTTGGATTTTGAAGGCGCAGCCTTGGCCCGCGACCGGATTCGCGCCCTGACCTATGTGCAACGCTCGAGCGGTATTAATCAGCTCGACGTCGCCGAGGCCGATGTCATTGCCATTAATAAGCAGGGCGGGCAATCATGTGTGCAAGTGTTCTTTTTCCGCGCTGGCCAGAACCTCGGCAATCGGGCTTATTTCCCGCGCCATGACAAAGACCAAGGCGAGGCGGAAATACTCGAAGCCTTTGTCGGGCAATTTTATGACAACCGCCCCGTGCCCAAATTAATCTTGGTAAGCCATAAGCTCGAGGGGCGGCATTTGCTGGCCGAAGCGATGAGCTTGCGCATGGGACATACAGTAAAAATCAGCCAGCCCCAGCGCGGCGATAAGGCAAATTTAATGCTGAGAGCCAAACAAAACGCCAGCGAGGCATTGGCCCGAAATATGGCGGAGGGCACCAACCAACGCCGTCTGCTGCGCGAAGTGGCAGAATTATTTGACCTGCCAGCCGCGCCTGAGCGCATTGAAGTCTTTGACAATAGTCATCTGCAAGGCACCAACCAATTTGGCGGTATGATTGTGGCTGGCCCTGAAGGGTTTATGAAAAACCAATATCGCAAGTTCAACATTCGCGATGAAAACACCAAGCCAGGTGATGATTACGCCATGATGCGCGAAGTCTTCACCCGTCGCTATGGTCGCTTAGCGCGCGAGGAAAATCGCCAATCGGAAAATTGGCCCGATTTGATTTTGGTTGATGGCGGTCGCGGCCAGTTGAACGCTGCCGGCACAGTGATGGATGAATTGGGTTTGAGCGATATTCCGCTGGTCGGTGTTGCCAAAGGGCCTGACCGCGACGCCGGACGCGAGCGCTTTTTCATGCGTCAGAAGCGTGATTTTATCATGCCCCCGAATACGCCCGTCTTATATTATTTGCAGCGCCTGCGAGATGAAGCGCACCGCTATGCAATTGGCGCGCATCGCGCCAAACGCGCCAGCGCCATTCGTCGCAATCCGCTAGATCAAATTGAGGGGATTGGCGCGAGCCGCAAGCGGGCGCTTTTGCATCACTTCGGTTCGGCCAAAGCAGTGGGCCGCGCAGCCTTGGCGGATTTACAAAAAGTTGAGGGAATCAGTGACAAAATCGCGCTGAAAATTTACAATCATTTCAATTCGAACGATAATTAATCGATTCATCGCCATTTTAGGAGTTTGCACACCGTGCAACATGTACCAAATATACTGACGATTTTCCGCATTGCCATGATACCGGCTCTTTATTTAGCCTTTTTCATCGATGGCCCGATTGGCGACTGGCTATGTGTGGTGATTTTCACCCTCGCCTGTATCACTGATTTCTTCGATGGCTGGGTGGCGCGGCGTTATAATCTGCAATCTGGCTTTGGCCGTATGCTCGACCCGATTGCCGATAAATTAACAGTCGCAACCTGTCTCATGCTTTTGGTGCATGGGCGGATGATTGCCGACATTCACTTATTGGCGGCGGTGATTATTCTCTGTCGCGAAATTCTCGTATCAGGCTTGCGCGAATATTTGATGGAATTGAGAGTTTCCTTGCCGGTCTCGGCTTTGGCCAAGTTCAAAACCACATTACAAATGGTGGCGCTGGGCTTCTTACTATCGGGCGAAGCCGGCAAAGAAGTATGGGCCATCTCGCAAGAGATTGGCTTAGCTTTACTATGGATTGCCGCCGCACTTACCCTGATAACGGGCTATGATTATGTGGTCAAAGGCCTGAAACACGCCAAATGGAGTGACTAGCTTATTTGACGCCCAGCTTCTTCTGCAAATTTGTGCTTGAAGTTGTGTATTGGAAGGTCAATTTCTGATCCGGATGCACACGCTTAAACGCATGATGCGCCATTAAAGCGGCTTCGTGGAAACCGCTTAAAATCAGCTTTAATTTGCCCGGATAAGTATTGATATCACCAATCGCATAAATGCCATCTTGGTCAGTGGCGAATTTCTCAGTGTCCACTTCAATCAAATT
>JAYOCI010000105.1:0-4320 GCA_038105345.1 Rhodobiaceae bacterium
ACTTCATGCCCTCATGACCCATGGCAATGCCATCGGTGACGGTAATGGTGCAAAATTCGCGCGGTGTGCCATTGGCGGCGCGAACACCGGCTTTGGCCGATTGCGCTTGTCGCATCAAGGCGATATTGCATGGCGCCGCTTCGTTCCAACATGACACCACACCAACGAAGGGTTGGTTGATTTCTTCTTCGGTCATGCCCATGGCATAATAATATGATCGGTGCGGCGCGCGCTCAGGGCCAACCGACACATAACGGCTTGGCAATTTGGACTTATCAAAACGGGTCATTAGGTTCTCCTCAAAACTGCCCCCTATGTAACAAGATTTTGTCAGACTTGCGAGAGCAAATCAGGTAATCATGGCGCATGGATTTTTATGTTGAAACGATATTGCTGTTTTTCGCCGGTTTAATTGGCGGCACAATGAATGCTTTGGCGGGCGGCGGGTCTGGCGTGACCTTTGCGGCTCTGGTTTTTTCCGGCATGCCACCGATTGTCGCCAATGCCACCAACACTTTCGCCGCCACTTTGGGCTATATCACCGGAGCCGCTGGCTATCGCAAACATATTTATGAAGTGCGCGGCGCCCTTATCTGGCAATTGCCTGTGGTGTTTATCGGCGGGCTGATTGGCGGCTGGTTATTATTGCAAACCAATGCCCAAGTGTTTGAGGCAGCTGTGCCATGGCTATTATTATTCGCCACATTATTGTTCATGCTGAGCCGACAATTAGAACAAATGGCCGCCCGCTTAGGTAAACGCAATGTCACGCTGATGGGCGGTTTGGCGCTGTTTGGCACTTGTGTCTATGGCGGCTATTTCAATGGTGGCTTTGGTATTCTTACCCTCGCCGCCCTATCACTGGGCGGCTATACCGCTGTGCGGGCCATGAATGGCATTAAATTAGTTTTCGCCGCCGTCTCGTCGATTGCGGCTTTGGTGCTGTTTTTTATGAGCGGCAAAGTCGACATCGGCGGTGGCTTGGCTGTCATGGCGGGTATTGGCATTGGCAGCTATGCGGCGGCGCGATTGACCGACTATGTCTCAGATAAAAATGTTAAACGGGCCAGTTTGGCAGTCTGTATTGCGGTCACGGCATACGCCTTTTGGCGACAATTCGTTTAACCTAAACGGGCCAAGGCATCGGCCAATTTATCACGCCGCGCCTGCTCATCCTCAAGACGTTTCTGATTTTCCGCAATCACCGCTTCCGGTGCTTTATCCAGAAACCCTTGATTGCTTAATTTGCCAGCAATCTTCTTAATCTCGCCCTCTGCCTTGGTGATATCCTTGGTCAGTCGCGCTTTTTCTGCCGCTACATCAATCACACCAGCCAAAGGCAAAGCAAAAATCGTCTCGCCCAGAACCGTTTGCACCGCGCCTTCCGGCACGCTATCGGCAAAGCTGATTTCAGACAGACGCGCCAAACGCATTAAAACGCTTTGCGTTTCATCGACCCGCGCTTTGGTGGCGGCATTGGCGCCGACCAAAACCAGTGGAATTTGCGCTCCGGCTGGCACATTCATCTCAGCCCGCACCGAACGGATCTCGCTAATCGCGTCAATCAGCCAGCCAATTTGCTCATCCGCCGCTGTGTTGAGCAGGCCGGCATCGAAATTTGGCCATTGGTCAAGCATCAGATAATTGGCGCGCTGTCCGGTTTTGCTCCACAATTCTTCAGTGACAAATGGCATGAATGGGTGCAGCAATCGCAGCGCTTGATCAAAAGCCCATTTGGTGGCCGCCTGCACTTCTGCCTTGGCTGCCGCATCATCGCCTTGCAGAACTGGCTTGGCCAATTCCACATACCAATCGCAGAAATTATTCCAAATGAAGTGATAAACCCCATTGGCCGCATCATTGAAACGATAGGCATCCAATGCTTCGGTCACTGTGTTTTGCGCGCCAATGGTTTGATTGACCAGCCATTGGGTCAGCGGTTGGCTGGCCTGGCTTGGGTCAAAATCTGGCGCTGCAAAGCAATCATTCATCTCGCAAAAGCGCGCCGCATTCCATAATTTTGTGCCGAAATTGCGATAGCCCTCAACCCGCGATTCCGACAAACGAATATCACGCCCCATGGCCGCCATGGACGACAAAGTAAAGCGCAAGGCATCGGCGCCATATGTATCGATCAGATCGAGAGGATCAACCACATTGCCTTTGGATTTCGACATTTTCGCGCCATGTTCATCGCGCACGAGGGCGTGGATGTAGACGGTGTGAAACGGCACTTCATCCATAAAATGCAGCCCGCTCATCATCATGCGCGCGACCCAGAAGAAGATAATATCAAAGGCCGTAATCAGCACATCGGTTTTGTAGTGACGCGCCAATTCAGGGGTTTTTTCCGGCCAGCCAAGCGTTGAAAACGGCCAAAGAGCTGAAGAAAACCATGTATCAAGCACATCTTCATCACGCGTCAGAGGCGTTGCTTTGCCAAAATGCGCATCGGCCTTGGCCTGTGCTTCGGCTTCGGTTTCGGCCACGAAAATCTCGCCATCAGGGCCATACCAAGCAGGAATTTGGTGCCCCCACCATAATTGCCGCGAGATACACCAGGGTTGAATATTATTCATCCACTCGAAATAGGTTTTTTCCCAATTCGCTGGCACGAATTTGGTCTGACCATTTTTAACCGCCTCAATGGCAGGCTTGGCCATAGTGGCGGCGTCGACATACCATTGATCGGTCAACCATGGCTCAATAACTTTGTCCGACCGGTCGCCAAAGGGCACCATATGCGTATTGTCTTCAATTTTTTCGACAACGCCCAAATCCTGCAAGGCTTCGACAATTTTCTTGCGCGCCTCAAAGCGATCCATGCCCTGCCATTGGTCACGATTTGGCATATCGTCAAACGCCGGATCGGATAAATCCAAACAAGCGTGTTGGTCGAGAATATTAATCGCTGGCAAATCGGCGCGCTTGCCGACTTCAAA
Source organism: Rhodobiaceae bacterium (assembly GCA_038105345.1). GTDB lineage: Bacteria > Pseudomonadota > Alphaproteobacteria > RS24 > RS24 > JAHEGN01. The sequence continues at coordinate 2,943 of JAYOCI010000105.1, forward strand.
ATCATTAAAGTCATGCGCTGGCGTAATCTTCACCGCACCTGATCCCTGCTCAGGGTCAGCATATTCATCGGCCACAATCGGTACGCGGCGGCCAACCAAAGGCAGAATAATAAATTTGCCAATCAAATGCTGATAGCGTTCATCGTCAGGATGCACGGCGACGCCCGTATCACCGAGCATGGTCTCTGGGCGCGTGGTGGCGACAGTAATATGGCCGCTACCATCTTCCAGCGGATAATTGAAATGCCACATATGGCTATTCACTTCGCGCTGCACCACTTCAAGGTCAGAGATGGCGGTGAGCAAGCCCGGGTCCCAATTGACCAAACGCTTGTCTTTGTAAATCAGCCCCTGCTCATGCAGCGTCACAAATACTTTCAAAACCGCCTGCGATAGGCCTTCATCCATGGTGAAGCGCTCGCGGCTCCAATCACAGGACGCACCAAGACGGCGCAATTGTTGGGTAATGGTCGATCCGCTCTCGGCTTTCCATGCCCAAACACGCTCGAGAAATGCCTCGCGCCCAATGTCACGGCGCGACTCACTGCCCTGCTCGGCCATTTGCCGTTCAACAACCATTTGCGTCGCAATGCCAGCATGGTCAGTGCCCGGCTGCCACAAGACATCGCGGCCGCGCAAACGCTGGAAACGCACCAATACATCTTGCAATGTATTGTTCAAAGCATGGCCCATATGAAGGCTGCCTGTCACATTGGGGGGCGGAATAACAATCGTATAAGGCTCGCCCTCGCTATTGCGGCCGGGCTTGAAACAGCCGTCATCTTCCCAAGCCTTATAGAGGCGCGTCTCAAGCGCAGCAGGCGCATAATTTTTATCTAGCTGGGACGACTCGGACATTGAAAGATCTCATTTGACGCCTCAGACACTTCAAAGCGCTCAATATTAAAAGTGATGGTCGCCTATTCAGTGTCGCCAATATCAGCAGCCGTGATACGCAGGCGATTTGCCGTCAACCGACCAACACTCGCCAGAACCGAATAAGCCGCCAGTTTGTGATCCGCGTCGGCGCGCACTTGAGCCACGCGTGTATCCAGCAAATCTTGCTCGGCATTCAACACATCCAAAGTGGTGCGCGTGCCCAATTGGTTTTCTTGGCGGACACCCTCAAGGGCAATTTGCGACGCTTTAATTTGCTGCGCGCGAGCCACAACAACCGATTCTGCCGCCTGATAATTATTCCAAGCCACGACAACGCCGCGCTCCACACCATCAGATGAGGCGTGCACTTGATATTTCAAAGCATCGGAATAATGCGACGCGGCTGAAATGCCACTCACGGCACGACCACCACGGAACAATGGAACATTCAGCGTGGCGGTTAATTCGGTGACTTCTGTCTCAACCCCAATAGCCGTTA
>JAYOCI010000105.1:4330-5252 GCA_038105345.1 Rhodobiaceae bacterium
GGTCTTCTGTGCGTGTATAAGACCCAGCCAAAGTGATTGACGGCAAAGCTGCGCCAATGGCGCTATAGGTGTTCAAGCGACCACTGGCCGACATTTCTTTGGCGGCAATCAATGTTGGGTTTTCACGACGGGCAATGGCAATGGCATCGTCAAGATCGCGCGGCAAGCGTGGCAGTTTGGCCACGGCTTCCAAATCGGCAGGCTCGACACCAATGACTTCGCGATAAACCGCTTTAGAGCCGCGCAAATTAGCCTGCGCACTCAATAGCGCTGATTGTGCGCCCGCCAAGGCAGCTTCCGATTGGGCAATATCTGTCCGCGTTGCGACGCCGACTTGGAAGCGGTCTCTCACCGCTTCAACTTGCTTGCTCAAAACAACCACGTTTTGCTGATTAAGCTCATAAACCGATTGATTTTCCAGCACGTTCAAATAGGCGGAAATCGACGATAGGAGAATTTGCTGTTCGGTCTCAGTTAAATTGGCGCGCTCGCTGCGCACTTCAGCGCGCTTGCTGCGAAAGGCGTTCAAATTCTTACCACTGGTGAACAAATCATGGGTCAACATCACACCGTAAGAATCGACATCGCGATCGCCGATATTATAGAGATTATTGACTTGGCCCGTGGCGTAATCCTCGGCATCCGTATTTGACCGCGTTTCGCGGGCAAAGGCTGTTACCTGAGGCAACATATCTGCCATGGTGACAAATTGTGACCGATAGGTCGCTTCATAATTGGCATTGGCAGCGGCCAAGGAAGGGTTGCTGGCCAAAGCTTGCGACAAGGCTTGATCAAGGGTTTCGGAGTTTGCCGGCATGGCCCAAAGACCCGTCGCCAAAGTGAATATAACTGCCTTATTTTTTATCATATGAATATCCCGCCTGATTCTCGTTAACATCACAAGCGGCAAGCCGCTAAAATT
>JAYOCI010000106.1:0-5207 GCA_038105345.1 Rhodobiaceae bacterium
TAAAATTTGCAAAAGTAATGAGTTCGGAGAAAAAACAACAAGCGACCACGGCCACATCGGCAAAGTCATCTTTGTGGGACAGAATGCCTATTGGTAAGTCTGTTTTCACCTCTCTGCTGGTCTTTGTTGCCCTTGTCGCATGGCTGGTAAGTGGCTTGCTGTCAAATGCCTCGGAAGAGCAAATCATTGCCAAACCATTGAGCGAAACCATTGAGCAATCCGATCGTTTCAAAGTTGTTGTGCAAGCCTTAGAAGCGCGCCCCTATTTGAATACGATCAATCTGCAGGCCCGCAGCGAAGCCGATAAAGTGGTGACAATAGCGGCTGAAACCAATGGCACCATTAGCGACCTACCCGTCGACAAGGGCGCATTTGTGCAGGCCAATCAAACGATTTGTAAAATCGACATTGGCGCGCGGCAAGCGCAATTGGATGAAGCCAAAGCCATGCGTGACGCCCGCCAGATTGAATTTAACGCCGCTAAAAAACTGACCGAACAAGGCCATGTGTCGAAAAGCCAATTAGCCGCTTCGCGTGCCGCCTATGACGCCAGCAAAGCAGCCGTCAAAGGCCGTGAGGTTGAGTTGTCTCGGGCAACCATCAGAGCGCCATTTGACGGTATTCTCGATCGCCTGCCGGTTAAAGAGGGCGACTTCATCAGCGTCGGCCAGCCTTGTGCGACGATTATCGACAAAGACCCGCTATTGGTCGTCGGCCATATTGCTGAAAATCAGGTCAATTCAATTCGCGTCGGGGCCATTGGTCAAGCCGCCTTTGTGACCGGCGAAACGGTCGAAGGCAAAGTCCGCTATATTGCTGAAACCCCTAATCTGACAACCCGCACTTTCCGCATTGAGTTGGAAATCGAAAACAAAGACTTATTGTTGCGCGATGGTGTCAGTGCGGAACTGACATTGCAGGCGGGTGATGTTCTTGCGACGCGTATTCCGCAAGGTATTTTAACCATGAGCGACGCAGGCAAACTCGGCGTCAGAGTGATTGACGAGGGGCGCGTGGCTTTTCGCGATGTCACCATTGTGGCGGATAATCTCGACGGCGTGTTAGTGACCGGCCTGCGGGCCCGTGAGAATGTCATTATTGCCGGCGGCGAATATACGCGTGATGGCCGACAAGTAGATTTCGAATTTGCCGCGCCAGCCGTGGCTGATGCGACAGCGCCCGACCTCGAGGTGCGTTAGTCATGTTTAACTTTATCTCCTCCGCTATTAGCCGCAGCCGTGCTGTGCTTACCATTTTGGTCGCGCTTTTGCTCGGAGGTGTCATGTCTTATGTGTCGCTGCCGCGCGAGGCTGATCCGGATATTCCTATTCCTTATATTTACGTCGGTGTTGTTTTGCCGGGCATTGCGCCAGCCGATGCCGAGCGATTGCTTGTCAAACCCATGGAGCTGGAGCTTCGGACACTGACCGGCGTCAAAGAAATGAAAGCCATTGCCGCGCAGAATTTTGGCGCCGTCATTCTCGAATTTGATGTCAGTTTTGACAAAGACCAGGCTTTGCTTGATGTGCGCGAAAAAATGGATCAAGTGCGCCCTGAATTCCCAGAAGAAGCCGAGGAGCCCGACGTGCGCGAGTTCAACGCCGGCCTCTTCCCAGTGATTATGGTGAATTTGACGAGTCCGGGCTCTGAGCGCGAGCTATTCCGACACGCCAATATGCTGAAAGACGAATTATCTGGCATGTCATCCGTCTTGGAAGCCAAATTAATTGGCCATCGCGAAGAAGTATTGGAAGTGATCATCGACCCACGGGCGATGGAAAATTATAATATCACGGCAGAAGAACTCTATGCCACTTTGTCACGCAATAATCAGCTGGTGCCAGCTGGCAATATGGACAATGGCAGTGGGCGTTTTTCATTATCCGTACCGGGTCTGATTGAGAGCGAACGCGATATTTATTCGCTGGCCATTAAAACCCAAGGCGACGCTGTTGTGCGTCTCAGCGACATTGCCGATATTCGCCGCAGCTTCAAAGACCCAGATATTTTGGCGCGCTATAATGGCACGCCGACCATTTCCATTGAGGTCACCAAACGCCTTGGCGCCAATATCGTCGACACAACCAGCGAAGTGCGCCGCATATCACAAGCCTTCACCGCCGACTGGCCGGAAAATATTTCCATCGACTTTTCGTCGGATATTTCCAGCTTCATTTTTGAAATGCTCGGCTCGCTAGAAATCTCCATCACCAATGCGATTTTATTGGTGATGATTTTGGTCATTGCCGCCCTCGGTCTGCGCTCAGCGCTGTTGGTCGGCTTATCAATTCCGACCTCATTCCTTATCGGCTTTTTAATCGTCGACCTATTGGGCATGACATTGAACATGATGATCATGTTCGGCTTCTTGCTATCGGTCGGTATTTTGGTCGACGGGGCGATTGTGGTCACTGAATTCGCTGACCGGAAAATGGCCGAAGGTTTAGATCGCAAAAAAGCCTATGCCCTCGCCGCCTCGCGCATGTTCTGGCCGATTTTATCATCGACCGGCACCACATTAGCCGCCTTTGCGCCGATGCTTTTATGGCCCGGCGTGAGCGGTAAATTCATGTCATTTCTGCCGATTACAGTGATTATTTTACTGTCGGCTTCGCTGTTAACAGCCATGGTTTTTCTGCCGGTTATTGGCGGCTTAATTGGTAAATCAGAGCAAGAAGGCGACGAATTACTGACCAGCTTAGCGGCTGAAAATGATATTGACGTGGCCACAACCCCGGGCCTGACGGGCAAATATTTACGTTTCCTCGAGCGCTGCATCCGCTGGCCGCTGACCACCATCAGCGTAGCTGTGCTGATTTTGGTTGGCGTGATTATCCTCAACGGGCGCTATGGCGGCGGCATTGAATTTTCAACCTCGATTGAACCCCAGCAAGCCAATGTTTTCATCAAAGCGCGTGGCAATTTGTCGATTCAAGAAGCCGACCGCATGACCCGTTTGGTTGAAGATATTGTCTTATCCATCCCCGGCATTAGCTCGGCTTTCACACAAGCAGGCCCAGCCTTGGGTTCTGGCGGTGGGCTGGCCCGCGTCGACGGCGAAAAGCCAAGCGATTTGGTCGGCCTTATCCGCATTGAGTTCACGCATTTCTCGACCCGCGTTCCGGCAACTCACATCATGCGCGAGATTGATCGACGCGCCAATGCCTTCCCAGCCATTGAAGTGGAGGTCATTGAACGCGAACAAGGGCCGCCATCGGGCAAAGGTATTGAAATTGAAATCGCCGGTCAGGATATAGATAAGCTGTCCAGTGTGGTCACCGACATTAACGCCTATTTGCGGTCACGTGATGACCTTTACACAGAACTCGAAGACACGCTTCCCCTGCCCGGTATTGAATGGAATTTGACCGTTGACCGCGAAGCAGCTGGCCGTTTTCAGGCCGATATTGTAACTGTCGGCAATATGGTGCAATTGGTCACCAATGGTATTTTGGTGGGTCACTACCGCCCAGACGATAGCGACGATGAAATCGAAATTCGCGCCCGTTACCCTTATGACGCACGCTCTTTTGATCAGCTTGATCAATTGCGTGTCCGCACACAGGCCGGCAATGTGCCGATTACGAATTTTGTCACCCGCTCCATCGCCCAGCGCCGCGACGCGATTAATCGGGTTGATGGCAAGCGCACATTTACTGTTAAAGCTGCAACGGTCATTGATCCGGCAAGCGGTGATGAAATTCTCGCCACAGTTGCTGAGCAAGACTTTATGACATGGCTCGACACACAAGACTTGCCGCCCGGCGTCAGTGTGCGCTTGCGTGGCGCGAATGAAGAAGCCGAAGCCGCCACCGCCTTTTTGGGGCGTGCCATGCTGGCCTCACTTTTGCTGATGTTCATTATTCTCTTGCTGCAATTCAACAGCCTGTATTGCACCCTGCTGACGCTCTCGACGGTTGTTTTATCAACCGTGGGCGTTTTGCTCGGCATGGTGGTCACAGGGCAGAACTTTAGCGTCATTATGACCGGCACAGGCGTTGTCGCGCTGGCCGGTATTGTGGTGAATAATTCGATTGTGCTGATCGACACTTATCAACGCTTGCGCAGTTCCGGTTTGAAACGCACCGCAGCGATTTTGAAAACCTCAGGGCAACGTCTGCGGCCAATTCTATTGACCACAATCACCACTATGATTGGTTTGCTTCCAATGGCGCTTCAGGCGTCAGTGGATGTGATACATCGCACTGTTCAGCTTGGTGAGCCAACGTCGGCTTGGTGGGTGCAATTGTCGACGGCGATTATTTTCGGTCTCGGCTTCTCAACCTTGCTGACGCTGATCCTCGTGCCAGTGATGTTGACCTTGCCAGATTATTTGCGCGACACGCGGGTAGCTCAACTGATAGCGAAATGGCGGACCAGCCTTGAAAGCAGAGTAAAGCAAGCTTAGCTGCTTTGGCTGGCTCCCTGTGCCAGACGACGATGGTGCCGCCAGCCGACCGGCAAGAGCGCATAATAAACCGCGCAAAGCACGCTGAGCGTAACCCATGGGAAGGTGAAAGACATCACCGCCAGCACGCCGACACCGAGCATTAAAGGCAAGACCAGATCGCGGCGAATGGTTGGCGATAAGCCTTTGCCTGAATAAGTCGGCAGATTGCTAACCATCAGCAAGGCCACAAGAATGACATTGGCCGAGACAAGGGTTGGCTGATCACGAAAGCTGATGATACCGCCAACATCAAGGAACATCGGCAACATAACTAAAGCGCCAGCCGATGGCGACGGCACGCCTTGAAAGAATTTCATTTTCCATGCAGGCCGGTCAGCCTCATCAATATCGACATTGAAACGCGCCAAACGCAGGGCACAGCAGACCGAGAAAAGCAAAATCACAGCCCAGCCTAAACGACCAGTCGTTTGCAAAGCATAGAGATAGACCAAGAGCACTGGCACAAAGCCGAAATTCACAAAATCGGACAGTGAATCCAATTGCGCACCAAACGGGCTGCTGGCCCGCAATAGACGCGCCAAACGGCCATCAAAAGCATCAAGAAAACCGGCTCCGACGACGCATAGCATGGCCAAATCAAAGCGTTCATTCAGCCCCAAACGCAAAGCCGTCAGCCCCAAACACAACGCCATTAAGGTGATGATATTGGGCACCACACGGCGCAGCGGAAATTCCCTGCGACGGCGTTCGCTCAGGCTTTTTTCTTCATCTAATCTCGGCTCTAGCGTCATTGAAA
>JAYOCI010000107.1:0-1999 GCA_038105345.1 Rhodobiaceae bacterium
GTTCTCGCGCAGCACATCGACATTGACACCACAGGCTTGCATGACCGACAGCGCCTCTTGGTCTTCGATCAGCGCCAAAAGCAAATGTTCTAGGGTCGAATATTCGTGATTGCGCTCATTGGCCAAAACCAATGCCCGATGCAGACCGCCTTCTAATTGTTTCGAAAATGCTGGCACAGCGTGCTCCTTCGTTTGCTCATCAATCTTTTTCCATCGTGCACTGCAGCGGATGGTCGTGCTGCTGAGCCAAATCCATTACTTGCGTAACTTTGGTCTCGGCAACTTCATAAGTAAACACGCCACAGATACCGACACCATTTTGGTGCACATGCAGCATGACTTTGGTTGCATCTTCGGCACTCTTTGAAAAAAACCGCTGCAAGACATAAATGACGAATTCCATCGGCGTGTAATCATCATTCAATAACAAAACCTTATACATTGACGGTTTTTTCGTTTTTGTGCGGGTCAGCGTGACCGTGCCGGTGCCGCCGGACTTGCCATCATCATGCTGATCGGGGCCAGCAAGCATCGGTGGAATTTGAGACAAGTGTTCCTCAAAAACCGCGCAATTTTTTTCAATCATGGCATTCCTGCAGTGCATGGTGGTATTTTGGCCTTATTCCAGTGTTCGCTTCAAGAGAAACTCTCTGATAAATATATTACTTTATTTTAGATAGGATGAAAGCTTGATTGAACAAGGCTTAGCCTTGTCTTTTTGCTGTTTATTTAAGTGAAATCGCGCATCAGCACATCGCGTGCCTCATTCAATTGCGCCGCCAGCCAGTCTGTGCCGCCCTGATCGGGATGGTTTTTCACAATCAATGATTTATAGGCCGCTTCAATCTCATCAGGCTGGGCGCCAACCTCGAGACCCAACACATCAAGCGCTTGGGCGCGGCTCATTTGCCCTGCCCTGATTGGCGATTGTGGCGGTGGCTCAGAGGCCGTCGGTGCAACACGCGCCAGCCGGAGCAGCCAGAAGACATAGGCGGCCAAGCCAACGGCCAAGCCAATACGCCCGCTCAACAATAAAACCACCATGGCCAAGCCGCCGAAAATAGTAATCGCAGCGACAACAGCGCTGCGCAATGTCGACACAGACAGCCGTGTTACCAATGACGCCAAAAGCATAGCCAGCAGCAGAACCACGCCGCCCAAAAACACCATGCCCATTAGCTCACCATTCCAGGCAAACGTAGCGCCGTCAGCAAGGCCGTAACTTCGGCACGGGCGGCAACATGCGACATGGTGAGGCTGGCATTGGCCTCTTCATCGGTCAGATCGAGCAAGGTAATGCCGGCCGGAAACATTTCACGGAAAACCACGCGCTCGGATAATCCCGACACTTGCCGAAAGCCGAGACGGCGCGACAATTCATCAAGCGCCTCTTCGATTCGCTTGCGGTTTTTCGCGTGAATATGGCTGGTGCGGTTGCGGATGATGACCCAATCAATGCTGCCGCCATCACTCCCTGCCCGCTGCTTGCGGCACGACCAGACCATTTCGGCATATATGCTGGGTGATTTAATCGCCAAAGTGTCCGGATCGACATGGGCCAATAGATCAAAATCGACAAAACTTTCATTAATTGGCGAAATCAGCGTGTCGGCTTTCGCATGACCAAGGCGCGATAAATAACTGTCTGAACCCGGGCAATCGACGACGACAAAATCATGATGGGCACGCAAATGCGCCAGCGCATGGGCAAAACTATCTCTCTCGACCTGCTCGCGCTCTTCGTTATTACTGGCCGTAATCGGCTCCAGCGCAATATGTTCAGGCATGGTCACATGACGACGACCAATCCAAATCTTGCGGTTTTCAATATAGCGGGTAAACGAGCGCTGGCGCACGTCTAGATCAAGTGTGCCAACGGATTTACCGGCCATGAGCAAGGCCGTGGTAATATGCATGGCGGTGGTGGTCTTGCCCGACCCGCCTTTTTCATTGCCGATGACAATAATATGCGCTGGCCCAGCTTTTGACTGTCCAGCAG
>JAYOCI010000107.1:2009-5187 GCA_038105345.1 Rhodobiaceae bacterium
GGCTTATGGTTAAGTTTTCTTCTTCCACTTTATGTCCTCATGATGCGACAAAATGATTATAAACCCGATTCCGCATTTTGACTGCATTTTCGCTCCAATAACTGTAGGATGCCGCCATGTCTTTGAGTGATAAAATTATTCTGATTACCGGTGCCAATGGCGGGCTTGGACGGGCTATGGCGCGGCTGGCGGCTGAACGCGGTGCCACTTTGGCTTTGGCTGAGCAGGACAGCGACAAAGCAGCCGCCGCGGTTGACGCCCTGCCACCTGCGCTGCAAGCCCAAGCCCGTGCTTTCGCCGCTGATTTGCGCGATGAGCAAGCGATTGAGCGCATGATGCAGGAGATTATTTCGCATTTCGGACGGCTCGATGGCGTGATTAATAATGCGGCCATGTTAGCGGCTGATGATGGCAATGCTGTCGACACGCCTTTGTCGAGTTGGCAAGCGACTTTGGAGGTCAATTTAACCGGTGCTTTTCTGGTCTATAAATATGCTCTGCCGCAAATGCTGGCGCAGGGACATGGCAGTTTGGTGACCATGTCATCGGTTGTCGCCCATAGTGCCTCGGCAGTGCCGCAAATCGCTTACACCACCAGCAAAGGTGCCTTGGAAGCCATGACCCGCGAAATCGCCATGACCTATGCCCGCGATAATATTCGTGCCAATTGCATTGCGCCGGGGCCGATTTTAACCGAACGCACAGCGCATTATTTTGACACGCCCGAAAAATGGCAAAGCCGCCGCCAGCATATTCCCATGGGACGCCTCGGTCGGCCGGAAGAAATTGCCGCCCTCGCCTGTTTTCTGCTCAGTGATGAAGCGGGCTGGCAAACCGGCGGCGTATATCGCGCTGATGGCGGCATAGCCGCCTCTTATGTGGTCGATGACCGCAATGGCACACCAACCCCATAATGCGGAGATAGGCTCAATGGTCGACATTATTAGCCCCGTTGATGGGAGGCTTTATGCGCAACGTCAGCTGTCTGGCCCACAAGAGATTGAAACGGCCTTGGCCAAGGCCGACGCCGCGCAAAGCCAATGGGCCACCACGGATATTGCAACGCGACAGCAATTAATAACCGCCATGCTGGCGATTATTGACACACAACGCGACGCTATTGGTGAGGAATTGGCTTGGCAAATGGGCCGCCCCGTGCGCTATGGCGGCAATGAAATCAATGGCTATATTGAGCGTGCCAGCCATATGGCGGCGATTGCCGAAAGCGCTTTGCAACATGTCGTGCCGAGCGAAAAGCCCGGCTTCACCCGCTATATTGCCCGCCGCCCGCTTGGCATTGTGCTTGTTATTGCGGCTTGGAATTACCCTTATTTGATTGCCGTCAATTCGATTGTTCCGGCTTTAATGGCGGGCAATGCGGTGATTTTGAAACATTCCGCCCAGACCATGTTATGCGCTGAGCGCATTGCCGCGGCTTTTCAGCAGGCTGGCATGCCCGACGGCCTGTTGAGCGTTTTGCACCTCGACCACCAGCAAACCGCATCGGTCATTCAAGACCAGCGCATTGCGCATGTGAACTTCACCGGCTCAGTTGCCGGAGGGCGGGCTGTGCAGCACGCGGCGCGTGATCGGTTTATTGGCCTTGGTTTGGAATTGGGCGGCAAAGACCCTGCCTATGTCAGAGCCGATGCCAATGTGCAAAGCACGGCGGAGGCATTGGTCGACGGCAGTTTCTTCAATAGCGGTCAATCGTGCTGCGGCATTGAACGGATTTATGCCGATGCCGCCGTCTATGATGATTTAATTGACGCCATGCGGCAGGTCACCGGACAATATATTCTCGGCAATCCGCTTGACGCGGAAACCACTTTGGGGCCGATGGTGCGCCCCAGTGCGGCGGCTTTTGTTCGTCAGCAAATCAGCGATGCCGTCGCAAATGGCGCCAACGCTTTGATAAATCGCGATGATTTTCCCGCCGATGATCCAGCAACCGCCTATATGGCACCGCAAATTTTAGTCGGCGTCGATCATAATATGTCAGTCATGCGCGACGAAAGTTTTGGGCCCGTTGTCGGCATTATGCCCGTGCATTCCGATGCCGAGGCAATCGCGCTGATGAATGATAGCCCTTTTGGTTTAACCGCCTCTGTGTGGACGCAGGACTTGGCCGCCGGTCAAGCCATTGGCCAGAAGACCCAGACCGGCACGTTTTTTATGAACCGCTGTGACTATCTCGATCCCGGGCTTGCATGGACCGGCATTGGCGACACAGGACGCGGTGCCAGCCTGTCACAAATCGGCTATGAACAATTAACCCGCCCGATGAGTTTTCACCTAAAACATGAGCAGTAAATGAGTGAGATAAAAATAAGCCGCACAGTTCAGGATTTGCGCGCGCAAGTAGCGGGCTGGAAAGCCGAGGGGCTGCGCGTCGGGCTGGTGCCAACCATGGGCGCCCTGCACGCGGGGCATTTGTCTCTGGTTGAGCAAATCAGCCCAAAAGTCGATCGGATTATTGTTTCGATTTTTGTCAATCCAACGCAATTTGCCGCGCATGAAGACCTCGACACTTACCCGCGCCAAGAAGCCAGCGATATTAACGCCCTCGCCGGCCATAGCGTTGATTGCGTCTTTGCGCCTCATGCCAGTGAAATCTATCCTGATGGTTTTGCCACATCCATTCACATGGAGGGGCCAGCCTTGGGGCTTGAAACCGATGATCGGCCGCATTTCTTTGGAGGCGTCGCCCTTGTGGTTGCCAAATTATTTACCCAAAGCCAAGCCGATGTCGCGATTTTTGGCGAAAAGGATTACCAACAATTATTGGTTATCCGACGCATGGCGCGCGACCTTGATTTACCGATTGAAATTCTTGGCGCACCGATTATCCGCGAGGCCGACGGTTTGGCCACGATTTGGGGCACGGTTTCATCGACCGATTGGCCATGTCGTCGCGCAATGCCTATTTAAACGCGGCGCAAAGACAGATTGCCGGCAAGCTGAACGTCATTTTGGCCGATTTGGCAGCCTCTGATTTACCCGTTGAGCAAGCTGAAAACGCCGCCCGTGACCAGCTATTGGCCGCCGGTTTCACGCAAGTTGACTATGCCGCCCTGCGCGATGGCGACACATTGCAAGCGCTTACCGCCGATAGCCAGCATCGTCGCGCGCTGATCGCGGCGCGTCTTGATAATATTCGCCTAATTGACAATATGCC
>JAYOCI010000108.1:0-4180 GCA_038105345.1 Rhodobiaceae bacterium
ATCATAGGCTGGCCGAATATGCGGCGGCAGTTCATCGCACAGGCACTGGTAATCCATATCAAAATGCAAATTGGTCAAGACGGCTTGTTTGGGTTTGAAGCGTTCGATGAGCTGTAAGGTCTTTTCCAAATGCAAATGCGTCGGATGCGGATCGCGGCGTAACGCGTCGATAATCCAGCAATCAAGATTTTCGACGGCAGCGGCGCTCTCTTCTGGCAAATCAGAAATATCGCTGGAATATGCGACATTGCCGATACGATAGCCGAGGCTATCAATACGCCCGTGAATTTGACGAAATGGCAAAGCTGTCAGCGCGGCGCCTTGGCCTTGCACGACAATGGGCGGCAAATCGCTGGCAATCGGATTATGTTTCAAAATCGACGGATATTCAGACCCGGCCAATTGCTCAAAACAATAGCCGAAGCGCGATGTCAGCGTTTTAGCGGTTGCTGCATCCATCCACACGTCAATGCGTTGCCGATTGGCGTAAACCATGGCCCGCAAGTCATCAATACCATGCGTCTGATCGGCATGGTCGTGAGTATATAAAACCGCGTTTAACTGGCGCACATTGGCGTCAATCAACTGCTGGCGCATATCGGGTGATGTATCGATTAAGATCTGCGTTTGGCCCTTATCGCTGGTTTGCGAGACCAAAAGCGAACAGCGCGTGCGGCGGTTTTTCGGGTTTTCAGGGTCACAAATGCCCCAATCGCCATGAATACGCGGCACACCGCCCGATGACCCACTGCCTAAAATGCGGAAAATCTGCGCCATTAACCAGCTCTCTGGTCGAAACCGACGCGGTCGGCTTTGGTAAAAAGCGTGAAGAAATTATCACTCGTGACCCGCGCCAATTCTTCGGTACTGACGCCTTTCAGTTCGGCTAAAGCGGCGGCTGTATCGGCGACAAAGCTCGGCTCATTGCGCTTACCGCGATGCGGCACAGGCGCCAAAAATGGCGCATCTGTCTCAATCAAAAGCCGTTCGAGCGGTATGCTTTCAATGGTTTGGCGTAATTGTTTGGCACTCTTAAAAGTGGCAATGCCGGAAATCGAGATATAGCAGCCCATATCCAAAGCGCGCTGGGCCAGTTCCGGGCCGGCGGTGAAACAGTGGATCAAGGCCGGATAGGCCCCCTTCCCCATTTCCTCCTCCATAATATCAGCCGTGTCTTGGTCGGCGTCGCGTGCATGGACAATCAGCGGCAGGCCCGATAGGCGCGCTGCTTCTATATGGGCGCGAAAATTCCTTTGCTGGGCCTCGCGCGGGCTGTGTTCGTAATAATAATCGAGGCCGGTTTCGCCAATACCAATGACTTTCGGATGGCGTGCCAGCTCAACTAATTGCGCCGGACTGGTTTCCGGCTGCGCGCCAGCCTCATGCGGGTGTATACCGATTGTGCAAGCCAATTCTTCATGCGCTTCAGCCAGAGCGATAATTTGCGCCGCTTCGGTAATTTTGGTTGATATGGTCACCATCATGGCGACTTTGGCGGCCCGCGCCCGCGCTAAGACGTCGTCGCGGTCGGCGTCAAAATCTTTGAAATCCAAATGGCAATGGCTGTCAACAAACATGGCTCAGAGCTTATCAGATATATTGCCCGTCATCGACGGTAATTGACGTGCCAGTCATGCCTTTGCCATGCGGGCCAGAAAGCAGCAGCAAAGCGCCATCAAGGTCTTCCTCTCCGGCCAGACGGCGACGCGGGAAGCTGTTGATCTGTTTCTTCCCACCTTCGGATTGCCACCAGAAATCATTGATTTCGGTTTCAATATAGCCAGGGCAAATGGCGTTGACGTTAATGTCATAGCGCGCCCATTCGCGGGCCAAACCGCGTGTCATCATCAAAATACCAGATTTCGACATGCAATAGGCGGTGATACCGGGCAGAACGCGCGTGCCGCCAACCGAGGATATATTGATAATGCGGGCCGGATTTTTCGCCTGAATATGGTAACGCGCGAAGGCGGTGGCGAGAAAAAATGGCGCATTCATATTGGTCGAAATAATGGTTTGATATTCGTCTGGCGTCAATTCAAGGGCGTTTTTGGTGATATTCATGCCAGCATTATTGACCAGAATATTCGGCATAAAACCGGCGGCGTCGAGACTTTGATAGAAGTCGTCAATCTTGTCCAAATCATTGACGTCGAGGGCGACGGCGTGCACTACCCCGCCATCTGCTTCAATATCGTTTTTCAGCGCTTGCAAACGATCAGTACGGCGTGCGGCGATAACCACGCGGGCGCCGGCGGCCGATAAGACGCGGGCAAATCGCGCGCCAAGTCCAGAGCTTGCGCCAGTAACCAGAGCCGTTTGGCCACTGAGGTCGGTATTTGTGACAACTGTGTCAGACAATGGTTTGGTCATGTTTTCTCCCTCGTATCAAACATGACCTATGTGCCACAAATTCGCCGAGGGTAAAAGCCCATTAGCTGATGGCAGTGACTTGCTGAGATAACAGGCGGCCCTGTCGCCCTTAAAGCAAGGTGATTAGGACGTCGATCGTATCTTGTAGACCGTCATCATCGCTAACAATGGCGGTGATTTCGAAAATATTATCTGAATCGGCGCTGACTTGCCCGGGGCTTGGTGGTGTGATCCATGTGATGATGCCATCGATGATGCTGAAATCTGCTGCATCTTCGCCAGCCCAAGTCCAGCTCAAACTGTCATTTTGGTCTGGGTCAATGGCGCTGATGGCGGCCACATTCGGATCGCCGACACTAGCGAAGGCATTTAATGGCGCGTCACCTTGGAAAATCTCTGGCGCTTCATTCACATCATTAACCGGAATGGTGATGGTGAAGTCATGTGTGGTGCCGCTTGTGTGGCTGACGCGCAAGACGAATGTTTGCTGCGTGGCGGTTTCATGGTCAAAGCTCAAATCATTGCCGACAATGAACACTTGGCCGGTTGTCGGGTCAATCGCCAATTCATTAAATAAGCTGCCACCGGCAACCAATGACATGCTGACGCCTGTGGTGCTGCCCTGATATGTGGCGGCGGCGGTGTAAATCATATCACCAACCGCCAGATTGGTATTCTCATCATAAGCTGAGCTTGTTAAGCCTGAGGTGAGCACCAGCGGCGAGCTTTCAAGCACATTGACAGTGATATCAATAGTATCGGTGAGATTATGATTATCGGTCAAAATGGCGGTGAAACTATAGATATTATCGCTCGGCGTGGTGCTGAAAACCGGTGCGTTCACCCAGCGAATGTCGCCATTATTGTCAATGTCAAACAGATGGGCGTGCGTGCCGCTCAATGACCAGAAAATCTCACCCGCCGGGCTGGTATCGCTAATCGTGCCTGACAAAGTGGTGACCGCCGTCGCGCCTTGAATAATGTCAAAACTGATCGGCGCATTGCCTTGACCAATATAGGGCGCATCGGGAACGATGATGGTGTAATTTTGCACTCTTTCCAGACCTTGAGGGTCTTCAATGCGGATTGACACACTGTAACGGCCATTCCCCAGCTCATCGGTTTTCTGCCCAACCACGGGCGCGACTTTCCAAGTGATGGCACCCGTGGCGCTATCAATATTAAAGAAGTCAGAGTCTTGGGCATGGCCATATGGATTGGGCACAAATGACCATGTGAGCTGGTCGCCTTCAGGGTCATAGGCGGCTGGCGGCATCACATTGATTTCGCCGGGCGTTACCGTCACCCCACCAAATGGCCCGTCTTCGAAATACGGGTGTTCATTAATGTTTCGCACTTCGACATGGGTTGTCCATCGCGCGCTATTGCCTGCCTCATCCGTGGCTTGAACGGTAATCTCATAAGGCCCCGTATTGTCTTCGTAATCATATTGGCCCGCGTCTCTAAGCTGCAGCCAACCATTGGCCATCAGGGTGAATTTACCTGACGGGTCATCGATCAGCGCCCATGTGAGATCAGTGCCGGCGACATCGGCCGAGCCGGTAAATTCATGGATAAAATAGCCAGTTTGCAGAATCTCATTACCGACGGTCTCAAAAAACCTAACATCTTGAATGTGAATCTGCGGCGGCTGATCATTCACATCGCCGACTGGAATGATGATGGTGAAGTCATCGCTGGCCCCATTAGTGTGGGTGACGCGCAGGATGAAACTATGTTGCGTGGCGGTTTCATGGTCAAAGCTCAAATCATTGCCAACCACAGTGACTTGACCGCTTGTCGGGTC
>JAYOCI010000108.1:4190-5185 GCA_038105345.1 Rhodobiaceae bacterium
GCCACCAGCCACTAGCGAGAAGCTCAGCCCCGTCGCACTGCCCTGCCATTGGGCAGCCGCCGTATAGATGACGTCATTGACGCTTATCGGCACATGTTCTTCTTGCGCCGGCAGCACAGCCGCTGAGGTCAGCTCAATGGGGGCAAATTCACGCACAGTGATGACCAGATCAATCGTGTCCGTCAGGCCGCCGCTATCGGTGACAATGACGGTAATATGGCGCACATTATTGGCCGGATTAGCGCTGTCGAATGTTGGCAACGACCGCCAAGCAACAACACCGCTGTCCGGATCGACGTTGAATAAGGCGTGGTCACCGGTCTGGCTGAGTTGCCAACTCAAGCCGATATTTTCATCTAAATCTTCCGCCGTCAGTGTGGTGATGAGGTGGGTTGATCTTTGCACGGTTTCGAAATGCAGCGGGTCATCACCTTGGTCGATGATTGGCGCTTCATTATCCGCCCAACTCCTAATCGTATAAGTCTGCGTATCATGGAGGAAACCATCGCTCACGCGAATGGTGATTTCATATCTTCCATCACCATTGGAATCCGTGCCCATCCATTCGGTTGGCAGAACTTTCCAACTAATGAGACCGCTAAATAGACCAATCTCGAAGAATTGATGGTCGTCTGTCGGCGTACTACCATCGGTGACTAATTCATACTCCAGCCTTACCGAATTTCGATCGCTCGCATAGGCTTGATAAATCGCCGTTTGTTGCCCCGGTGTGTTCAAATTAATGTGTTCAGGGCCTTCGAACTCAGGCGCCGTATTGATCGGGGAAATATGAACCTCGGGCGAATATGTATCGGTATTTCCGGCGTCATCGGTGACGCGAATGGTCAACCGATATGGCCCATGATCGCCCCAAGTGAAATAGGCGTCGGGGGTGGCGACATATAATTCGCCATCATTATTAATGCCAAATATATCCTCATGGTTGATTTGACTGACGATTTCCCAAGTCAGCGGCGAGCCTGCCACATCGACAC
>JAYOCI010000109.1:0-5144 GCA_038105345.1 Rhodobiaceae bacterium
GTGCTCAAATGCTGCGCACCATCTTGGCCACGATAAACCAAAGCACCCGACGGGCGCGCCGCATTGTCAAAAAGCGACTTGTTCCAATAATTGGCGGCATTGTGAATATCAATGGCCAGAGCAGCGGCTGTCACAGGCGCCAATCCATAGTGATCATTTTGTGGGTGAAACATTTTTAAGTGAATTAATTGCCCGGGCTGATCCATCACATCAAAGCGGCGGGTTTTCGTGCCGACGCGATAATCATAAAACCGCGGCCAGCCATCATCATCAGCAATAATCCGCATGCGGTCCGGACGCAGCGCATAAAGCGCCTCCGGGCCCGTTGCGCCAGTAACTTCCAAATAAGCATTGCCGAAAAGCAGCAAGTGCGACACTAATATTTCGCGCAAATCAGCACCGGTTTGGCTGCTATTGGCATTGGTTAAAATATTGTGCAGTGCCTGCCTGTTTGTGCCGCTGTTTATGCCGCTGTCAGCGTCGACAATATCAATCGGAATTGACGCACAAGCCTCGCTAATCATCCGCACACAACGATGCACAACGGCATTGCGATGAAAGCTTCGTTCAATTGGCGTATCGCCGTCACCGGCCGCCACTTGCGTCAAAAGCGATCGACCAAAAATCTCAGTATTCTTCACCTGCAAAGGCGCGGCCGGTTTTTGGCTTGGGTCTTTGTGTTGACCGGAACGGCCAAACTGACTTAGCAGTGGATCAAATATGGACATGAATTTCCCTGTTTAAAGACGTCGTAATTTCGGCGCCGCTGATTTGCGTCGGCGCAGCATCAGCCAAGTCAGCCCCCAGACCAGCGCATCTAGGCGGTCGGGGCTTTGGCCGTGGCCAATGTAATGGCACATTTCCTCTTCGAGCTGCTTGAAGCGGCCGCGATGAAACACCAGACCGCGTTCATAGAGCGCCGCTACTGGTTCGGCGCGGGCAATTTTGCCGAGCTTGGCGCGCACCGGCTGGAAGTTAATCTCTGCCGCCTCGCGCAAAACAATGTCACGCACCAGCTCGCCGCCTTGATTAACCTCAGCGACCAAACAATCGGCTTCAAAATCATGATAAGCCCGCACAACGCGGCGCGCCCATGCGGTTGGACCAAGCCCCTGCACGGTTTCGTCGGCCAACACATAAGCATGACCATCTACGCCGCGCGCCATCACAATAATACCGCAGGCATCGGCCTTCGGGCCGGAGCTGGCGGGCGGGTCTAAGGCCACGAGAACTGTCTCAAAAGCTGGCAAATGCTGGCATTGTTGGCGCGCCAGCAAAGCCGGCGACCACAACGCTTGCGCCACTTCTTCAACCAGTTCAGCATTTAATTCTTGCCGCCCCAATTGCGTGCCCTGATAACGCCCAACAATATCTTCGATAAACCCAGGCGCTAAATTTTCGCGATTATCCTCGGTCGAAGCCCGCGAGACGGCGCATTTCTCATCTGCCAAAAGCCGCTTAATCAAAGCCGTAGGCCGCGGTGTGGTGGTGACCACTTGGCGTGGCTGCTGCCCCAATCGCAAACCAAATTGCAGCATATCCCAGGTTTTTTCATCATAGCGCCATTTGGCCAGTTCATCGCACCAAGCGGCGTCAAATTGCGGGCCGCGCAAAGCGTCGGGTCGCTCGGCCGAAAATAATCGCGCCTGCGCCCCGTTTGGCCATTGCAGTAAATTCAAACTGGGCCGAAACACGGGTCGAAAATCTGGCGGCGCCGTAGCCAAAAGGCCCGATGGCCCCTCAACCATGACGGCGCGCGCGGCGCCATAAGTTTCGCCCACCAAAGCAAAATGGCGACACCCGCCCTCTGCCGTTGGCAATTCGGCTTGCATACGCACCCATTCAGCACCGGCTCGCGTTTTCCCGGCCCCGCGCCCGCCCAACATCAGCCAGACCGTCCAGTCACCATCGGGCGGCAATTGGTCGGGCCGCGCCCAGAATGGCCAATACCAGTGGAGTGCTTGAATCTCGTCATTGCTCAGCGCCTTTATCAAGTGGTGCTTCTGATCGCTGAGATGCCAATTTGGCGAAGCGTTTTTCAATGCCTGCGAGAAGGGCAAAACGCGCTTGCGGGTCACTTTGTTTTAACTGCTCCTGATTTTTTTGATTTTCCAGGCGCATCATTGTTTCCAGTGCACGCACCAAAAGCGAAATGATCCGCGCGTGCCGTTCAAAGGCCTCACTCACGCATTCCACATCACTGGGAAGATTACGTTGTGCGCTTTCGATCTCGTCCAACAAGCCACAATGAACCCGATGTAATTTTTCTTCTTGTTCGCGCGTCATTATGAAATTTTTTGTTATTTTAGTGGCAACATAAAAAAAAACCGCCAGCACAAACCGCGCTGACGGGTTTGTTGACGATGACGAAACAATATATTAAAGCGTCACGGAAGTCAATAAAATAGTTATTATTTTCAATGGCTTAATCGGTTTTTGACGGGGATTAAGAATAAAAATTTATTATTTTTTAATATGTTAACTAGAAACAAAACCGGCAATCTTTATGCCTCCAAAGGCCAAGTGACGACGCGCTCTTCAATGTCATCGTGATACAGGCTCTCAGCAATAACCCGCCCTTGAACGCTCATACGCGCATTGATCATAGCCGTGCGTCCGCCAGTGCGTAGCGGATGCCAAACGGGTAAATCTTGCCCCTCATATAAAAGCCGATAGGAACAACTCGGTGGCATGAAATTTACCTGCTGCAAATTTTCAGCTGTCAGCTTCACGCAGTCCGGCACGCGCACAGTGCGGTTTTGATAGTCTGAACATTGACAATTATTCTGGTCGAGCAAGTCGCAGACAATATCAGTAAAGACAATGTCGTCCGTGTCTTCGTCTTGTAGTTTGATCAGGCAACATTTACCGCAGCCATCGCACAAGGATTCCCATTGCGCTTCACTCATATCTTGCAAAGCAGTGGTTTTCCAAAAATCATCCTGTGACATTTTACAAACTCTCTTTTCGATGGACCACGCAAGGGTGATTGACGCTCACGTCACTGTCTGTCAGTTTTAAGCCATAATGATTTCGAAAGATACGCATGAAACAGTTCCGCTTATGTCTCCACTTATTTGTCTTATGGCTGGCCAGCGGCGCTATGGCGCAAGCCCTAGAGCCGGTCAGCTTTGCCACAGATTGGAAAGCGCAAGCTGAACAAGGCGGGTTTTACCAAGCCAAAGCGCTGGGCCTTTATGAAAAGGCGGGGCTTGACGTCACCATAAGATCGGGCGGGCCGGGGGTTAATATTCCGCAATTGCTTGGCGCTGGGGCGATTGAGTTCGGCATGGGGTCAAATAGTTTTATCCCGCTGAATATGGTCAAGGCAGGCGTTCCGGCCAAAGCCGTGATGGCGGCGTTTCAAAAAGACCCGCAAGTGCTGATTACCCATCCACGCAATGATATTCAATCGCTGGCCGATATGCGCGGTCAGCCAATCATGGTCGCCGACGCCACAGTGAACGCCTTTTGGGCTTGGCTGCGGGTAAAATATGGGTTTGAAAACAAGCAGATACGCAAATACACTTTTAACCTCGCGCCATTTTTGGTTGACCCGAAAGCCATTCAGCAAGGCTATGTCACCTCAGAACCCTATACGATTGAAACGCGCGGTAAATTTAAGCCGCAGGTTTTTCTTTTGGCCGATTACGACTACCCCAGCTATGCCTCTATGGTATTAGCGCGCACTGATTGGATCGACGACAAGCCGGAACTGGTGCAAGCCTTTGTGACCGCCTCTATTGAGGGCTGGCGCAGTTACATTTATGGCGATCCGACGCCGGGCAATCAGCTGATTAAAAAGGCCAATCCTGAAATGACCGATGATATTATTGCCAATGCCATCAGCCAAATACGCGCCCGCGAAATGATGCACTCGCCTGACACAAAGGCATTTGGCTTGGGAACGATGAGCGAGAGCCGCTGGCGGGACTTTTTCGACACCATGTCACAAAGCGGGGTTTATCCGCGCGACCTGCCATGGCAATCGGCCTTTACTACGAAATTTGTTAACGCTGGTGACGCACAATAATGGCCGCCGCGACTGCCCCTGCGCTGAAACTCGACAATGTCACCATTCGCTATGACAATGGTTATCAGCCATTGCGCCATCTCTCGCACGCCTTCGCGGCGGGTAGCTTCACCGCCTTGGTCGGGCCATCGGGTTGCGGCAAAAGTACTTTACTGCGCGCCCTCGCCGGCCTTTTACCGGCCAGCGGCGGCACTATTGAAAATCATGGCAAGGGCGATATCGGCCTCGTATTTCAAGAGCCGACATTGCTGGCTTGGCGCACTGTATATGACAATGTCGCCCTCCCATTGAAATTTGCCAAGCTGTCGGGGGCGGAGATTCAATCGCGCGTCAGCCATGCGCTAGAGATGGTCGGTCTCGCCGATCGGGCGACGGCCTTACCGCGGCAATTATCCGGCGGTATGAAAATGCGCGTCTCACTAGCCCGCGCTTTGGCGGGCCGTCCGCAGACCCTGCTTTTGGATGAACCTTTTGCCGCGCTTGATGAGCTGACACGGTTTCGTCTGGATGATGATTTGCGCCATATTTGGCAGCAAGAAAAACCAACCATTATTTTTGTCACCCATTCGGTCACTGAAGCGGCTTATTTGGCAGAAAATGTCTTGGTGATGAGCCAAAATGGAGAGATTGCCCAAGAAATTACCATGCCAGCGCGTCAGGCGACGGAAAACTTCCGCGCCGCGCCGGCTTATCATGAGGCTTGCGCCAGCATCTCGGAAGCGCTCGGCCATAATGCGGCGGCCTATTTGTGATGCGTTATTTTTTACCACTGATTGTCGGATGCGCCCTGATTGGGTTTTGGGAACTTTATGTCGCCTATGCTGGCATTCCTAAATTCGTGCTACCGCCGCCCTCGGCCATTGGCGCGGCTCTGATCAACAATATTGACGGATTGACTGAGGCCAGTTTGGTGACCTTGCGGATTACCGGCTTTGCGTTTTTCTGGGCCATGGTCAGCGGCCTTGGCTTGGCGATTTTATTTACCCGCGCCCGCGCCGTCGAGCTGGCCTTTTATCCTTATGTGGTCACTCTGCAAGTCACGCCAGTGGTGGCCTTTGCGCCGCTTATTTTAATGTGGGTCGGTTTTGATAATGTTGAAACGGCCATGGTC
>JAYOCI010000110.1:0-5139 GCA_038105345.1 Rhodobiaceae bacterium
CTTTATATTCACCGGAAGATGCCGTCACCATTGGCTATGTCGACCAAGTGGTGGCCGCAGATCAGCTGATGGCGTGCGCCATGGAAAAGGCCAAAGCCTTGCAACAATTGGATTTGACGGCGTTTGCTGGCAATAAGAGCATTATTCGCGGCGCCATGATTGAGAAAATCGCCGCCGATTTGGCCAGTGGTAAAGGTTTGAGAGTTAGCGTTTAACCGTTAAAACAACACTTTAAGTTTTAACTTTTACCCCACTGTTTTATCTGCTAGTTTTTCTTTAACAACCGACACATTTGTGGCGTGTTGCAGGCGCGTTATGGCATAGCGACTGATCATCATTAACGCGCATAAATAGCAAAACACCTGAACCGGCACGGCCATAAGCACGACATTGAAAATTATGCTCTCATCAACTTGATCGGGACGCGCACCGGGCGGCAATTTCGCCAAGGTCAAAATCAGGCCAGAAATCATAATGCCAAGACCGGAGACCATTTTACCGGCAAAATTACGGGCGGCGAAAATCACCCCCTCGCTGCGCCGCGTGGTGCTGACGGCACTATCTTCAACCACATCTGCCATCATCGCGCCAAACAGGATGGAAAACACGATAATCGCACAGACCTCAATCAAATTATGAGCAAATAGCAAAGGCAAAAGCATGGGGTCGCCATTTTCCGGCACAATACCCAATAAACGACCAATCAACATCACCGGACCAAAACTAATTACGAATAAGAAACTGCCCATGGCGGCGCGTTTTTTATCAAATTTGCGCCCCAGCATCCGCGCCACTGGCACGGCTGAGACCGCTGCTAATAATTGCAACACCGTCAAAATGCCAAGGTCAGCCGCCGATAGGCCCCATAAAAAGGTCGAGAAAAACACGCTAAGCGTGGCTTGAAGTCCGGCCGCTGTGCCGGAAAATATCGATGCGATAAACAGCGCTTGAAACGACCGATTGCGGAATGTTTCGCGCAATTCCGTAACCACAATACGAAGCGTGGTGGCGTCGCGCTTGGCCGGCACATGCAGGCGGGTAATATTTTTATGCGTGCCCAAAGACGACGCCAACATGCCGATAAACATCAGGCTGGAAGCGGCAAGGCCGTAATAACCAAAACCCTCCGCTTGGAATATGCCATTGCCATCGCCCCGATCGGTTAAGAACACTGTATAGGCCAATATCGCCATGCCAATGCCACCAATCCAGCCAAACATATAGCGCAGGCTCATCAGCCCCGTGCGTTCGTCATAATCATCGCTTAATTCAGAAATCAAGGCGGTATTGGGAACTTCGAAAAATGTCAAAAACAGGCGAATGGAAATCGCCATAACGATGAGGAAAATAAATAATAAGGTCTCATCGCCAACCACCGCCGTCGGTGGGTTCCATAAAAATGCATAGCTCGCACAAATCGGAATAATCGACGCATACATAAACGGATGCCGCCGCCCCCATCGCGACCGCCAATTGTCAGAAATATAACCAATAATCGGGTCGGAGATGGCATCCACCACAATCGCAATCGCGGCACTGGCCAAAACATGCGGCAAACCGAGAACTTGAGCGTAGAAAATCAGCAGGAAGAAATTAAACCCGTTATCCTTAATGCCATAGGGCGCTGACCCAAGCCCGTAAAAGAATTTTGTACGCCGATTTAAATGTGACATTGACTAGCTCCTGCAACCAAAGTTTAGCTTTGATTAATTGCAGCGATTTGTAAACCAGCATTGCAAAGCTCAGGCAATTAGGTTTACCCTCGGCCGATGAGCGAAACCTTACAAGAACCCGAAACGACATTATCGCAGGAGCAAATCGAAGGCTTTGGCGATATGGTGCATTTCACCAAAACGCTTGGCGTGGTCATTGAAAGCGCCAGCCAAACCAAAATTATTGGCCGCCTGCCAGTGACCCGTGCCTTAACAAATCACACGCCCAATGTGCATGGCGGCGCGATTATGTCTTTGGGCGATGCATTGGGTGCGATTGGCGCGTTTTTAAATATGCCGCAAGGCGCTGCAGGAACGACGACCATTGAAAGCAAAACTAATTTTATCAAACCAGCCATGGATGGCGACACGCTCACCGGCGTAAGCATCCCCTTATCGCGCGGGCGCCGCCTATCTGTTTGGCAAACTGAAATCACCCGTGAAGATGGCGAACGCGTCGCCATGGTCACGCAAACACAGATTTATCTCTAATCAAGCAAAGGAAATTATTATGTCAGTTATGGTCAGCGTTACTTTTCAATTCAAACCCGAAGCAGCTGAAATGGCCCTTGAGGGGCTGAAACAAGCCCTGCCCGAAACCCGTGCTTTCGCTGGTTGCGAGCGGGTCGATTCTTATTATGACGCGACCACACATACGCTGCTGCTGATTGAATTATGGGACAAGCCAGAAAGCCAGCAAGCCTATCTCGGCTGGCGGGCGGAAACCGGCGCGTTGAATGCCATGGCTGATGCTATGGCCGCCGCGCCAGTGTTTACAACTTACGATATTCGCGAGGATATTTAGCCATTATGCGGTCGGCCAGCGCACTGGTCGGCCGCTCATGCGCTCAAGAAAAACAAAAATGACCCAAGCCAGCTCTCCGACGCATCCGCCTTATCGACAAGTGCTGATTAAATTCGGGCTCTTGTGCGCCCTATTGATCGGCTATTTCGCTTATTTGTCATGGCAGTTTGATTTGCTGACAGGTGGCATTGCGGCCGCTTTGACGTGGAGCTTTTTTGTCATTTGCACGCCGATTGCCGATGCCGGGTTTTTGCTGGATTTCCCTTTGCGCTTATTATTCGGCATTCGCATGGTCATTTCAGAGATTGCCGTTTGGCTGATTGCGCTTTTCATTAATGTGTTGGTTTTTGTGATGGCGGTCGATTATTTCCAGACCACATTATTGACCCGCTTGCTGTATCAGATCATCACCACGCCCTTTCCCTATTGGGCGGTTGTGGCTTTATCGGCGGCGGGGACGTTTTTATCTATCCGGTTTGGCGACGAATTAATGGATGTGATTCACCATCGCGACCGCGCCTATTTTCATTCGCATCACTTCAAACATGAATTGATTTTATTTGCCGTCTTTATTCTCGTGCTTTTCGCCTATTACGAATTGATCAGCTCATTGGGTATCAGCCACGCCATTTAAATCACGCCGTCTTGCGCCGTTATTTTCGAGAAAAATGGTGCATCAGATGCTTAAATCGCGCGCATTGTAATCGTGAAGTGATGCCTTGGCATCTTCACTCCAACTATATTCAAGCCCCTTTTCTTGAAAAGGCTTGTAAATATAGGGTGTTTCTTCGGGATATTTTTGCCGACGCGCATCAATACCATAGCCGATGACCTCAGAGCGTTTGGCAATTAAATCTGCATCAAAGATTTGAACCTCGCTGTGGGTGCCCGAGCCCTCAACATTCAAAACCGAACTGCGTCGGTGAAAACCGAAGTTCACGGTTATTCTAGGCTCAAACCCCGTATTGGCAAAAGATCCATGCAAAAGCTGCCGATTGCAAATGATGACATCGCCAGGATCACAAACAAGCGGAACTGTGTCTGCAATTCGCTCGCTGCCGGAGCGAGCGACCAATTCTTTGATATCAATCTTCCCCAACGTATGGCTGCCAGGCAGAACCCAAACGCCGTTTACCGCAGTACTGCCGTAAACCTGCGCCATAAAATTGAAACCATGAATCCCGCCATCAAAATCTGGATTGTCCCAATGGGTCGACCCGTCTTGGTGCCAAGAAACCGCGGCGCCAACACCTGGCTCTTTTATAAACAGGCTTTCATTGAAAGGCGCAAAATCTTCGCCGTTAATCTCCTCTGCAATTTTGAGCAATTGCGGATGCCCATAAACGCGCAAGCAAGCCTCCGAAAACTGCAAAGATCCCAAAAGAAGAAATGGCGCGAATTCAGGTGCATCATCGGCCGCTTTCGGCTCATAAAGTTTGACTTGATGACGACCATTGGCAAGCTCGGTTCCGCCAAGCGGATCGCCGAGAGATTTGGACCATAGCAAAGTCAAGGTCGAGCAATCAGCGCCAAGCGCTGGCGAACCATCTTCAGCCGTCAACGCACCAGGGCTGACCGGAAAACGTTTCTTCAATTGGTCGAGGTCTTTCTTGATATCATCAAGCTCATCATCCTTGAGCACACCCGTGAAGACGTAAAAACCGTATTTGTCATATGCCTGCAAAATGTCTTTTGACAAATGCCCGTCTTCGTCGAAAACAATCGGGCCGCGATTATTCATCTCGAGGGCTTTTTGCTGCCCCTCGATCAAATACTGACGCATGGCCGCCGCCTCATCGCCATAATGCGCGGCGCATGCCTCAATAGACGCGCTAATATCCTGAACCATCATGCCCTCCACTATTTCACACATTTTATTATGCATTAAATTTGTATATAAATTAAATCTACTGAACAAGAGATTTTTAAGCTATCTAGAAACAATGATGAGATCCTCACCCGCTCGCGGATTGAAAACGCGTACCGAAAATAAGCATAAACGCAGAGAATTTATTCTTGCCTGCGCCGGCGATATCATTGCCGAAGATGGCATAGATGCTCTGACCATTGCCAGACTGGCACAACGCTCAAATGTAACCATTCCGACTGTGCATAATCTGCTGGGTCGACGCGCCAATATATTGGATACGCTGGTGCGCGAAGCTATGGACGATGTCATGAGAGAGGCTACCGCTTTTGACCCTTCCGATGCGATTCCTGCATTGGAAGATTTTATCGACGGGCTCATCGGTCTAATCGCTGGCAATGAAACCTATTATCGTGCCGCCTTTATAGCAGGCGAGCGGATAAATTTTTTCGAACATGAATCGGCCGATGGTATCGTTGCCCATTCTCGCAATTATGCGCGCGAGATTTGTGCCCATGCCATTAAACAAGGCAAGCTCTTGGGTGAGATTGATGAACAGCAAATTGCCCTGCGTCTATTTTCTTCGCAAAGACTTGCCCGATTGGATTGGATGCACGGATACATCGACCTGAAAGCCTATCGCAAACAGGTTTTAACCGGCATGTTCATTACTCTTTGCGCCGATGCATCTGCGGAATTCAAAACCGAATTATTGCGCCGACTTGATAGGCTTTCTTGAACGAAGCCTGGTTAAT
>JAYOCI010000111.1:0-5132 GCA_038105345.1 Rhodobiaceae bacterium
CAATCAGACAGCCATAGGCCAGCACGATGAGCGGCAGGGCGAAACGAATATCGCCCAAAGCTGAAACCCAGACACCCATGCCGCCACTGATAAAGGGAATGAGCCCGGCCAGGCCGAGCCATAAAGCGCTGCGTGGCACAGTGGCCAATCCGTCACGAAGCTTTTTCATCATTTATCCGAGCGTCGCCAAGAAGGGAAACCAGTCGAGCAGATAAGAGGCAAGGCTTTGCAGACTGCCGAGCATAATCAATATGCCGGTCACCACCAGCAGGCCACCGGCGCCACGCGTTGCCCAAACCATATGGGCTTTAATCTTTTGGCTGGCCGCGAGAAACCGCCCGACGCCAAGTGCGGCAACAATAAATGGCAGACCGAGACCGGCCGCATATATGGCCAGCAAACTGACCCCTTCGCCAAGACTGTCGCGCGCCGCAGCGAGCGCCAAAATCGTTGCCAATATCGGCCCGATACACGGTGTCCAGCCAAAGGCAAAGGCCAACCCCATTATAAATGCGGCGACAAGCGGCGCGCGCGACTGGCGCACGGCGCTATTGTCTTGCAAGCGCGCCTCGCGCGCCAGAAGCGGAATATGGATAAGCTCGGCGACATGCAGGCCAAGAATGATAATCGCCCCGCCGGCCAGATAAGCCAGTTCGGTCTGATAGGTCAGCAGCAGCGGGTTGATGGCCGCCGCGCCTGCCCCCAAAGCGATAAAGACAGCCGAGAAGCCGCCGACAAAAGCCAGCGCGCCGGGCAAAATGCGCTGCGCTGCTTGGCCTTTTTCTTCCAATGCGCTCAATTCGGAAAATTGCAGACCGGCGGCGAAACATAAATAACCGGGCACGAGCGGCAAGACACAAGGTGAGAGAAAGCTCAACGCGCCGCCGAAAAATGCTGCCAAAGCCGAAGCCAGAAATCCGTCCATTATCGCCGCCTGAAAATTGCCGCTACACCCCAGCCCATAAACACCGCCAAAGCGACGCCCGACAGGCCATAAAGCAGCGATTGATGATGCGCCGCTTCTCCCAATATGTGTCCCGCGCCGACAATATCAACCGGCAATTCGCCGGTGCGATAGCCGACAACGCGGCCGTTTTTGAAAGCGAAAAACTCGGTCACATAGCGCCCGACCGGCATGCCGGCAGGCAATTTAATCTCGGCGCGAAACAAGCGGTCATCGATAATTTCGACCGCTTGCGCGTTTTCGTCAAACAGCGCATCGGCCGTTTTCAGCCGCACAAAAGCCTGCAGCGCCTCTTGTTTTTCGCGCGCGCCGGCCGTGCCGGAAAGCAGCGCCGCGTCCAATTGCGCGGCCCCGATATTCAATTGCCGCCGCTCTTCAGCCGGTGCCAAATCGGATAAGGGGGCGGAACTGACGGTTGCCAAAAAGCCCGGTAAAGGGCCCATGCGATAGGCTTGCTGATTGACCCATATGCCGAAGCTTTTTTGTTTTTTGCGCAAAGTGACGCTTTCGCCGGGGCCGCGTAACACGACGACCACGCCATCGACCGGCCCGTGCGGTGTCGGGTCAATGGCGCCAAACAGCAATAGCGTTTCGCCGGTAAAATCGCCGCGAATGGATATTTGGTCTTTTGACAAATCAGTGACCAGCACATTGGCCAGCGCCGGCGCATGGGCCAGCAGCAAGGCAAAAATTATGGCGGTGAAAGCGCGCCTCATGGCGTTTCTCCGGCCGATGACATGGCGGAAATCGAATAAAGCTCTTGCGGCTCGACAATTAAGTCAAACAGGAGCCGCGCCCCGACAGCCAGCACAATCAGCGCCAAAAGCGCGCGCAATTGCTCACCTTGTAGGCGCTGACCGGCATAAGCGCCGATTTGCGCGCCAATCACCCCACCAATCATCAGCAAGACGGCCAGCACAATATCCAAAGTCTGGTTTTCCACCGCGTGAAACACCGTTACCGAGGCGGTGACGAAAATAATTTGAAACAGCGAGGTGCCGATAACCACATTGGTCGGCATGCGCAAAATATAAATCATCGCCGGCACCATTATAAAGCCGCCGCCGACCCCCATAATGGCCGACATCATGCCAACGAAAAAACCGATAATCACCGGCGGGATGACGCTGATATAAAGCTTGGAGCGGCGAAAGCGCATACGAAAGGGCAGCCCCAATATCCAGCTATGTTGACCGGGACGCCGCGCCCGCACCGGATTGCCGAGGCGGCGCGCATTCAACGCTTGAACGCTCTCGCGCAGCATAAGTAGGCCGATGACCGATAAA
This sequence comes from Rhodobiaceae bacterium, assembly GCA_038105345.1. Lineage (GTDB taxonomy): Bacteria > Pseudomonadota > Alphaproteobacteria > RS24 > RS24 > JAHEGN01. The sequence continues at coordinate 2,251 of JAYOCI010000111.1, forward strand.
AACAGCACATAGGACAGGGAGATGAGCAAATCGACATGCCCTTGCGCGCGCAGCGCTTTGAAAATTTGCACCCCGCTATAAGAGCCGACCAAACCGCCGGCCATTAAAATCAGCCCCATCGGCACATCAATGGCGCGGCGCTGCCAATAGGCGAGGCCACCGGATACGGAAGAGGCGACAATTTGATTGGCTTCGCTGGCCACCGCCACGGCCGGCGGCACGCCGATGAAAATCAGTAAAGGGGTCATGAGGAAGCCGCCGCCGACGCCAAACATGCCCGACATGAAGCCGACCAAGCCGCCCATGCCGATAAGGGTCATGATATGGGCACTCATTTCTGCAATCGGCAGATAGATTTGCATGCGGCCGCGCCTTTCACAGTTCAGAAACGCTATCTAGGCTCGCCCTAGCATATTATCGGCTTTTTGCCTAGCAAACCGCCGCCGGGGACCGGCACAAAACTGTCGCCAGCTTGCCTTTTTGCTTTGGCGGTGCATATTTCCCGCAAAGAAGGAAACTCTATGATTCACCGTTCCGCATTCACCCTGCCGCATGACAATTCGGGCCATGTGGCGCTGTATCAGTGGCAAGATGGCGTCTCTGGCCGGCCGGTTTTGCACTGGGCGCACGCCAATGGTTTCAACGGTCACACATATGCACCCTTATTGAACCCGCTGGCCGAACGATTTGACATTTATGCATGGGATGCGCGTGGGCATGGTTGCACTGATTTATCGGCCATGCCTGAAAAAATGACCGGCTGGGATATTTATGGCCGCGACCTCATCGCCTTAATCGAGCATTTGGCCGATAAGCACGGGCGCAAAATCTGGTTGGGCGGCCATTCCATGGGCGGCTTCACTTCGGTTTTTGCCGCTGCCGAGCGGCCTGATTTGGTCGCCGGATTGGTGCTCGCCGATCCGGTCATTGTGCCGCGCATCGGCCCGATAGCGCATATGATAGCCAGCTTGACCGGCCGCCATGGCGGTTTGCAATTGGCCAAAATGGCTGCCAAACGCCGCGCTTTATGGCCCGATAAGGCCAAGGCCAAACAATCCTATGCGGGACGCGGTGCTTTCACCACTTGGCAAGGCGGGTTTTTGGACGCTTATTTGGATGGCGGTTTATTGCCGCAAGATGACGGCTTTCGTTTGGCTTGCAACCCGCATTGGGAAGCGGCCAATTTCAAAGGGCCGCAATTAAATTGCAATCGTTATATTCGCCGCCTCACCGTGCCGTTCACCCTATTGACGGCTGAGCACGGCTCGACAACACGCGCGCGCGCCGCTTTTCATGCGCTACGCCAGGACAAGAAAATTACCGTAATTGACGGGTCAACGCATTTTCTGCCGATGGAAATGCCCGAGCTTCTGCGCCGCGAAATTATCGCGCGCATCGGGCACGGTTGATTACACATGGCTGTTTACAGCGTGAAACCGGCTTTTTCAAAAGCCGGCAGATATTTGCCATAGCCTTGGCCTTCCATATCGGCCAGCGGCACAAAGCGCAAAGCGGCCGAGTTAATGCAATAGCGCAAGCCCGTCGGTGCCGGCCCGTCATCAAAAACATGCCCCAAATGGCTGTCGGCTTTTTTCGAACGCACTTCAATGCGCTTGATGAATAATTTCCAATCATCACGCTCGACAATGGAACGGGCTTCCAATGGTCGGGTAAAACTGGGCCAGCCCGTGCCGCTATCATATTTGTCGAGCGATGAGAACAAAGCCTCACCCGACACCACATCGACATAAATACCGGGGTTTTTTTCATCCCAATAAGGATTGCGATAGGGCGGTTCGGTTTTGTCTTTTTGGGTGACGGCATATTGCAGCGGCGTCAATATTTGTTTGAGCTGGTCTTTATCGGGTTTGACAAAATCTTCAGCCATAGCCGAGACAATAGGAAAACCGAGCAAAACACCCCCGAGCAGCAGCAGCAAAAGCACGTCACCCAAGCGGGAGGTTTTGAGGAGAGAGGGTTTTGTTTTTTTCATGATTGTCTTTTAGCTTTTGATTGTGGCGGAAATATGCTGGCAGCTCTGTATTCAGTGTCGCCTGTTCTTCTTATTCTTCTATCTTGTTGTTTTTTTGCGGCGACGCTGCATTTTGGCCGTGGCGGGGCTAAATTTTCGTAGATCTGTCAGAGGTTTATGGATAAATCACTTTATGGCATTGAAAATGTCACGTTCTTGGCGCAATATCGCGCCAGTTTTGAAGGCATTTTTGAATAAAGGGAGCCAATTATGAGAGAAGCGTTAATCGTATCAAGCGCACGCACCGGTCTGGCCAAATCCGGCCGCGGTGGATTCAATATGACACATGGTGCCGCCATGGGCGGTCATGCCATTAAACACGCGATTGAGCGTGCGGGTATTGAGCCGGGTGACGTTGAAGACGTGATTATGGGCTGCGGCACGCCGGAAGGCGCAACGGGCCAAAACGTCGGTCGTTTGGCCGCCATTTGGGCCGGCTGTCCGGTCACCACTTCTGGGGTGACGGTCAATCGTTTCTGTTCATCCGGTCTGCAAACCATCGCCATGGCCGCCGGCCGCGTGATGAATGAAAATGTGCCGGTGACAATCGGTGCCGGTGTGGAAAGCATCTCAATGGTGCAAATGCAGGGCGCCAATTACAATAATATCACCGAAGAAAAATTGCTCGGCAGCTATCCCGCTTTGTGGATGCCGATGATTGAAACGGCCGATATTGTTGCTGACCGCTATAATGTCAGCCGTGAAGCGCAAGATGAATATGCTTTGCAAAGCCAGCAACGCATGGCCGCCGCGCAAGAAGCCGGTCTGTTTAAAGATGAGATTGTGCCGATGGAAACCAAGATGAAGCAGGTCAATAAAGAGACCGGCGAAGAATCAATCGTCGATTACA
>JAYOCI010000112.1:0-3800 GCA_038105345.1 Rhodobiaceae bacterium
GCCCCACTTTGATCATCCGGCCAAACGGATTATGCGTATAGGGGTCATAGTTGAGATCAAGGCGCGCGCGTGGCGGGTCTTCATCCGTGACATTGTAAACCGAGAACAATAAGGCCGACTCTGACTCCCCACCCGTCACACTATCCAATGAGAAATTATAGTGCAGGTCATAGGTGACAAAGTCATCCACTTCGCGGCGTATATCTTCCCCGAAAATGGCTGTCAGAGGAACACCGACAATCGTCGTCGCATCCTCATAGCTATCGGTGAAATTGATGACAAAATTAGCGCTATGCACACCTTGGGTATATTTGGCGCCCAATTTAGCCTTATTTTCAACAACTGGCCGTAAGAAGCTGACCGTATCATTGATTTTACCATTCGCGTCAAAGCCGGTTTCATTCAAATCTGAAGCGCCGACATCAAAGCTGCGGATATGCGTCCATTGGAAGGAGAAATCAAGCTCGCCTTGGCCCAGCTCCATTTCATAATTACCCGCCACATCGACACCATCGGTTTCAATATCCGGACCATTTATGATGAAGGTTTTGATCCGCGAAATCGACGAGATACTGTCACCATCTGCGCACAGGGACGCGCCGCATGAAATGCGGTCAGCATAGGATGAACTGGTATCAAATGCACCGTCGGGGAAAGCCGCCGCCGCAATGGCGTTGAAGTCCTCGCGAATAATCGGGTCTTCAAAATCAAATGACCAATAGTCGACTGAGAAACTCAGATTATCGCCTTCTTGAAAGACTTCATCATAGTTAAGCAGAATACCGGCATTGAATGTATTGGCGGTTTCGGGTTCAAGCCCTGGCTGCCCCAATGCATCAACCGCTTTGAAGGTACCAATCGCATTGAGATAAGACAGCGCCGTGGTGCGGCCACCCAATTGATTGAGAGTCGGGCCACGGAAAGTGCTGGAAGCCGATGAGCGCAAGACAATATTTTCATTGGCCTGCCATTTCACCGCAACTTTCGGGTCGATGGTGTCGCCAACATCGCCGCCATAATCCTCATAGCGAACCGAAACTTGCACTTCTAGATTTTCGGTAAACGGCACTTGCAACTCGCCAAAAACAGCCGAAATATCCTGTGTTTCATCAAATGGCGTCGCACCTGCAAGGAAGGTGAAAGGGCCTGAACCGACATAATCGTCAGCCGCATTGGCACCACCATAAATACCATCCTCACCGGCACAATTTGGCCCGTCAGCATTATAGCTGCGCCCTGACGCACGGAACTCTTGGTTTTCGCTTGTCGTGGCACAGGGGTTCAAATGCAGATTAGAAATATAGTTTGGCGAGATGACATATTCTTCTTCACGATATTGCGCCCCAAAGGCCCATCCGACATCAGAAGCCGAACGACCGGACAAGACGCCTTCTAAAACCAAAAGATTTGACTCAACTTCGCTGCCCACAGCGACCGACATCCAATTATATAATTCCTGAGAATTAGCCAGAGCTGGGTCGTAATCAGGATTCAAAAAATCAGATGTGTATTTTTGTTGTGGCCTCTCAATCGCATTGGAAAATGGATTATAGAACGCACAGCCTGATGTTGAGCTTTGATCGGCCCGATCGCTGACCGGACGAGGATTACCATTTTCATCCAATCGACCGCACAGACCATAGCCTTCAAGCGCTTCGCTCCAGCGTTCTGACAGCGCATCATAAGAGGAACGCGTGCCTTCAGCCTCGGTCCACACTAATGATGAATTATAGTCAACGTCATTGCCAAAATTGCCACTCAGCCCAATGCCGAAACGCGTGGTTTCATATTCGCGCGAGCCGCGTTTTTCAGTTGGCCCTGAAGCCCCCAACGGACGGCCATAGAAGAGCAGCCGACGGCAATCTTCACCGCCAACAACAGCCGAACAATCGGCGTCATAGAGCGATGACACCAATGTGCCAGTGTCGGTGCCGAGACCATCACCTAGACGCAAATCTGGGTGGTCGGTGCCGAGTTTTTGCAAGGCAGGATGCCAAGCATAAACATAGCGGCCCGTGTCATAGCGCGTGTCAAAGTCTAACTGCGGCGGGTATGACGGTGATGTCCACCATTCTGGCACTTCGTTTTTGCCATAAAGAAACTCAAGGTCGAGGTTCATATCGTCACTGAATTCATGCGATAGGGTGGCAAAGAAATTCTGCCGTTCTTCCTCTTCGATGAGATTATCGAAATAGGTGTAATTATAGGTGCAACGATCGCTATTGACCGCGAAACTGCCGGCAATATCCGTGCAACGCGGATCTAGGAATGCGCCACTTGCCTGCACATTATCCGTGTCATCATCCATATCATGGTCAAACGGCCTAATGCTGGCCTGACTGGGCACACTGTCGATAACGAAATTCGTCCGGAATGTATCGACACTCAAAAATGCACCCGGATTGGGTGAACTAGAATAGCCACGCAGATTGGCATCATCGCCACGTGGATAAATCGTCCAATCGCGATCCCGCACGCGCAGTTGATTGCGTTGGCTAAAACCGACAGCCGCCATCACATGGGTTGGGCCGAAATTGTGTCCCCAAATGCCGCCGAAATCTTGATCGCCGTCACTGCCATCAATGTCTTTGTGTGACACCGCCAGCTCCAGCCCTTCGAAATCATTGCGGGTGATAAAATTAACCACGCCCGAAATCGCATCGGACCCATAGGTCGCTGCGGCACCATCTTTCAATAATTCCACCCGATCTAAAGCCACACCGGGGATCATATTAATATCCACGAAAAGCTGCTGCTGCTCTGCCACCGCATAGGGCGACCAAGCATTGCGTCGGCCATTCAATAAGACCAAGTTTCGTCCCGCGCCGAGGCCCCGCAGATTGATATTTGCCGTGCCCTCCAGCCCGTTTGACTGAAACTGATTAGTCTCACCATCAACACCCGAACTGACGCCCAGCGTCTTGACCAATTCAACAACTGAGGGGTTGCCGATGCTAAATAATTCTTCACTGTCCACCACATCAATTGGCACAGGCGCATCCTCCGGCGACTGTTTGATATAGGAACCAGTAACCACCACCTCATCGACATTTTGCGACCAAGCCGGTGACAAAGTCATACTCAGCGCCACGGCACCAAGCATCACTGACTTCTTGAAATAACGATACACCATGGTTTTCCTCCCTTATTTTTATTTTTAAGGAAGATTTAGGCTAGCAAGCCGCCGCTATGGCCACAAGACGGCTGTTACACGCTCAGCCGCTATTGTGGCGAAAATGCAACCCGCTCATCGGCCGCCAATAGATTTGTGATTAACCCAAATAGGCGACGACCATGCCATTTCTGTAGAACTAGCCGGCACGCCTGAGGGCGGCGCCACACCAAGGCGCAATGCGTCATAACTCGACCACCGACAGCTTGGGTTTTCAATAACCCGCGCATAGTAAAATGCCGTCTCGCCTTGTCGCGCCGTGCTGTCGCGCCATACGGTTTTTAATTCGGCAGCGCCAAACTCTTCTTGCATCGCGCATGAGCTGACATCAATCGTCGCCGCTGTCGGCGGGCACAGACCGGTCTGCGCATCAGCCACGCGGCCATTGCTGCACGCCACATCAAATATCGCTTCGCGCGCCGTGCCATCTTCAACCCATGATTTAATAATTTGCACTTTATCTAGCGGCGCACTAAAGGCATCGCGCATTGCCCAGACCATAAATTGTGGCGCGGCCGCGTCATCTGTGCGCATCTGCCCGCCCATTGGCACGGCAAGTTGATCGGCCAAAGGCAAGGAATCGGCGCTATTCAGCAAGTGACGCAAATCTTGCGTGCTGCCATAAAAC
>JAYOCI010000112.1:3810-5094 GCA_038105345.1 Rhodobiaceae bacterium
GCTTAATTCGCGTGCCACTGGTCGCATAAACTTCTTTGCGCTGCATGGCATCAAATAGTGCATCGCGCGTGTTCTCCGGCGCCCAAACGGCGGCCAAACCACCTGGATTGCGCTGCAAAGCCCCTATCCGAGGCGTGAGAATACGGGCTTTGGCCGGCCCGCTCATCGCTGCCGCCGCGCCGCGATAATCCCATTCCTCAACATCACCCGGATTGGAATTATGCGTATCGGAACTGCCAATCATGCCAAAAGCGAGCGGGTTGAAGCCAAGCTCGGCTTGCAAGGCGAGACCTTTTTTCAAGCCATCGCGGGCCATTGAACTGGGGTGAATGCAACCGCTATCTTTGAGTTGCGCCTGCTCTGGACAAGCCGGCAAAAATTGCTCAAAAGCGCAGGCCTCATCCGTGCTGTTCACGCCAATCGCACATTCAGAGCTGCCCTTAATTTGGAACATTTCAACCAATGGCTCAAGCTGGGCGCGTGCGGCCCAATCCGTCGCCCCATAAACATCGCCATCAATGGTCACACCGGCGAAAGCCAAGCCCCACGATTTATTCGGATTATGCGGAATGGAAATGGCTTGGCAGGGACGTTGGCATCCATCTTGTAATTGCCGCCACAGATCAATCTCGGTTGCCGCATCATAGGCAGAAATCGCTGTCAGTGGCACTTGTTCATTGCGGAAAATAATATTGCGGTGAATTTTCCCGCGATCAGGCAGCGGCGGCGAATATTCATAGGCGGCAAAACTGGTGAAACGCCCGGGTTGATTGTGTTTTTGCGCCACATCGACAATATGGTTCCATGTCTGACTGGCCAAAGCTATTTCTTTGTCCGGCGACACGCCTAAATCTGATCTGACCATGGGGCGACGCGATCCGGCGTCGCGCAATTCAAGGAAAAAACCAGCCGACGGGGCGTCAAAGTTTTTGCACAAACGTCGGGTCTGGCGTGTCTGATCAATCTCGCGACAGGCGCTATCAAGGGCAAAGCCCTCAGCGTGATCTGTGATGGCTCCGAAGTCGAGCGGGCGGGTCAATTGCATAACTTCACCAACAGCATTTTCCAGCGCCTCGCCTTTGGCAAAACGATAGGCATCGTCGACGCTCAGGCGATTGCCAAAAATATAACTGTCAAACGACAGTTTCGAGTGGACGTGCAAATCGCCAAAATAGACATTGCGCTGCGGGTTTTTCGTCTGCTCTTGGAAGCCTTGAACCGGCGGCTTTGGGACGATGGATTCATTTTGCGCCTGCGCTGCCAAGCGTTTGGCCTGCATCACAT
>JAYOCI010000006.1:0-25496 GCA_038105345.1 Rhodobiaceae bacterium
ACCAACGGCTGACGCAATTGAGTCAGCTGATTCAACGCCCAACGCTTGAGAGCAATGCGCAGCAGAGCAATGACGAGCTTGAGATACGCGCCGCCTTTAAAGACTATGTCTGCCGCGGCGAAAGCAAGGCATTGGAAGCTTTGCAGGTGAAAAATATTCAAGGAAGAATAGATGCTGAGGGTGGATATTTTCTACCGCAAGTGGTGCATGAGGATTTGCAACGCAAATTGCAGGAAGCCTCGCCGCTTCGCCGATTGGCGCGTTACGTTGAAATTGAAGCGGGCACGCAAATGGCCAGCGTGGCGCCGATGGGTAAATTTTCATATCAGTGGGCTATTGAAACCAATTCGCGCCCGCCAACTGAAACCCCGACCTTTAACGAAACAAGAATTGACCTGAACGAAGTCTATGCCAGTCCAGCGGTCACCTCGAATTTTCTCTCTGATGTGACGGTTGATATTGAGGGCTGGTTGATTGCTGAATTGGCCCAAGCATTCTCGGCCGCTGAAGGCAGCGCCTTTATCAATGGTAGTGGTGCTTTCCAGCCCAAGGGCATATTGCGCGAAGCGACAACCGACAGCCCGTCTTCGGCTGATGATAAAGTCTTGGTCAATAAAACCGGTGTTGCTGGCGGGTTTAATACAGATGCGCCATCTGACGTGTTGATTGAAACAGCTTATGGTTTGCCGTCGCAATATCGTCAAAAAGCCGCTTGGCTGATGAATGCTTCGACACAGGCTGAGATTCGTAAATTTAAAGACGACAATAATAATTATTTGTGGTCGCCTAGTTTTGGCACTGAAAATGTGCCGACGCTTATGGGTTTTGCAATTTACGAAGATTCCAATATGCCCGATGTTGCTGATAGTGAAACGCCGATTGCGTTTGGTGATTTCGGTCAAGCCTATACAATAATCGGCAAGTCGCGTTCGGTATTTATTCGCGATCCATTCTCCGCCAAACCGTTTATTTTGTTCTATAGTTCACATCGTGTAGGTGGTGCTGCGACCAATTTAGCAGCTTATCAACTGATTGAGATTTCAGCTTAAATGGACAATTTATTGTTAAACGGCCCAGGACAAGAGCCGGTGAGCCTTCAGCAATTACGTGATTATCTCCATGTTAATGGTGATGATGACACATTTCTGTCGTCGCTGGTTACGGCTGCGCGGCTGATGGTTGAGGCACAAACCGGATTGCGTCTGATTACCCAAGACTGGCGGGTTCATGTAAACCGGTGGCAAGATTCGGCGATTGAATTGCCGATTTGGCCGGTGCAAAAAATCATCTCGATTGAGTCTCTGCTCGATGGTGGCGGCGTGATTGACGTCGACACTTATGAGCTGGTCAAGGCTGGGCGTCCGGCTTTAATCATTCTGGGCGGCAATGCTTTGCCGGCCGCCTCATCGACGCGCCTTGGGGTTGGAATTAGCCTCACGGCCGGCTATGGCGATAGCGCAGATGAGGTGCCTGAGACTTTGAGTTTCGCCGTCTTGGCTTTGGCTGCTCATTGGTATGACATTGATGATTGGAACCACTTAGGCCCAGAGCGGGCGCTACCGCCGGTGGTCAAAACCATTATCGATGAATATCGCGTGGTGCGCATTTAACTAATGCGCGTGGAATTTTTTAGCTTGGAACAAGCCAGCCTTTCGGCAGGTCGACAAAGCTGGGCCGAAATTGATGGGCTGTGGCTCAGTATTTCGCCGGTGCGTGGCCGCTTGGTCCTGCGACAAGGGGCGCATAGTCAGATTGTCAGTCACAAAGTGCGTTTGCGCTATCACCCGCAGGTCGCGCCCGGATTACGGTTCCGAAAAGGCTCGCGGGTGCTTGTGATCCACCATGTGGAAACGCTCGACTCGCGGCAGCGTTGGCAGTCTTGCCTGTGCGAAGAAATATCAAATATCACGCCTCAGCCGGCAAAGGAAACGCCATGATTGATTCAGGAAATGCTGTTCAGCAGGCATTGTTTAGGCATTTGGAAGCTAATCCAGATTTGATAAAATTTTTCCGGCCGCGTTTGATCGAAGGTCAGGGCTGGCCACAATTTTCCTTCGATGGTTTGCTCAGCCAGTGGCGCCATCAACCCATAGGCTTGGTTCTGCATCAGGCAGATTTTTCGATCTGGGCCGACACCCAAGCCTATGCTGACGCCGGCGATTTGTTCGAAACGCTCGCCGCCCATTTGCTCGACAATTTCGAAGTTGAGGGTTTGGAGATTATTCAAACCCGATTGACGGATGTGATTTCGCAAATCGATGCGACATCACAATTATGGCAAACGCGCTTCAGCTTTGAGGTGCTAACCCAAAAACGGACATGGCTATGAGTGTTCAAATTGGTGCAGCGCTCATGGTCAAAATGCGCCATCCAAATGAGCCGCATTTTGTCACTGTCGCAGGCCTGCGGGCCCGTTCGATTACGCTGACGGCTGACCCGATTGAGGCAACTCACGCGCAAAGTGCGGGCCGTTGGCGGCAGTTTCTTGAGCAGAGTGGTATGCGCCATTTGCGTTTGGAAGGTGAGGGCGTCTTTGCCAATAGTGCCGCCGATTTGACGATCAATAATCTATTTTTCACAGGTCGGCGGGCTGACTGTGAGATTGTCATTCCGTCTTTTGGCAGATTGACGGGTTTTTTCATGCTGAGTGGGCTGGCTTATATCGGCCATGAGCAGGGCGAAATGCTGTGGCGCATGGTGCTGCAATCGACCGATGTTATTGAATTTGCCCATGCCTAATTGGATATGGCCGAACCGCTATCGCGGCGAAGTGGTGGCCGAGGTGAATGGGCGGCGGCGCATTATGCGCTTGAGCCTGTCGGCACTGGCGCAAATAGAGGCTTGTTATGGCGATGTGAATATTGCGCAGCTGAGTGGTCAATTCGCCAGCCAGGGTATGGCGGCAGATGATGCGGAAAATATTATTCGCGCCGGATTGGCGGCCGCCGGCGATGAAACAGCCAATCATCCGCATGGTCTGCAAGTTAAGGGCGGCGAAGAGGAGATGAGGCATTTGGCCCATCAATTACTATCCGCCGCATTTACCAATTGGACAGAAAAATAATGCAGAAATTTCCTTGGATACAATGTTTTCAAATCGCTATGGCACGCGGCTTGGCGCCCGATAAAGTCTGGCACATGACCCCCGGCGAGCTGATGATGGTGTTTCATCAATGGGCCGATAATGGCTCTCAGCTGGCTCTCAATGGCCGTGAATTGGCGACACTTTTAGACCAATTCCCAGACCATACAGAACCGAAAGGCGGTCGCCATGGCTAATCATGGCGAGCAGCAGATTTCACGTTTGGTGTCGACGATGAGCCAGCAATTGCAGCGCATTGAGGCACAACATGCCAATGCTGTGGGACGCTCAAATGACGAGATTGTGCAGCTGCTGGAGCGATTTTCTGTATTTGACCGGAGGATTGAGGTCTTGGTGCAATTCGTGCAGCAAATCATCGCCAGTCAACACATCAATGCGACGGTTTTGCCGCGCGAAAATGGCACTTCGGGTTTTCCACTTTCTCAAGATCAATGGATTGATCGACTGACCCGCCTGACGCAAATCGGGCGCGATAATCAATAGGCTAAAGATGGCTGAATTTTTTGACGATATTTTACTTCCCATGGAAGTCGCTTATGCCACCAGCGCGGCCTCGGCTCATCGCACACAGATTATCGAAACCGCTTCCGGTTTTGAATATCGCAATAGTCCATGGCAGGCCCCGCGCCGGCTCTATAGATTTGCTGGCGGGCCGCAAAAATTGGATGTTTTACTGTCCTTAAAGCAGTTTTTTGATGATCGGCGGGGCCGTTTACATGGGTTTTTGCTGGATGATTGGTCGGATAATCAATCAGCAAATCATCCCGCCGATGTGTCGGCCACAGACCAACCGCTTTGGCCATTGGATGACAGCGGCACGCTGTTTGCGCTGCAAAAAAACTATGTTTCTGGCCCGCGTATTTTGCGCCGCCGAATTATCAAGCCAGTGGTTGAAAGCCTGCAACTGGCTCGCGGTGAAGAAAGTCTGGCCATTAACCGCGACTATCAATTAGACCCGAAGACTGGCGTCGTCAGATTAATGCAGGCCTTGCAGGCCGGTGAGACTTTGACCGCCGGTTTTCATTTTCATGTGCCGGTTCGCTTTGATAGTGATGAATTGGAAATCACCCGCTTGTCTGATGAAATTGGCCAAGTGGCACCAGTGCCGATGATCGAATTAAAACTCGCGCCGACAAACGGTCTTTTGAGTTAAATCATGCGCCTCATACCGGAAAAAATGCGCGCGGATTTGGCCGCAGGCGTGACGCAGTTTTGTTATGGCTGGTTGATTTTACGCCGCGATGGTCTGCGTCTCGGGCTGACCAATCATGACACTGATTTACAATTTAACGGCGATGTCTATCGGGCCAATAGTGGCATACGCTTTTCCACTCTTGATGCGCGGCTTGGCCTGACCCGCCATGGCGCGACGGCGACCGGCGTTTTGGGAAGCCCGCACATAAGCGAAGCCGATTTGCTGGCTGGTCTTTATGACGCGGCGCATTTTCAGCTTTATCTGGTGGATTGGCGCGATAGCGATAATCGCCTGCTTCTGGTGGAAGGCGCTTTCGATAGTGTCGGTCATGATAATGGGCAATTCCATGTCGCTTTGCGGGCCACCGGACAGCAGTTAAATCAACTTCAAGGGCGGGTTTATCAAAAACAATGCGATGCCGTTCTCGGCGATGGGCGCTGCCAAGTTGATCTTGAAACAGCCGATTATTTATGGCGCGGCGACATTCGCGCGATTGATCATGATTTCGTTATTTTGCCGCGCTTAGATTTCGCCGATGGCTGGTTTCAGCATGGCACATTGCTCACCACAAGCGGCCGTCGCTTGCCCATCCGCTTTGATGAAACGCGCGATCAACAACGCTTTGTGCAGCTGTGGCAGGGCCAAATCGATGGGCTGCAAGCGGGCGATACCATTCAATTATTCGCCGGATGCGATAAAAGCCTGCGCCAGTGCGGTGATAAATTTGCAAATAGTATTAATTTTCAAGGCTTTGCTTCCTTGTCAGATGAAGCGGTGCTGGTCGCCGTCGGCAGCTGATGGTGCAGGCTGAAAGGATTGTCGCTGAAGCGCGCACATGGATTGGCACGCCTTATCAGCATCAGGCCAGTTGCCGCGGCGTCGGGGCTGACTGCCTTGGCTTGGTGCGCGGTGTTTATTACGCCCTTTATGGCCAAGCGCTAGAAACGCCGCCGCCCTATGCCGCTTATGCGCAGGCTGGGGAAGAGGAAACCCTGTGGCAAGCGGCGCAAGATTACTTGCTTCCGGCCAGCTTACCGCCGCGTCCCGGGCAAGTGATGTTGTTCCGTCTCAACCGATATTTACCGGCCCGCCATTTGGCGATTGCCAGCGAACCAGAGCGGATGATTCACGCTCTGAGCGGCGCTCATGTTTGCGAGGTGCGCCTCACCCCATGGTGGCGGCGTCATTGTGTGGCGTGTTTCTCTTTTCCATTGCCAAAGCGTGCGAGGGACGATGCATGACAGATCTTAATTTTACCGGCGTGCCAGAGCAGGGCGGATCACCTGAAAATGGTTTTAACTGGCTGGCCCTTGTCACCGCATTTGCTGGCCAGCAAAACACGCCACGTCGGCGCCGACGCGATGGGCCGCGGTTGGATGATTTACGGCTTTTATTGGCCCGTCCCGGCACGCCGATTACCAAAGTCTATGGCCGTATGCGCATTGGTGGTCAGCTCATATGGAATGGCGCTTTGCGCGAACATATCAGCGAAACCGGCGGTGGTGATAAAGGCGGCGGCGGCTCGGGCAGCCCACGGCAGCGCCAATTTCACTATTCTATGCATCTGGCCATTGGCCTATGCGGGCGTCCGATTTCGCGCATTGGGCGGATTTGGGCCGATGGGCAATTGCTCGATACCAGCCGCGTGTCGATGACGCTGTATCACGGCACAATGACGCAAGAAGTGGACCCGCTAATAGAAGCCGATATGGGGGTGGGGCGCACGCCCGCCTATCGCGGTTTGGCCTATGTGGTGATGAAAGATTTTGATCTGACGGCTTATGGCAATCGTGTGCCGCAATTAAGTTTTGAAGTCTTTGCGCCGATTGATGACCGGCAAGATGTGGTGCGTGGCGTGGCGCTATTACCTGGTGCCAGCGAATTTGGCTATCACCCAGACCCGCATATTCAACTGCTCGGCATTGGCCGCGCTGGCAGCGAAAATGTCAATGCTCATGCTGGCTTGTCGGATTGGGATTTGTCGCTCAATGAATTGCAAGACACATATAGTGAGTGTCGACAAGTGGCCCTTGTGGTTAGTTGGTTTGGCACAGATTTGCGTGCCGCCCATTGCCGTCTTGAGCCGCGTGTGGAGAATAAGACCAAAGACACATTGCCGACCAAATGGTCAGTGGCCGGTCTCGACCGCGCCACCGCTTCTGTCGTGTCTTATGTCAATAACCGGCCAGCCTTTGGTGGCACGCCCAGTGATGCCAGCGTATTGGCGGCGATTAGAGATCTGAAACGACGCGGCTTTGACGTCCTGTTTTATCCTTTCATCATGATGGATATTGCCGCCGATAATGATTTGCCCGATCCCCATAGTGAGGGTTTCCAGCCAGCCTATCCATGGCGTGGGCGCATCACTTGCGATCCGGCGCCGGCGCGAGAGGGCTCACCGCATGGCACGCCGGTGATAGCCGATATGATTGACAATTTCGTTCATGGGCAAGGCGCTGATGACTTATTTTGCCTGCGCGGCATGGTGCGCCATTATGCCGAATTATGCGCCCAAGCCGGTGGTGTCGAAGGGTTTTTATTAGGCTCAGAATTGCGCGGCCTGAGCGCTTTGCGCTCAAGTGACACGGTCTATCCCTTTGCCGCCGCCTTGGTTGATTTGTCTCAAGAGGTGCGCGCCATATTACCGGAGACGAAAATTTCCTATGCCGCTGATTGGTCTGAATATGGCGCCCGCGTCGAAGCAGATGGTTTTGTCGACTTTCCCTTGGATGAATTTTGGAGCCATGAGCAATGCGATTTTATCGCCATTGATGCGTATTTTCCGCTGTCGGATTGGCGTGATGGGCAGGCCCATTTGGACGCCCAATCGGGGGTGGCGTCGATTACTGATAATGACTATTTGCAAGCCAATATTGAAGGCGGTGAATATTATGATTGGCATTATCGCGATGATGCGGCGCGGCGCTCTCAAGACCGTTCGCTGATTAGCGATGGCGCCGATAATGCTGAAGTCTGGCTTTATCGCGCCAAAGATATTCATGGCTGGTGGTCAAACCGCCACCGCCCGCGGCGGCAAAATCAATCGCAAGCGCCGACCGCTTGGGTGGCGCAAAGCAAGCCCATATGGTTCAGCGAAGTCGGCTGTCCGGCGGTCGATAAAGGGTCTAATCAACCCAATGTTTTCCCTGATCATCTATCGTCGGAGGGCGCAGTGCCGCATTTTTCCAATGGTCAACGTGACGACCATATTCAGCGTGCCTATCTTACCGCTTTCAGCAATTATTATCGCCAAGCGGCCCATAATCCGACGTCGTCAATTTATCATCAGCCAATGGTGGCGAGCGATAAAATCTTTATCTGGGCATGGGACGCGCGGCCATTTCCTGCCTTTCCCTATCGCACCGATATTTGGGCTGATGGCCCGAATTGGCATAGCGGACATTGGATCAATGGCCGCAGCTCAACCGCACCTTTAGCCCTATTGCTGGAGCAAGTGGCCAGCGACGCCAATCAAGCCAGCGATATATGCGAGATTGACGGCCATGTCGAAGGATACGCCGTTGTTGGTGTGGTGTCGGCCCGCGATGCGCTGGCGCCTTTGGTCAATAGTTTTGCCGTCGATGTATTGACCGGTCGCCAGCGGCTGAAGTTTTCTGGTCGCGCCAATAAGCCGGTCTGCCCTATCGAGCTTGATGATATTATCTGGCAAGGGCAAAGCTCGAGTTTGCGCTATCACCAGCCAAATGAGGCGGCGCTGCCGAGGCGTCTCGACCTGCATTATATTGACGCCGAAAATGACTATGGCGCGCAATGTGTCAGCGCCCATTATTTGGGCGGCGAGCGACCGGTTGTTTCTGTGTCGATACCAATTGCGCTGTCTTCTTATACGGCACAATCATTGGCCGCACGATTGCTGCATGAAACCCGCCAGTCAGCCGAGACGCTGAGTGTGCGCCTATCGCCGGCCTATATCAAACTCGAGCCGGGCGATATTATCCAGATTGGGCAAAAGCAATGGCGGGTCACGCAAATCAGCTTGGCTGGCTATGTTGAGCTTACCGCCACGCGCCATCAAGCGGGCCTATATCAATCGCAATTAACATCCGTCAGCACACAGGCCGCGCCCTTGCCGCTCGGTGTGGTGTCGCGCCCGATGCTGCAGGTTTTGGATTTGCCAGCGCGCTTGCCGCTACGAAGCCAGCCAGCCAATGAGGCGGGCCAGCCTTTACTCGCCAGTTTTGCCGATCCGTGGCCAGGCGATGTTCAAATCCGCGACCAAAATGGCGCCTATCTGCAAAGCCTGTTTTATCCGGCAAGCCTTGGGCAGACCAAAAGTCGTCTGGCGGCGGGGCCTATTGGTCGATGGGATGGCGGTGGCCGTTTGCAGGTCGAGATTCACGGCGCGATTTTGTCGAGCCTCACGCCCCAGCAAGTGCTGCAGGGCGGTAATGTGTTGGCGCTACAAACCCCGCAGGGCTGGGAGGTTATGCAATTTGTGAATGCTGAATTAATTGCCCCCAATCATTATTTGCTCAGCGTATTTTTGCGCGGACAAAATGGCTCCGAAGCGGTGATGGCCGATGTGCTGGAAGCTGGAGCGGCGGTGGTTGTGCTGACGCCACAATTAGTGCCGCTGGACTTAGCGCCGACGCAATTAAGCCGTGAGACCAGTTTGCTCTATGGGCCTAGCGCCCTGCCGAGAGAGGGCTATGGCTGGCAAAGCGGCGTATTTACCACCAAGCGGGTCGGGCTAATTTGTTTAGCACCGGCACATTTGCGCCAGCGGGTTGATGCCAATGGCAATATTGACATCACTTGGATTCGCCGCAGCCGACTTGCTGGCGATGATTTTGAGGCTGCCGAAATTCCCTTGGGTGAAACCCATGAGGCCTATCAAGTTTCGGTGATGGCCGATGATGACATTATTTTTCAAAGCCAAACGCAGGTGCCTCAATGGACATATGAAGCCAGTCTGCGGGCCCAACATCAAGCCGCGCACACGCCGCGAAATTGGCGCATTGGCGTGGCGCAAATAAGTGCCACGCAAGGGGCTGGCTATCAATCTCGCGCCATTATTATTTAGAAAGGACACGCCATGAGTTCTGATGCTTCTCCCCATTTACTGCTTGATTATTTAATGCCCGAACAAGCGCAAAAACACGTCACCATTAATCAGGCTTTGCGTCGCCTCGATGGTTTGGTGCATTTATCAGTCGCCAGTCGTGCCATGACCTCACCGCCAGCCATGCCGGAAAATGGTCTGCGCTATTTAATCGCCGATGGCGCCGCCGATGAGTGGGCCACACGGCAGGGGCAAGTGGCAATATTTGAAGACACGCAATGGCATTATGCAACACCACAAATTGGCTGGCGTCTTTGGGTGGCAGATGAAAAACGCCTCTTGGCCTATGATGGCAATCAATGGGTCAGCATAAACACTGGCAGTGCTACGGATTTCAGCTTAAGCCGCCAGCGCGGGCTATATGATTTTTCTCAGAGCCTGCCCAGCCTGATGATACCTAGCCATAGTGTTTTTTTCGGTGTCACTGGCATGATTACCCATTCCATCACTGGCCCCACGGCTTGGCAATTGGGCACGAGCGATGGGCTTAATCGTTTCGGCACAAATTTGCCTCTTGATTCTGGGTCGACGATTAATGGGCCAGCAAATCCGCCATCAGTATTTTGGCAAGACACGCCTCTGGTCTTAACCCCTGAGGGCGGGGCTTTCAGCAGCGGTCAATTAGTCTTGGATATTTTTTATTTCATCCTGCCCATTCCCTCATTATAGGTCGCGCAATGCTTGCCATGTTGGGGTGACCTGCTATGTTTCTCGCATTCGCTGCGGCGTTACATGATGAGGGAGGCTTTCATGTCAAGATTAACCACCGCTTCAAACAGTGTTACTGAGGCGCTGCAAACACGCTTTTCGTGTCGCGCATTTCTCGACACGCCAGTGCCGGAAAGCGAGGTCAAATATCTCATTGAAACCGCGACCCGTGCGCCATCTGGCGGCAATTTGCAGCCATGGCATATGTGGGCCGTGCAGGGTGAGGCGCTGAAGGGATTCGTCGCCGACATTCAAAGCAAAATGGCCGAAAAGCCAGGCGGTGAAGGTTCTGAATATCATATTTATCCGCCAGAGTTGAAACAGCCCTATGACACGCGCCGCCGCGATATTGGCGAACGCATGTATGAAACTTTGGGCATTGCCCGCGAGGACAAACTCGGCCGGCTTGGGCAAATGGCGCGCAATTTCGAATTTTTTGGCGCCCCTTGCGCAATATTTTTCGCCCTCGATAAAACCATGCAAGAAGGCCAATGGTCGGATATGGGCATGATTATTCAATCCATCATGCTTTTGGCGCGCGAGCGCGGTTTACATTCTTGCCCGCAAGAGGCTTGGGCCTTATGGAGCCCGAGCATTAAAAGCTTCCTGAATATTCCTGATCATATGACATTCTTCTGCGCCTTGGCGCTTGGCTATGCTGATCCAGATGCGGCGATTAACCAATTGGAGTCGCCGCGCGCGCCGCTTGATGAAGTCGTCAGTTTTGTTGGTTTTTAATTTATGCCGACACCGCTCATTGTTATCAGCTTAGCCGCCTTAATTGGCTTTCTCTGCCTATGGTGGCTGAGTGCGCCACTTCGCCAGCAGCCGCAGGCCCATCAGCGACGGGTCATTTTGCTTCTGGCACTGATTATTTTGGCCAGCGGTGGCTTATATTTGACTTTGGGCTCGCCGGAAGAAGCCGACCAACCTCTGGCGCCTCGGCTAGAGGGGGCATTAACCGAATTGCCGCCGGCGGCCATTTTGGTGCGCCTCGAACAGCAATTGCGCGCCACGCCAGATGATGCCAAAGGCTGGCGCCTGATGGCGCGCTTGCGTGGCCAAGTGAAGCAATATCCGCAAGCCGCCGATGCTTGGCGTCGGGTGTTGGCATTAACCGACGGCGATGCCGAGGCCTATGGCGGGCTGGCGCAGGCTTTGATTGAAGTCGATGAGGGTGTGGTGAGTGATCCGGCGGTCGCTCTGCTCGATAAGGCTTTGGAAATTGACCCGCGTAATATGAGCGCGCGATTCTGGCGCGGCATGGCTTGGCAGCAGCAAAACCAGCCGCAAAAGGCCGCGGCTCTGTGGCAGGCCATGCGTGATGAATTGCCCGATAATATTCCCTTGGCAAAGATACTCGATCAGCTTCTCGATGCGTTAAAATAAAGACCTCTCCCCTGCGGCATCAGAGCATGGTCAGATATCGAAATTTTGCGTTATAGTCGGGTGTAAATTTGGAGTTCCGATGACCCCTAAACAAACCAGAATGGCAGCGATTTTTGCCGGCCTTGGCTTTTTGTTAATCGCTGCGACGATTGCTTTGACCGCTTTGGAAGACAATATTGTGTTTTTCCGTTCGCCAAGCGAATTGGCCGCAACGCCGGTCGCGCCGGGCACGGTTTTGCGCATCGGCGGTCTGGTGAGCGAAGGCAGTGTAAAACGCGACGGTCTGCGTGCCTCTTTTGACGTCACCGATTTATCTGAAACCATTGCCGTGACCTATGAGGGCATGTTGCCAGACCTTTTCCGCGAAGGCCAAGGCGTGGTCGCAGAGGGGCGGTTTGACGGCTCTGGCGTGTTTGTCGCGGATACTGTTTTGGCCAAACATGATGAAACTTATATGCCGCCGGAAGTCGCTGATGCGCTGAAAAAATCTGGTAAATGGGTGCCAGACAATGAGACTGAGGGCGTCCGGTGATTGCTGAGCTTGGTCATTTCGTTCTGGTCATGGCGTTTGGCGTGGCCTTGGTGCAAGCCTTCGTGCCGCTCTGGGCATTATATCGTGGCCAAACCTATGGCCGCGACTTGGCCAAACGGGCGGCGCAATTGCAAGTGGTTTTGCTGGCGGTTTCTTTCGCCGCGCTGACTTACGGGTTTTTGCGGTCTGACTTTTCGCTATTGATCGTCTATGGCAATAGCCATGAAGCCAAGCCGTGGATCTATAAATTTGCCGGCGTGTGGGGCAATCACGAAGGCTCAATGTTATTGTGGACGCTGATACTTGCCGCCTATGGCGCCTTTTTCGCGCAGCGCGCACGGGCTTTGCCAGATCGTTTCTCGACCATGGTATTGGTGGTGCAGGGCTGGCTTGGCTCGGCCTTTTTGGCGTTTTTGCTATTTACCTCCAACCCCTTCGCCCGCCTTTTGCCAGCTCCCTATGCGGGGCGCGGCCTTACGCCGATTTTGCAAGATCCAGCGCTGGCGGCGCATCCGCCGCTGCTTTATGCCGGTTATGTCGGTTTTTCTATGAGCTTTGCATTTGCCATTGCGGTTTTGACCACGGATCAGTCAAGCCGCGATTGGGCCAAATGGATGCGGCCTTGGATTTTGGCGGCATGGATTTTTCTCACCCTTGGCATCGCGCTTGGCTCTTTTTGGGCTTATTACGAGCTTGGTTGGGGCGGGTTTTGGTTTTGGGATCCGGTGGAAAATGCCTCGCTGATGCCATGGCTTTCAGGCACGGCGCTATTGCATTCAGCTCTCGTGGCTGAGCGTCGTGATACGCTGAAACGCTGGACTTTATTACTCGCCATTTTGACTTTCTCCTTGTCCTTGGCCGGCACATTTCTGGTCCGTTCAGGGGTGCTGACCTCGGTGCACGCTTTTGCCAATGACCCCGAGCGCGGGATTTTCATTCTGGCGATTTTAGCGCTCTTCACTGGCGGCGCTTTGGCCCTCTATGGGCGATATTTGCCGCGCCTGTCAGAAGACAGAAGCTTCGCGCCGGTAAGCCGTGAAGGGCTTTTATTGGCCAATAATATTTTCCTCGCCGCGGCCACGATGACCGTATTTATCGGCACGATTTACCCGCTGGTTCTTGATGCGCTGGGCTTGGGCAAAATTTCTGTCGGCGCGCCTTATTTCAATACTGTCTTTGGTCCGCTGACCTTGCCATTTATCATTCTGCTTCCGCTGGGGCCTTTGTTGACTTGGCAGGCCGGACGCTTGCTGGCACCAATGAATGGTTTGCTGATTGCCGCCCTTGCATCACTGCTTGTGGTTTTGGGTCTGTCGATAACGCAAGCCGGCGTGCCATTGATTGCGCTTTTATTAATTGGTGGCGCCGTGTGGCTGAGCCTCGGCGCTTTGGCCGATTTGCATCAGCGTTTGCGCCCCTATGGCTGGCAGGTTTTGCGCCAGCCGTGGCGGCTACCGGCAACAGCCTTTTCAGCGCCATTGGCCCATGCTGGTTTGGCGATTACGATTATCGGCGTCATCGCCGCCTCTATGTGGCAATCGGAAACTGTCGTCGCCGCAAAGGCTGGTGAGACGATTGAAGTGGCGGGGCGGCAGTTGCGCTTTGATGGAGTGCGCGAGGTTGAAGGGCCAAATTACCAAGCCGAACAGGGGCAGATTAGCTATCTGTCAGGCCGCCATAAGGGCACAGTTTTGCTGCCTGAGCGGCGTTTCTACCAAGCCGAACGTGGGCAGACGACGGAAGCGGCCATTACCACGGATTTGAGCGGTCATCTCTATGCGGTGATTGGCGAGACAGTGGCCGATAAACGCGTTTTGCGTCTGTGGTTCCATCCGTTGGTGGCGTTGATTTGGATCGGTGCTTTATTAATGGCGATTGGCGGCGGTTTCGCCTTGCGCGCCCGCGTGTCGAAGTCGGGGCAGGGCGCGACATGATGGGGCTGAAACGATTATTGGCGGCGCTTTTTCTATCATTGAGCCTGTCATTGAGCCTGTCATTGACTTTGTCGCTTTCGGCTCATGCCATTGCCCCGGGCGAGGCTTTAAGCGATCCGCAATTAGAAGCGCGGGCGCGCGCTTTGTCGGCCGAGCTGCGTTGTCTGGTGTGCCAGAACCAATCGATTGACGATAGTGATGCCGATTTGGCGCGCGACTTGCGGCAATTAGTGCGGGCGCGCTTGCAGGCAGGTGAAACCGATGATGAAATTCGCACGGCGGTCGTCGCCCGTTATGGCGAATTTGTCTTATTCCGCCCGCAATTTGGTGGGCACACTTTTTTACTCTGGATGACACCGCTCATTATTCTTCTTTTGGGCGGATTTTGGGCTTTTCGTCTTTTGCGCAATCCCCCTTCTAAGCCGGTCGAATAACAGCTAGAATAAGCCAAAGGACAAATGATGCGGCTTTTACTTGTTGAAGATGACCCTGCGGCGGCCAAGCTGCTGATAGATCGCTTGCATTGCGATGGCGATGATGTCGCCTATGCGGAAGATGGCGAATCCGGTCTCGAAAAGGCGCTGCAAGATGACTTTGACGTGCTGATTATCGACCGCATGATGCCCAAATTAGATGGTCTGAATTTGGTGCGCCAATTGCGCCAAAAAGGTATCGGCACTCAAGTCTTATTTCTAACAGCGCTTGATAGTGTTGATGATCGGGTGGCTGGTTTTGAAGCCGGTGGCGATGATTATCTGGTCAAACCTTTTGCCTATGCAGAGTTGCGGGCGCGGCTTGAGGCGCTGGTGCGACGCCAGCAACCGTCACAAGAAACCAGTCTCAGCTTGGCTGATTTAACCATGGATATGATTGCCCGTCGGGTAACGCGCGGCACGCAAGAGATTGCCCTGCAAGCCCGCGAGTTTTCATTATTAGAATATCTCTTGCGCCATAAGGGGCAAGTGGTGACCCGCTCAATGCTGCTGGAAAATGTCTGGCGCTATAATTTTGATACGCAGACCAATGTCATTGATGTGCATATTTCGCGGCTTCGCAATAAGCTCGATAAAGGTTTCGACGCCCCGCTTTTGCACACTTTGCGAGGCCGCGGTTTCATGCTGCAAAGCGCAGATAAATTGGACGATATATAATGCGTCGGCTTTTGCGGGTTTCAAGCTTTCGCGCGGTGCTGGTCTACCTCAGCCTTTTTCTATTATCGACCGGCATGGTTTTGCTGTTTCTCCATGGCCAAATCAATCGGGTTTTGACGACCAATAATGACAAAGCCGTATGGCGCGATGCGGCGATGATGAACCAGAGCTATGCGCTTGGCGGTCTGCCAGCCGTTGAAAAATTAGTCGCTCAGCAAAGCCGCTTGAGCGGTGTCGGGGTCTATTTGCTGGCCGATGGTTTGGGGCGCTATATGGCGGGTAATATCACCGCTTTTCCGGCCCCCGCCGATACGCAAATGCAAGAGGATGGTTGGCTACATTTGCGCCTGCCTGCGCCCTTTGCCGAAGCCCGCGCGCGGGTGCTTCGGTTTGACGATAATCTCGTTCTTTTGATTGGTCGCGATTTGTCAGCCCAGCAGGCGACCATGGATGATTTGGCCCGCGGGTTTTTCTTGGCCCTCTTGTTTTTGGCGATTTTCGGTGTCATTGGCGGCGGTCTGATGGGGCGGCAAGCGCTGGCGCGGGTTGAGAAAATAAACCACAGCCTGCGGGCGATTATGAGTGGCGATTTCTCCGCCCGTATCGCACCCGCCTCAAGCCAAGATGAATGGGCCGATTTGGAAACACAAATCAATCAAATGCTGGCCCGTATTGAAAGCCTGATGCTGGCCATGCGCGAAGTGACCGATAATTTGGCCCATGATTTGCGCAGTCCGCTCACGCGCTTGCGGGGGCGTTTAGAAAAACTTGCGCTGAACATGCAGCAAACGGCGCAGGCCGACGACATTGAGCAGGGGCTGGCTGATATTGACCAATTGCTCAGCCTGTTCACCGCCATTCTGGATTTATCGCGTATGGAAGCTGGCTCTGGCGACTTGCAGCAAGAGCCGATTGCCGTCAAATCGCTGGTCGATGATGTGATGGAGCTTTATCAGCCAGTGTTTGAAGAAGCCAGCTGGACGGTTGATTATACCATTGATGGCCAAGCGGCCGCGGCGCAAGTGATGGGCGATCGGCATTTGCTGGCGCAAGCTTTGATTAATTTATTGGAAAATGCGTTGGTTCACGGCACTGGGTCGCCGTCGCATTTAATGCTGCATCTGACGCGCAATAATGGGCTGGTTCTTATTTCTGTCACTGACTCAGGTCGCGGCGTTGATGCTGATCAATTGACCCATATCCGCCAGCGTTTTGTGCGCCTCGATGAGAGCCGGTCACGGCCCGGCAATGGTTTGGGCCTGTCTTTGGTCGATGCGATTTGCCGCCGCCATGGTGGGCAATTGCGCCTGTCCAATCATCAGCCTTCGGGCTTGCGTACTGAGATATGTTTGACGGCAAGGGTGTAGGTCGATGGATCAGCTCTTCTTCCAGCATCTGCCGAAGACACATAAGCCGATTGATCCGCAGCACGCGGCTGATTTGCTGCTTGATGTGAGCGAGAATTTATCGCCCGCTGCCCGCCAAGCAGTGGCTGACAATCAAGATTTTTTCCTTTGGGTGGTTGAGGGCAGTTCGCTTTTACTGCGTTTGATGCGGCGTTATCCTGCGGTGCTGGAAGGCCTATTAGAGACGCCGCCACGCGCTTTTTTAGATGCCCAATTAGCGGCTTTGCCGGACACTATAGCCGCCGCTGGCTCGCGTGATGAGGCGATGAAAATTTTGCGTATTGCGCGCAATCATCTGGCCTTGGTGACGGCGCTGGCTGATTTGGCTGAACAATGGGATGTCGAAACCGTCACCGCTTATTTGAGCGAATTGGCCGATAAAGCAGTTGCCAGCAGTGTTGATTTTTTATTGTCCGAAGCGGTGACGGCAGGGCATTTGTCGAGCTTTTCGCGGCAAGGTTTAGTGGTCTTGGCGCTTGGCAAACATGGTGGGCAGGAACTCAATTATTCCTCTGATATTGATATTGTCATCTATTACACGCCTGATGCTTTGCCGCTGGCGGGGTCGCAAGATGAGGGGAAATTTTATGTCACCATGGCGCGCAATGTCACCGCCATGTTGCAAAACCCGACGGCGGATGGGTTTGTTTTCCGAGTCGACATGCGTCTGCGGCCTGACCCTGGTGCCACCCAGCTGACCATTCCAGTGCCGGCGGCGCTTAGCTATTATGAGTCTATGGGCCAGAATTGGGAGCGCGCGGTTTACATTAAGGCGCGCCCGATAGCTGGCGATATTGAGGCGGCGCACGGGTTTTTGAAAGAGCTTCAGCCCTATATTTGGCGCCGCTATTATGATTTTGCCGCGATTGAAGATGTCCATTCCATGAAGCGGCAAATTCATGCTGTGCGCGGTCACGCGAAATTGGCGACCAGCGGGCATAATCTCAAATTGGGACGCGGTGGGATTCGTGAAATCGAATTCTTTGTTCAGACCCAGCAATTAATTGCCGGTGGTCGCGATAGTGATTTACGCGGTCATCGCACTGTCGATATGCTGCAAATTCTGGCCGCTAAACAATGGATTAATCAGCAAGCAGCCGACGGCTTGACGGCGTCTTATTATTTTTTGCGGCGCATGGAGCATCGCCTGCAAATGCGGCTTGATGAGCAAACCCAAACCCTGCCGACGGCGGGCGAGGAGTTTGACCGCTTTGCTCGTTTCGCTGGCTATCAGGACACGGCTGCTTTTGAAGCCGATTTAATGCACCATTTGGTTTATGTGACGCAAGAATATGGCATGTTGTTCGAACGCGCTGAGAGTTTGTCAGCCGAGACCGGTAATTTGGTTTTCACCGGTGCGGAGAATGATCCCGAGACATTGAGAACATTGACCGATATGGGGTTTCGTCGGGCAGCGGATATTTCGACGCTTATTCGCGGCTGGCACGCGGGTCGTTTGAAGGCCACGCGGACAGCCCGAGGCCGCGAAATTCTCACCCGATTGCAGCCCAAAATTCTCACAATATTGTCGCAAGCCGCCGATCCCGACGATAGTTTTGTGCGCTTTCACAATCTATTGGAAAGCCTGCCGACCGGCGTGCAGATTTTCTCTCTATTCCAATCCAACCCGCAGATTTTAGCGCTTTTGGGCGATATTGTATCGCTGGCGCCGCGGCTGATTTCGTTTCTATCGGGCAATGGTCGTTTGGTTGATATGCTGATTTCGCACGCCCCAGCCGCAGATGAGCCAGCGGCCATGGTCAGCGATGAGACGGCGCGTTTTGAAGATGTGATGGAAGAATTGCGCCTGCAAGTGCATGAGGGCATGTTCAGCATTGGCACGAAAGTATTGGCTGATCCGGTTATGGCGGCTGATCATGGCGTGGCTTATACGCGCTTGGCCGAAACGGCCATTTCGCAGCTTTTACCAGCCGCCGTCAGAGATATGCAGCGCCAATATGGTGCCATTGAGGGCGCCGAATTTGCGCTTTTGGGCATGGGCAAATTGGGCAGTTGTGAGATGACCCTGCAATCTGATCTCGACATGATTATGATTTGCGATTGCGATGACTTCTCGCGCTATTCCGATGGGGCAAAATCAATCGACGCCGATACATGGCTGAGCCGAGCGGCGCGGCGCTTTCTCAGCGGGTTGTCGGCACCGACGGCGCAGGGTCGACTATATGAGGTCGATATGCGCCTGCGTCCGTCGGGCAATGCAGGCGCTTTGGTTAGTAAAATATCTGGCTTTGTCGATTATCAAAATAATCAGGCTTGGAGTTGGGAGCATTTGGCGCTGACCAGAGCCCGTGTGCTGACTGGCGATAAGCCTTTGGTCGATAAATTAAACACCGCCCTGCATGATATTTTGTCTAAGCCGCGCGATGGCGCCAGCTTGGCTGAAGACATTGCCGATATGCGGGCGCGTCTGTTGCAGCACAATCCAGTGCGCGGCCCGTTTGATATTCGTCGCGGCAAGGGCGGTCTGATGGAGCTGGAATTTGCCTGCCAGTCATTGCAATTGGCTTGGGGCTGTCAGCATGAAGCGCTCATTGGTGCGCGCAGTTTGACGGCGTTGATTGCAGATTTGCATCAGGCCGAGATATTCAGTGTGGCGCAATATGACGGGGCCCGGGCGGCGGCGCATTATTTTGCCACACTGCGGCAAATTGCCAGCCTGTGTCTTGAAGATAATGAAGAAACGCCAGCGATTGGCATTGAAAACCTGCTGCTAGAGGCGGTAAATGAGCCGGATATGGGGCGTTTGAAGTCGAGTTTGTCGGCTCACCGCGAGTTTGTTGAGGCGCTTTTATCCGGCAGTTTGGCGGCCATTGCAGAGACCAATCGGCATTGACCGACTAGATAACAAGCTGTAGCTTTTTGGTTCAGTAAATGGGGAGGAGTTTCGGATATGGATTTTGATTTTTCCGATGATCAAAAAATGCTCAAAGATCAAGCGCGCAAATTTCTTGATGATAAATGCACGCTGGCCGATGTGCGCAAAATTCTTGAGAGCGATGCCAGTCATGACGACGCTGTATGGCAAGGTCTGTGCGAACTTGGGTTCGCAGGCGCCGCTGTGCCAGAAGCCTATGGCGGGCTTGGTTTAGGGGCTTTGGAACTGTGCGTTTTGGCCGAAGAGCTTGGCCGTTCTGTAGCGCCTGTTCCGTTCAGCTCGTCAATCTATCTGGCTGCCGAAGCCCTGAAGCTATTTGGCTCAGAAGAGCAGAAACTGGCTTGGTTGCCGAAAATCGCCAGCGGCGAAATCATTGGCACATTGGCAGCAACAGAGGGCGCGCAAGCGCCGTCACCTAATAGTGTCAAAACCAGCTTTTCCAATGGCAAATTGAGCGGCACGAAAATTCCTGTCGCTGATGGTGAAACCGCCAGCGTGGCCATTGTTTTGGTGAACACAGGCGGCAGCGGTGAGCAAGCCCTGTCTTTGGCCGTGGTTGATTTGACCGACGCCAGTGTGACGCGCAGTCCGGTTAATACGATTGACCCAACGCGTGGCCATGCTGAAATTATTTTCGATAACACGCCAGCCGAATTGCTTGGCAATGAGGGCGAAGGCTGGTCAGCCTATAAGCGCGTGGAAGCGGGGGCCGCTGTTTTGGTCGCTTTTGAACAAGTCGGCGGGGCCGAAGCCGCGCTCAATATGGCTAAGGATTATGCCCTTGAACGCTATGCTTTTGGCCGTCAAATCGGCTCTTATCAGGCGATTAAGCATAAATTGGCTGATATGTATGTGAAGCTCGAGCTGGCTCGTTCCAACTGTTATTATGGTGCCATGGCGCTGTCCAGCGATGCCAGTGATTTAGAAATCGCTGCCGCCACGGCGCGCATTGCCGCCACTGAAGCCTATCGTTTCGCGGCGCAGGAAAATATTCAAACCCATGGTGGTATTGGTTTTACATGGGAAGCCAACCCGCAATTCCACTATCGGCGTTCGAAACTTTTGGCTTTGTCGCTTGGCAGCGCAAGCCGTTGGAAAGACAGGCTCATTACGGAGCTTGAGAAAGGTAATGTGGCGTGAGCTGAACATCTGCTGCAGCCAGCACATGAAGAAGTATATGAGAGGAAGTTAAAATGGATTTTAACGATACACCCGAAGAAGCCAAATTCCGCAGCGAAGTTCGGACATGGCTTGAACAAAATGCAAAATTACGCGACCCAGCATCAGCCAAAGCTGGGCGCTCTGAAAAATCAGAGGCTGAGCGTTTGGTGCGGGCCAAAGAATGGCAGGCAAAAAAAGCCGCCGCTGGTTACGCCGCCATTACATGGCCAACTGAATTTGGTGGCCTTGGTGGCACACCGATTCAATCGGTTATTTATTCGCAAGAGGAAGCATCCTTTGACGTGCCGCGCGGGTTTTTTGAAATCGGCCTCGGCATGTGCATTCCAACAATGATGAAATGGGCAACGCCTGAACAAAATGAGCGCTATGTCAAACCTGCGCTTTATGGCGAAGAAGTCTGGTGCCAGTTGTTCTCTGAACCGGCTGCTGGCTCAGACGTGGCGGGCCTGCGCACCAAAGCCGAGAAAGACGGCGATGAGTGGGTCATTAATGGCCAGAAAGTTTGGACATCGGGCGCGCATTTTTGCGATTATGGCATTATCGTCACCCGTTCAGACCCAACTGTGCCAAAGCATAAAGGTCTGACCTTTTTCTTCCTCGACATGAAAACACCGGGCATTGAAATTCGCCCGATTAAGCAAATGTCAGGTGACTCTGGGTTTAACGAAGTGTTCTTCAATGACGTGCGGGTTCCTGATAGCCAGCGTCTTGGCGATGTCGGCGAAGGCTGGAAAGTGTCTTTGACGACATTGATGAATGAGCGACTGGCGATCGGCCAAGGGGCTGGCGTTGACTATGAAGAATTGCTGAAATTGGCTCGCGATACAGAATTAGAAAATGGCCCTGCCATTAAAGATTCTAATGTGCGTGAAAAACTGGCTGATTGGTATGTGCAATCACAAGGTTTGAAATACACAAAATTCCGCACATTGACGGCTTTGTCAAAAGGCCAAGTGCCGGGCGCGGAAAGCTCTATCGGTAAAATCGTGTCAGGTCCGAAAATGCAGGATTTGGCGTCTTTTGCCATGGATATTCAGGGTCAAGGCGGCATTATGCAAGACGTCGATGAAAGCCCAATGTCCGGTGCTTTCCAAAATCAGTGGATTGGCGCTGCCGGCTACCGGATTGCTGGTGGTACGGATGAAATCTTGCGCAATATTGTGTCTGAGCAAGTGCTTGGTCTGCCGCAAGACATTCGCGTCGACAAGACTGTGCCTTTCAATGAATTGGCCAGTAGCAAGAAATCCTAAGCTAGGCTGAGGTTTCAACAAGCGCCCGCCGTCTTTGCACGGCGGGCGTGTTTGTTTGGGGGGCGCTGATTGCGCCTAACACTTGCCGAAAACCGTAAAACAGGCGACAAAAGGCCATGCAAGCTGATTTTACATTTTGCGTGGCACCGATGATGGATTGGACGGATCGGCACGACCGGTTCTTCCTCCGGCTCATCTCGCGTCATGCGCGCCTTTATACCGAAATGGTGACCGCCGATGCCATCCGCCATGGTGATCGGCACCGGCTGCTCGACTTTAATGCTGAGGAACACCCTTTGGCGCTGCAACTCGGCGGTAGCGATCCAGCGGCGCTTTGCGAGGCGGCGAAAATCGGTGAGGACTGGGGCTATGACGAAATAAATCTGAATGTCGGTTGTCCGTCGGATCGGGTGCAGTCAGGACAATTTGGCGCTTGTCTCATGCAGACGCCAGATTTAGTCGCCGACTGTATGGCCGCCATGGCCAATGCCGTCAATGTGCCAGTGACGGTGAAATGTCGTATTGGGGTCGATGCACAAGACCCGCATGATGCGCTATTTGCATTGGTCGACAAATGCGTGGAAGCCGGTGTTAGCCAGTTTATCGTCCACGCCCGCAAGGCTTGGCTCGATGGCTTAAGCGCCAAGCAAAACCGAGAAATTCCGCCGCTTGATTATCAGCTGGTCTATGCGTTGAAAAAAGCCTATCCGCAACTGACCATTGTGATTAATGGCGGCATTGAAAATTTGCCCGCCGCGCAAGCCCATTTAGACCATGTTGACGGGGTGATGCTTGGCCGCGCGGCTTATAAAAACCCTTATCTTATGGCCGATGTCGATCGCCTGTTTTATGGTGATGAGCGCGCCATGCCGAGCCGTCATGAGATTGTCGAACAGCTTATTCCCTATGCTGAAAAATTAGTCGCCAATGGCGTGCCGCTGCACGCTCTCACGCGGCATTTAATGGGTCTGTATCAGGGGCAAATTGGTGGCCGTCAATGGCGCCGTTATTTAAGCGAGAACGCGCCGGGAAATAACGCCTCGGCCAGTGTGTTGCGGGCGGCTTTGAACGTCGTGCGCGATTGCGAGCAAAAACAAGCTGACCATCAAGCGGCCTATGCGGCCTCTTTATCTGTGAGTTCATGAGTATGATGCAATGAGTTTTTCAATGGAAATGATGGCCTTGGCGCTGGCTTTGTTGGCGGCGGGTTTTGCCTCTGGGATTATCGCTGGCATGCTTGGTGTCGGCGGTGGCATTGTTTTGGTGCCGGTATTGTTTCAAACCTTTGTGTTTTTTGATTTACCGGCACATTTGCAAATTCACATGGCGGTGGCGACGTCGCTGGCGATTATTTGTTTCACTGGCACGCAGTCTGCCCGCAGTCATTTGGCGATGCGAGCGGTGGATGTCGATATTTTGAAAAGCTGGCTGGTTTTTGTCGCTATGGGGGCGCTCACCGGCGCCATTGCGGCGCGCTTTATTGCCCCGAGCGGGTTGAAGCTTGTCTTCGCCGGTCTGACTTTATTCATGGGCTTGCGCATGTTGTTGAGCCGCGATGGCGGCGAGGGCAGTGTCAAAATATTGGCCGTTGGTTTGCAAAAAACCGCCGCCACTTTGGTTGGTTTTTTATCGGCTTTAATGGGCATTGGCGGCGGCACATTGTCGGTGCCTTTATTGGGCTTGTCGGGCCGCGATGTGCATAAGGCGGTCGGCACGTCTTCGGCTATTGGCGTGGTGATTGCTGTGCCTGCTACCATTGGCTTTATTGTCGCTGGTTGGTCGGTGGCCGATTTGCCGCCTTACTCGCTTGGTTATGTCAATGTGATGGCCTTTGTGCTGATGATACCCGCCAGTATGATGGGCGCTCCCTATGGCGCGCGCTTAGCGCATCGTTTGTCAAAGCCAGTGTTGAAATATATTTTCGCTGGATTTTTGCTCGTTAGCGCCAGCCGCATGATCATTGCATTGCTGGTTTAGGCGGCTTTCGTTTCAATCATGCAAATACGATATGAGTTTTATTTGGCAGATGTCGTCGGCTTCACTATAAACGGCGCATGAGTAAAGACGACACAGACACGTCACGCGAGGGCGCACAGCAAGATATTGTTCGGCTAAAGCTGAGTGAATTGCCTGTGCCAGATATTGAGCTGCAGGGGCTACCGGTTTTTGCCCCCGGCTGGGTATGGTTGGCGGGCGCTGGCCCGGGTGACCCGGGGTTGCTGACGCTGCACGCGGTGAATGCGTTAAAACAGGCCGATAAGGTGGTTTATGATGCGCTGGTTTCAGAGGATATTCTGTCGCTGGTCAAGCCAGAAGCCGAACTGCTTTACGCAGGTAAGCGCGGCGGCAAGCCGTCATGGAACCAGCAGGATATTACCGATAAATTAATCGAACTGGCCAAACAAGGGCATCGGGTTTTGCGGCTCAAGGGCGGCGACCCTTTTGTCTTTGGGCGCGGTGGCGAGGAAGCTCAGGCGCTGGCTGCGGCGCATTTGCCGTTTCGGGTGATACCGGGCATTTCGGCAGGGGTTGGCGGATTGGGTTATGCGGGCATTCCTGTGACCCACCGCGATGTTAATCATGCGGTGACTTTCGTGACCGGCCATTTGGCTGGCAAACATGAAAATGAATTGCTGGATTGGCAGGCGATTGCTAAGGCCTCGCCGGTGATTGTCATCTATATGGCGATGAGCCGATTGGCGGTGATTGCTGATTTGCTGATGGCGGCAGGGCGCGATGGCAATGAATCGGTGGCCATTGTTACCCATGCGACAACCCCAAATCAGCGGGTCGTGACAGGCAATTTGCGCAAGCCGCGCAATTAGCCCAACAACATAAATTGGAACCGCCATCGATTATCGTTATTGGTGGGGTGGTTGATTTGGCCCCAACACTGGCATGGTTTGCCAGTGCCGAAACGCCTGTTTAGGAGCTTGGCGCGAGGCTTTGTCTGACCAATTCCAAGCGGGCTGGCAATTGATCCAAAACTTCTTGTTTCTGCGCCGCGCTAAAGCCGGTCCAGCCACCAATTTCAGCTAGTTTTCTGCCGCAACCAATGCAAAAACCGACACGGCCAGAGACGGCGCATGTACGGATACACGGGGATGGCGGGTGCGTTTCATTTTTCATCAGTCGAAAATACGCGACCGTGCAGCGAGAAGCAACCGAACTTTGCGTTTGGTGTTTTTTTGCCGCTTGGCACTGCGGCATTTTATCCTCTTATTTCGCTTCGCAATGATTGATTTGCCCGCCATATAGGGTAAACATATGACTTCAAAAATGGAGAGATGACATGGATGTAGAATTTGCCCCCGAAGATGCCGCCTTTCGCGAGGAAGTGCGCAGCTTTATCGAAGAAAATTATCCAAAACATTTGATTGGTAAAGACCGTGGCGAGTTGAGCAAAGAAGACTTTCTGGCTTGGCACCGCATTTTGCACACCAAGGGTTGGGTTGCCCCGTCTTGGCCAGAAGAATTTGGCGGCACGAATTGGACAGTGACGCAGAAATATATCTTCAATGAAGAAAGTGCCCGTTTTGGTACAATTCCGCCGCTGCCATTTGGCGTTGGCATGCTTGGCCCTGTGATTTACACATTCGGCAATCAAGAGCAAAAAGATTGGGTTCTGCCGGGTATTCTGTCCGGCGATTCATGGTGGTGCCAAGGC
>JAYOCI010000113.1:0-523 GCA_038105345.1 Rhodobiaceae bacterium
CCGACCCCCATGGGGTCGACGATAAGCGACCATTGTCCGTTCAAAGATTGTTTCTGGCGCGCATCAAGCCAGCCGAGCAAGGCTGGAGGGGCGGCATAATTTTCGGCGGCGGATTGAAACAAGGCTTCGCCATCCGACATCGTCCAGCTCAATAGAAGCCGCGCCTGTTCAGTGCGGGTCAGTGAGCTGACATAAAGCCCTAAAGCGCCCGCCGCAATGACCACAAGAGCGATCAAAGATAGAATAATTTTGCGTATCATTTTGCTTCCCCCGACTTTTCTACAGTGTCAGAATCTGGCGGCTTGAACAAGACCTTGAGTTGTCTTGGCGGCGCATCCAGTGCTATCCTTTGGGCAATAAAAATACTCTGAAAAGGAGACAGAACAATGGATCTGGTTGTCGATATTTTGTTATTCGCCGCCTCATTATTTATTTTTGCTGTCGGCTGTGGCGTGTTGTTTTTGTTTCTGGTTTATTTGCGCGACCGGTTTCAAACTAAAAATTCCATTCATCGCAATTATCC
>JAYOCI010000113.1:533-4964 GCA_038105345.1 Rhodobiaceae bacterium
ATCCAGTGCTTGGCCATTTGCGCTATATTCTCAAGGAATTGGGGGTTTTTTTGCGGTCGTATTTTTTTGCTGCCGACCGCGAAGAACTGCCGTTTAACAGGTTCCAGCGCGATTTCGTCAATGCCATGGCCGATGATCGCGGCGGGGTTATTCCCTTTGGCTCGAACTATAATACTTATGGCGAGGGTGCCATTAGTTTTGCCAATAGTTTTTACCCCAAACTTGAGGAGGATGTGTTGCATGTGCGGGCCGTTACTTTCGGGCCCTATACGGCCAATCCCTACACAACCGATAGCTATTTGAATATATCCGGCACCTCTTATGGTGCGATGTCGTCAAATGCAATTTTTGCTTTATCGCGCGGCGCCAAAATGGCCAATGCTTGGCACAATACGGGCGAGGGTGGATTTAGCGAATATCACCAAAAGGGTGGGGCCGACACTGTGTTTCAAATTGGCACGGCTAATTATGGCGTGCGCGATGCTAAGGGCAATTTGGACTATGACAAATTGGCTGATTTGGCCAAGAACCCGCAAATCGTGATGTTTGAAATCAAATTATCGCAAGGCGCCAAGCCGGGTAAGGGCGGTATTTTGCCGGCTGCTAAAGTGACCCCAAGCATTGCCAAGACGCGCGGCATTCCAGTCGGCGAGGATAGCGTCTCGCCCAATCGGCGGCGCGACGTCGCCAATGGCGATGAATTGGCGGCATTGATTAAGCGGGTGAAGAAAACCACGGGTAAACCAACTGGCATTAAATTCGTTCTCGGCTGCGCCCAAGATTTAGATGATCTGTTGAATAGTTTGATTAAACATGAGGTCTTCCCGAGTTTTATCACCCTCGACAGCGCCGATGGCGGCACTGGCGCGGCACCGGCTGCTTTAATGGATCATGTGGGATTGACCATTGATAAATCATTGCCGCTGTTGATCCAGCGCCTGTCAGCCTATGGCTTGCGCGAGAGAATATTGGTTTGCGTGTCGGGTAAATTGATTATGCCAGCCGATATTGCCTGGGCATTGGCGCAAGGGGCGGTGGCCGTCAATACGGCGCGCGGGGCTATGTTCGCCTTGGGCTGTATCCAAGCTTTACAATGTGACGCCAATACCTGCCCGACAGGCATTACCACGCATAATGAAAGGCTGAAACGCGGGCTTGATCCGATATCCAAATCGCAGCGCGTTTGCAATTTTCTTATCAATACGAAAAAGCAGGTTGGTTATATTGCGCATTCAACGGGGGCTGCCTGCGCCCGCAGCATTGACCCAATGCGGGTGATGCGAAATGACTAAGCCGTCGCCAAATAATATGCCAGAAGAGCATCACAAAATTGACCAGACGCTGTATACGGTGACGCGCTTATCGCATGTCGTCAAACGCGGTAATTTGCGGCAACGAATTTATGCCGCCACTTGGTCGATTATTATTTACACCATTATTCAATTGCATCTCAGTTTCACCATGTCGATGCCGGGCAATATGTGGCTGATTTTATTATTGGCCAGCGTTTATATTCTCTGGGTTGGCTATAGTGTTTATCAAATCCATCAATTGGACAAAGAATATGAGGCGAAATTAAAAAATATCCTCAACTAGCCGCACGATAATCGGGAAAGGGCTGGCCACCCGCCCTGCTTTCTGGCTATAAAGACGGCAATTAAAAGTGAGGTTAGAGGAGCGCGTGATGAGCCAAAGAGAAACCATTTCAGGCCTGAAAATTGACCAGCAACTTGCTGATTTTGTTGCCAAGGAAGCAGTGGTCGGCACAGATGTGTCAGCCGAAGAATTTTGGGATGCCTGCGCCAAAGTATTGAACGCCCATCGCGATACCAATAAAGCGCTTTTGAAAAAACGCGACGATTTGCAGGAGCAAATTAATCAGTGGCACATTGCCCGCAAAGGCCAGCCGCATGATAGCGATGCCTATCAAGCCTTTTTGCAAGAGATTGGCTATTTAGTGCCAGAAGGCCCTGATTTCACTATTGAAACCAGCAATGTCGACGATGAAATTGCCAAAATCGCTGGCCCTCAATTGGTGGTGCCGGTGAAAAATGCACGTTTTGCCGTCAATGCTGCAAATGCGCGTTGGGGTAGTCTTTATGATGCGTTTTACGGCACAGATGCGATTCCACAAGAAGGCGACTGGGCGCCGGTTGGCTCCTATAATCCAGATCGCGGGGCCGAGGTTATTCGCCGCGCCAAAGCGTTGCTTGATGAAATCGCGCCGCTTGAGGGTGCTCATCACGCCGATGTGACGCATTATGCGATTGTCGATGGCGCTCTGCAGGCCAGCCACCCAGGCGGCGTTAGCGGACTGAAAAACCCTGAGCGTTTTGTCGGCTATCGCGGCGCAGCTGATGCGCCAGAAGCTGTTTTGCTGAAAAACAATGATCTCCACGCCGAAATCTGGATTGATGCTGAGCATAATATTGGCAAAGACGATATTGCCCATGTCGCCGATGTGTTTTTGGAATCGGCTGTAACGACAATTATGGACTGCGAGGACTCGGTTGCCGCCGTTGATGCTGAGGATAAGGTCGAAGCCTATCGCAATCTGCTTGGCCTGATGCGCCGCGACTTGGCGGTTGAAATGCAAAAAGGCGGGCGCACCATGACCCGCAGTTTGAGCGCCAATCGCGATTACACCAGCCCGGATGGCAGCCAATTCACCTTGCCTGGCCTATCCACCATGCTCATCCGCAATGTCGGTCATTTGATGACCAATCCGGCGATTTTGGATGATCGCGGTGATGAAATTCCTGAGGGCATTATGGATGCGGTGATGACCGGTCTTTTGGCCAAACATGATTTGGGTAAAACCGACGCATCGCAGAAAAACAGCAAATTGGGTTCGGTCTATATTGTGAAGCCGAAAATGCATGGGCCGGAAGAAGTGGCCTTTACCAATGATTTATTCGCCGCTGTTGAAAATGCTCTGGGCCTGCCAGCCCTGACTTTGAAAGTTGGCATTATGGACGAAGAGCGGCGCACGACGGTGAATTTGAAAGAATGCATCCGCGCCGCCAAACAGCGGGTGATTTTCATCAACACAGGTTTCCTTGATCGCACAGGTGACGAAATTCACACCTCAATGGAAATGGGCCCAATGATCCGCAAGGCGGATATGAAAGCCTCAGGCTGGTTGAATGCTTATGAAGATTGGAATGTCGATATTGGTTTGGCCTGTGGCCTGCAAGGTCGGGCGCAAATTGGTAAAGGCATGTGGGCCATGCCTGATTTGATGGCTGCCATGCTGGAGCAGAAAATTGCCCAGCCACGGGCCGGTGCTGACTGTGCATGGGCGCCATCACCAACAGCAGCGACATTGCACGCCATCCATTATCACCAAGTTGATGTGGAGGCGGTGCAAAATGAGTTGAAATCGCGCCCACGTGCGCCCTTGTCAAAAATTCTAACCATGCCGGTCGAAAGCCACCCGCAATGGTCGCCAGAGGATGTGCAACAAGAGCTGGACAATAATGCGCAAGGCATTTTGGGCTATGTGGTGCGCTGGATTGACCAAGGCGTTGGCTGTTCGAAAGTGCCTGATATCCACGATGTCGGCCTGATGGAAGACCGCGCCACTTTGCGGATTTCCAGCCAACATATTGCCAATTGGTTGCATCATGGCATTTGCACGCAAGAGCAAGTCATGGAAACGATGAAGCGGATGGCGGCTGTGGTTGACGGTCAAAACGCCGATGATGCGGAATATATTCCCATGGCTGATAAGCTGGATCATTCCATTGCTTTTGCTGCCGCTTGTGATTTGGTGTTCAAAGGCCGTGAACAGCCGAGTGGCTATACTGAGCCATTGCTGCACGCGCGGCGTTTGGAATATAAAGCCAGCTAAATTGACCGCTAAGCGGCCACGGAAGGCCGTGAAGCTAAGCGGTGAAATACATAGCCGCTAAGCGCGCCAATCAGGCAAAAAGCAATGTAGCCATCCCAATGGCGGGTGGCGACAATGACGGTGATGTCAAAGGCTAATTTGGTTGAGGCAATGGTCACGGCAACCGATGCAAAGCCGGCGAGAGCGAACACTAATCCTGGCAAAATGCCGACCACGCGGGCGATGTAACTGCCGACGATCATGGCAATCAACATGCCAACACCGAAAATAATGCCCACCAAAGGACTCATTGATTGCAAATCATGCAGTGTGGTTTGCACTCTTGAAGCGAAAGAAATATCGACACCTAAATCGATTAAAGCACCGAGGGCGAATTGCGTCGATGTGACGACCAGACAGAAGGTTAAAACAACGCAGCAGACGATAAAGCGCGCAAATGTACCAAATGACGGAATTAAATTTCTCATATTATCGCTCCTCTTTCCAATATCATGTTTAGATGAGTTTCGCCTGAAATAGCAACTATCAGAAAATTTGGTTTTCTGTCGGTGAAGTGGTAAATTAGACACGCCTATAAC
>JAYOCI010000007.1:0-23888 GCA_038105345.1 Rhodobiaceae bacterium
ACATCACCCATGGCGTAATTGCGCACATGACCCATGTGAATACGCCCCGATGGATAGGGAAACATTTCCAGCACATAATATTTCGGCTTACCGCAATCAGCATCGAGCGCTTTGAAACACTCGGCTTGCTCCCAACGGGCCTGCCAAACCTCTTCGGATTCGGACGGATTATAACGCGTCATGAAAAGTCCTATGCGGGAAGATGTTTAGTTCTCAATTTTGGCGCTGGCGATTTTGAAATCACGCGCTTTGGTGAGCACAATATTTTCTAACTGCCGCGATGCGAGAGCCGAACCGGCGACGCTTGACCAGCGGCCATTGATTTTCTTCTCGCGGAATAAAGAGACGGAAATCGCGTCCCCGCGCAATTCGCGGCCGAGAATAACAATATTGATTTTCACCCGCTCGTCAGGCGAATTAGGGCCATTATACCAATCAGTGGTAATCACGCCGCCGACGGGGTCGGTCGAGGCCAGCGGCATGAAGGAAATGGTTTCCAGCGCCGCGCGCCATAAAAAGGCATTGACCGCCAAGCCGCGCACAGCTGGTGGTGTTCCATCGGTTGCTTCGGTTGGCGCTGGCGCATCAGCCTCTTGTTGCTTGCCAAAGCCGAAATAAAGATTGTCTAAAAGCGAGCCGCTTTCTTTCGTCGCGCCCTCATAAGTTTCAGGATAATCATTTTCCAATTCCACCGAGCCGCAACCGACCAAAAGGCCAGCTAGGACGACGCCGATCAAAGCCTTTTTTTCAATGGTTTTTCTGCTCGCGCGGAGCGGTTCAGCTTGCGGGTTGGGCATATTTTAGATCCACTTTTCTGGTTGTCGTAAAATTTTTTCCGGCCTTCAGTATTATGGTGCAGGGGCACAAAAGTAAAGACCTTGGGGCGACAATTCAGCCGCCAACTACCGCTTAGGCGGGCGCCTCATGGGTCTGAAAGGCGGAGATGGCGGCATAGGCCGAAATCACATCATGGCCGCCAGCCAGTCGCCGCCAGTTTTTGTCATTCATGCCACCCAGAGCATAAATCTGCAGGCCGTATTTTTCAGCGCTGCGGGCCAGCTGGATAAAGCGCACCGGCCCCCAAGCCGAAGCCCCGACATGGCTGCTGGTTTCAAAGGCCGGCGACAAAAGCAACAGCTGGAAACCGGCCTGGGCGGCTTGCTGTATCTGCCGCATATTATGCACGGCAGCCGTGGCTGGCAGATGTGGTGCGGCGGTAAATTGTGGCTGGCGTGGCAATAAATAAGACGGGCAATGGAAGCCAACCGACAGACGCCGCGCCAAGGCGGCATCGCCGGCCACCCAAAAGCCTCGCCCCTGCTGGCGGCACAATTTTGCCATCTCTGCCGCCAGAAGCGCCCGTTGCGGGTGGTCATAGTCGCGCAAAATCACACCATTGCCGCGCGCCATGGCACTAATATGTCGTCGCCAGTCGGGAAACCGCGCGACATCGCTCATCATTATATGGCCGTAGGGGCGTGACATTGGCGCATACGGCGGGCTTGAATATGCTATCATCACGCGATAGCTTGACCGCTTCGCGGGCCACGCGCAAGATTTATCAACGCATGAGATGCAGCCAATGCCGCCACATAAAACACAGTCACAAAGCGCGCCTCTCAGCCATGCTGAAAACTTGGCTGACGTCGAGGCGCGGATTGCCAAAGCTCTGCAACTGGCAGACCGGCAACGCCATGAGCTGACTCTTTTAGCGATTTCGAAAACCAAGCCGGCCAGCGACATAGAAGCCTTTTTGTCTTTGGGCCTGCGCCATTTCGGTGAAAATCGTGTGCAAGAAGCGGCGGAAAAATGGCCCGCCCTTAAGGCCGCCTATGATGATGTCGAATTACATTTGGTCGGCCCGCTGCAGACCAATAAGGTTGATCAGGCGATTGCGATATTTGATGTCATTGAAACCCTCGACCGCCCCAAATTGGGCGATGCTTTGGCCAAGGCCGGAAAAAAACACGGCAAATTGCCGGCGCTTTATATTCAGGTGAACACGGGCGAAGAGCCGCAAAAGGCTGGCGTTGCGCCGACTGATGTCGACGCTTTTGCCGCTTATTGTCGAGATCAGTGCGGCCTGTCGATTGCGGGTCTCATGTGCATTCCGCCAGCGACGCAAGCGCCGGGCCCGCATTTTGCGCTTTTGGGTAAATTGGCCCAAACCATTGGCGTCGATAAATTGAGCATGGGCATGAGCGGTGATTTTGAAACAGCGATTGCTTTGGGTGCCACGCATATTCGTCTCGGCACACAATTATTCGGCCAGCGCGACTAATTTTAAGCGGTGATTTCAATCATCGTCTGTTGGCTGGCGTGGGCAAGAATATGCCGCATCATTGCGACATCTACGGCGACACAGCCGCGCGTGGGCTGAAAATCATTTTTCTCTAAATGTAAAAATATGGCACTGCCCTTGCCGGCGACCACGGGTTGGTCATTATAGCCAAGCTCAATAAACACGTCATAAAGATGGTCTTGGCGCCATAATTGTTCATGCGAATAGCTATGCGGCAGCATGATGGGGCGGTTATAGTCGGGGTCGTGAACATCGTCAGACCAGCCGCTTGTCTGCGATAATTCGACGACTGGCACGGGTGAAACGGGCATCTCCCAACGGTCTGGGCGATACCAAATGCGGCGCAAGGCGAAGCGTCCCAGCGGCGTGGCGCCATCGCCTTCAGCTTTATTCTCGCTCACCCCGCTGGCGCCTAAGGCGCAAGGGTTTTGCAAGCCGGCAAAATTGACAATGCCTTGGTGCTGATCGGCGGCCGTGACAAAAATGTCATAGTGGGTCATAATCAAATCTCACTTGGCGGCGTCGCGCATAGGTTCGGGTCCACTGGCGTCGTCGAGCGTTATTGAGTTTACTTTACGCAAACAATAGCGAGAGATGTTAACCCGGGCAATGAGAAGCGGTGGTGAAAAGCAGAATACTGTTTGTTGATGACAATGTGCCAATGGCTGAAATGCTGTTGGAGCAATTCGCCATGCACGACGAATTTGACATCACCCTTGTAGAAACGGCTTCTCAAGCGCATGAAATTTTGGCTGACGAGGACTTCGATCTGGTATTGCTGGATTTGAATTTGCCCGACCAAGATGGTCGTGAGGCGTGTAAGAAAATGCGGGCCAATAGTATTCTTTGCCCAATCATCATGCTGACGGGCGCCGCCACTGAAGCAGATATGATTTTAGGTCTGGATGCGGGGGCCAATGACTATATCACCAAGCCGTTCCGCTTTGAGGTCTTATTGGCGCGCATTAGAGCGCATTTGCGCCAACACGCGAAAACCGAAAATGTCGCCATTCCGATTGGTCAGTATATTTTCAGGCCGTCGATTAAAGTGCTGGAAAATGACCAAGAGAAAATCAGATTGACTGAGAAAGAAACAAATATTCTCAGATTTCTCTTCAGCCAAGGCGATGTGACCGTGGCGCGCGAAACGCTATTGCATGAAGTGTGGGGATATAATGCGCAAGTGACCACGCACACATTGGAAACTCACATTTATCGATTGCGGCAGAAAATTGAGAGCAATCCGTCAGACGCCCAACTTTTATTG
The DNA here is from genome assembly GCA_038105345.1 of Rhodobiaceae bacterium. Taxonomy (GTDB): domain Bacteria; phylum Pseudomonadota; class Alphaproteobacteria; order RS24; family RS24; genus JAHEGN01. Next base: position 3,570 of record JAYOCI010000007.1, read on the forward strand.
ACCGAAGACGGCGGCTATCGTTTGGCTCGCTAGGCGCGCGGGGCGAAAATTTCTTCAGCGCCGTCAATCACCGGATAACCCGCGGCATAATCAGCTGGCATGCGACAGGCGCGGCCGGTTGAAATTTTCATGGCGGCAAAATCGCTCATGCCCGAAGCTAAAATAATTTGCTGGCTTTGCGAGGCCATTTGGAAGCGCCGCCGCAAGCGCAAGCGCTGGTCATTTTGCGTCACCCAAGTGGCAATATGCACTGTGTCGCCGACAAAACTGGCGGCGCGATAGTCGATTTCATGGCGCGTCACGACAAAGCCGCAATCGCGTTGTTGATAGGCGGCAAAGTCAAAGCCCAAGGCTTTAGAGTGATCCCAAGCGGCGCGCGCCATCCAATGCAAATAGACAACATTATTAACGTGACCAAAGTCATCAATGTCTGCGGCCGAAATCGGCAGCGATAAAATATGTTGTGGCGCCAGCGCCCAAACTGAACTGTCTATGGTCATGGCGCGAAACTAGCATTTTGCCGGCCGGCAAGCTAGCGCTTGAAACCTTGAAAAGCAGGCCCAGCGTGTTTATCGTGAAAGCCTATTTTAATTTGGCCGTTAGGGGGCGTTATGGGTTCATATGCGTTTGATGTCGAGGTTTTTGGAACGCTACGCGGTGGCTTCACGACAGATAAAGAAGATTGGCCGCCGAATGTCAAAGCGGCCGACAAAAAACCATCGCCAACCTCAGCTCATCTGGGTTTGCAGTTGCTGGCCGTCGACAAAGAAAATGGCATTGTCGAAATGGCTTTCGATGCCAGCGATCAGCTGTGCAATAAATGGGGCGGCATTCAGGGTGGCAATGTAGCCGCCATGTTGGATGACGCCATGGCCTTTGCCATTGGATTAAATCTGGACTGGGGGCAAATCAGCCCGACGCTTGAAATCAAAGTGTCCATGTTGTCACCGGCGCGCCCGGGGCGCTTATTGTCGGTTCGTCGGGTCATTCGGCGCGGTAAATCTGTCGGCTTTATTGAGGGCGAATTATATGACCATGAAGGCCGCCTGTTAGCGACGGGGTCGTCGACGGCGAATTTTGTAACTTTGAAAAAGAAGCCGGACTAGCCGCGGCTAATTTATGCAATCTATGAGGAAAAGCCCATGACCCGATTGTCGCCCGCACCCGAAGAGGCTCAACAACAAGTCGCGGAGGAATTAGCTCTGGCGGCGGCGGTTATGGGGTTTGAGGCCAACTCACTAAAAATGATGGCGCATCGGCCAGAAATCCTGCGCGGCTTTGTGGCTTTCTTTGGTTCTATTCTTGGCCCAGATGGCTTGCTTGATGGCGGCTTGCGCCAGCTTATCGCCCATGTCGCCAGCGCTGCCGCTGGCTGTCGTTATTGCCAAGCGCATACTGCCCATAGTGCGCATCACCGCGGTGTTGAGGCGGAGAAAATTGAAAACCTCTGGTCTTATGAGAGCAACCCGCTTTTTAGCGATGGCGAGCGCGCCGCTTTGCGTTTGGCACAGGCAGCGGCCAGCGTGCCCAATGCCGCCAGCGATGAGCACTTTTCTGAGGCGCGGCAATATTATAGCGAGGCGGAAATTGCAGAGATTATTGCTGTGGTGGCGGCCTTCGGGTTTTTGAACCGATGGAATGACACATTGGCAACGGCGCTGGAGGACAGCCCCTTGGCTTTCGCCGAAAGTCATTTGAGGGCAGCTGGTTGGGCTGCCGGAAAACACAAATAGGTGTTGTATGAGTGATCAAAAAGCTGACAGCTGGCAGGCCCCTGAATCTGGTCAGCATAAGCGCGACTGGCGGTTGAATGATGTCACGGATGAGCTTAATGCGCGGCCATTTCCTCGGTTTGGCGTGCCAACGGCGATTTTCAGACTTTGCCTGAGCGGCCAAAACGCCTTTGTGTCGGTGCAAGAAAGCATGGCCAAAGTGCTGCCCAATGTTGATTGGGATATTGCCGAAAAGGGCAAACTCATTCGCGCCACTCATGATGGTGTGCGATTTAATATTGAGCGCCACACGGAATTTGTCTCGGTCACAGTGATTGACGAAAAATCCATTGGCCAATCAGCAGCACGGCATTTGCCCGATGGCTGGCTGTCGCAAATGCAGGGCGAGATTGTCGTCGCCGTTGACTGCCATTGCGTGGTGCGCGGCGGAGCCAATGAAAGCTGGACATGCGCCAGTCGTTTGGAAGCCGGCCTGGCGGATGTGTTTTTCGATTTCAAAGTGGCTGAGGATGGGCACACGAAAATTGAACTGGCGTTTGACGCTGATGCCGATGTGCGCGATGTCGGGCGTGTTGCTTTGCAAGTGCTGGAGATAGAGACCTATCGCTCTTTCGCGGCGATTGGTTTGCCGCATGCGCGCGCCGCCCAAGCGCGACTGGGCGAGATCGCGCAAGAAATTCCCAATGACACGCCGCAGGCCGATGACAGTTTAAAAGCTGAAGAGCGGTTTCAAAAGCTCAGCCAATTGGCTGGCGAGTTAGAGGATATCTGGCGCCAGACCTCTTTCCGCTTCAGCGCCTGTCAGGCCTATTGGTCTTTGGTGCAGGCGCGGTTGGAGTCGTTGCAGGAATCCGATTTTGACAATCGCATCACGGTTGGTGGCTTTTTGGAACGCCGCTTGCGTCCGGCCATTGCCACTTATCAATCAACCGAACATCAGCGCCATAATATGGCTGAGCAGGTTGGCAATATGGCGACGTTTTTACAGACCCGCATTGAGCTGAGCCTGCAAAGACAAAACGCCGAGCTTTTGGCCTCGCTCAATATTGGCTCGCAACGCCAGTTACGCTTGCAGCATACAGTTGAGGGCGTCTCAACCGTGGCCATTAGCTATTATTTGGTCAATCTGCTTTTTTATCCGGCCGACCTTTTGGTCAGCCATGTCCCGTCGCTTGACCCTATTCTTGTGAAGGCGGCGCTGGTCGGCATTGCCGTGCCATTGGTCTGGATATTCATCCGCCGACTGTTGCGCTCAACAGTTAGGGGAAAGCAAAAAAAATAGCACGCATAGGTTGTGACCATAGTGCGTAAGGCCCCAGAAACTGGCAAATTCTGAGAGGTTTTTGCATATTTGCAACAGTGCGTCGCGTGCCCCCTGATATGTCGGGTTTTGCTTGTCGCCACGCAAAAACTTGCTAAGAATAAGACATGTCTAGTGTCGTCGAAATTTTGGCGAGGCGGGCGTAAAGGCAGCGTAATAAAGCCGAATAATAAAAATAAGAATGAGGATTTATTCATGATTAATTTTAAAAGCAAACTCGCCTATGCAGCGGTATTGTCGCTATTAGCGGCACCGATGCAGGCGTATGCCGTCGATGCGATTACTGTCGGCGACACAAAAATAAAATTTGGTGGCTATGTCGATCTCGATTTTCACCTCTCGCATTTCAGCGATGGGCGGATTAGCGGTGAGTCAATTGGCCGTGACTTTTATATCCCAAGCCTAACGCCAACTGGCCAGCAGGTTGATTGGGATACGTCAGACCTAACGGCGCAAAGCTCTCGGTTTAATGTTGGCTTCAGCCGCATGGTTAACGGCAAAAGGGCTGATGCCTTCCTTGAGCTTGACTTCCTTGGCGTTGCTTCGGACGAACGCGTCGTCAATGGTCATGCGCCACGTTTGCGCCGCGCGTTCATCAAATATGATGGATGGCTTTTGGGCCAAGAGTGGACCACATTCCAAAATCTGTCGGCGGTTCCAGAGTCGGCCAGCTTCTTGGTTTTGTCGGATGGCATGGTGTTTAATCGCCAAGCACAGATTCGCTACAGCACCCCTGTCGTCAATGGCAGCAATTTTGATTTTGCCATTGAGAACAGTGGTCGCTCACGTTTCTATGACGCTGACGGCGGGGTACAAGAATCCGATTCAGCTGAACGGCCTGACTTGATCGCGCGTTATAATCACGGCGGTGACTATGGCAGCGTTTCAGTGGCGGTTATTGGCCGCGAAGTCGATGCCGCTGGGCCAGGTGAAGATGTCTTTGGCGTCAATGTCGCCGGTCGCATCAATATTGGTCAGTCGTCCGACCTTAGGTTCACAGCGTTCACCGGCGACGGCCTTGGCCGCTACGTCGGTTTGCACGCGGCAGCCGAGGGGTCAATTGTTGACGCAGACGAGTTTGAAGCAGTGGAAAGCACAGGTGGCTATTTTGCTCTGCGCGTGCCAACCGGCAAGCCGGGCCATCGGGTCAACTTTGGTGCCAGCTATATTGATGTCGACAATGACCCCAATACGGCGGGCTATGACGGCGGTCGTCTGCACCAAGCGCGCTCTTTATATGTCGCCTATTTGTGGGATATTGCGCCGAAGCTGACTTATGGCGTCGAGTTCCTGCAAGGTGAGCGTCAAAATGAGGACAGCACGAAAGGTAAGCTTGATCGCTATACTTTCTCTGCCAAATATACGTTCTAAGCAGCGTCAGGATAGATTGTTAAGGGCCCCTTCGGGGGCCCTTTTTATGGCTAATTGCCAGAGAAAATCGCATATATGCCGGCCGCAATTTCGCCTTCCAGCGGGAACGACAACATGCCCATCACCGAATAGCCCATGAAATAGGGCATCAGATAAAATCTGAAGATAAAGAAAAACCAAGCGACATAGAGCGGCACCAGCGGCGGCACAAGAAAAGGCGGCGTGATGGGACGCCATAGGCGCAATAGCGGATTGGTCATCCGCACAAAGGCTTTCATGAAAAAGAAATCTGAATTCTCCGGCTGAAACAAATTCATCGCGCTACGGCCAATCAGCGTCCACATAATCAGGCCGAGCAGATAATCAATGATCAAAACGGAAAGCGGAAAATTCGTCATATTGTCTCCAATAAAATAGGGCGACGCAATCTGCGCCGCCCTTTTATAACTTACGTTACTTTAGTGGGTACCAGCCAAGATACTCTTACCGCTTGGGATGCGGATCTTGTCGACCATGGCTTGGGTCTCCTCATCTGGCTCTGGTGTCAATAGTGACACAACAACCATGGATACCAAGCTAACGGCCATACCGACAATGCCAAAGCGCAGGTGGTCTAGACCCAGCCACGGCTGCATATCGGTGAAGCGCACGAGATAGAGGTAATAAGTACCGGCTGCAAAGCCAAGCCCCATACCGGCAATAGCCCCTTGGCGATTGGCGCGTTTCCACCAAACCCCGAGGACCAATGGGAAGAACAAGCCCGAGCAGGCAAAGCTAAAGGCCCATGCCACAGCACCGAGAATATTCGACAATTGCAGGCTGGCTATAAACGCACCGCCGGCGCCGATCACCACCAATAAAACGCGGGCGACGATGAGACGCGTGCGCGTATCGGCATCTGGATCAATGATTTTGTAATACAAATCATGTGACAGCGCATTGGCAATCGCCAGCAGCAGACCATCGGCCGTTGACATGGCGGCGGCCATGCCACCGGCAGCCACGAGGCCAGAAATCACATAAGGCAAGCCAGCGATTTCCGGAGTCGCCAGCACGACAATATCGCCGCGCATGAAGAACTCATTAATCTGCAGTAATCCATCTCTATTGGAGTCGACAATTTTCAAGAAGCCGACATTGCTCCATTGCTGAATCCAATCAATGGCCATGACATCGGCAACAGGTCTGCCGATAATCCCAGTGGCCAGCGCCGGATCCATAATTTGCAATTTGGTGAATGTTGCCAAAGCCGGTGCTGTGAAATACAGCAGGAAGATGAAAAACAATGACCAAACCACAGAGCGCCGCGCTGCACGCACCGATGGGGTGGTGAAATAGCGCATTAGAATATGCGGCAAGGATGCTGTGCCGGCCATTAACACCAGCACTAAAGTGACGAACTTCCAACTGGCCAAAGCCGAGTCTGAAGCCGCCGCATGAGCGGTTGTCAGCGCCCGCAAGCCACCTTGAGGGGCCTCCGGCAATAGGGTTCCAACGCCATGCAAAGCCTCAAGTTCAGTGATGCGGTCGACGGCAGCGCCATAGGATATTTGCGGCACAGCCCCAAACCCTTGCGCGTTGGACATCCAGACCACTGGCACCAGATAGGCGATAATCAGCACAATATATTGCGCCACTTGCGTCCATGTAACGGCGCGCATGCCGCCAAGCATTGAGCAAAGCAAAATGCCCAAAAGGCCAAACCAAACACCCAGTTCAAAAGGAATTTGCAAAGCCCGCGCGGCAATCGTGCCGGTGGCGTTAATTTGCGCTGTCACATAAGTGAATGAGGCGACCACCAAAACAATGACCGCCAATAGGCGCGCAACATTGCCGCCATAGCGCGTGCCAATAAAGTCGGGCACGGTATAGCAGCCAAATTTGCGCAAATAGGGTGCCAATAGCGAGTTCACCAGAACATAACCGCCGGTCCAGCCGACGATAAAGGCGAGATAGCTATAGCCGCCGAAATAGACGCCGCCGGCCATAGCAACAAAAGACGCCCCCGACATCCAGTCGGCAGCCGTCGCCATGCCATTGTAAAATGCCGGCACTTCGCGCCCGGCGACATAATATTCGTCGACCTGCATGGTGCGCGATATCCAGCCGATGGCGGCGTATATCAAAATGGTAAAGGAAACAAATAAAATGCCGAGCGTTGCTGCTGACACACCCAATTGTTCGAGACCAGCCATAAGGCCGATGAAAATTAGAAAGCCGCCTGTATAAAGGCCATAGACTTTCGAAAGATTGTCAATAAATCGTCCGTTCATGTCAGCCCCCTATTCTGCTACGCCGCACTCTTCGTCAATTTTTTCCTGACGATAAGTGGACCACATAAGAAGCAAAACAAAGATCAGTGGTGACCCTTGAGCGGCCATATAAAAGCCAAGTGGGAAACCGAGAAATGACGCTTGATTGAGTTGTGCCCCGAACCAGTGAATTAAAAAGGCGAAAACAAACCAGATTCCTAGCGTGATAAACGTCAGGTTGCGGGTCCGTTGCCAATGCATTTGACGCATTTTTTTGGTAGCCATGGACATTACCTCCCTCTCTTTAGTTAGCGCTACGGCGCTTATTCTTGTTATTAACCCTTGCGGGATTTATTTTACGCATATTGCAAACGCTTGATTAGTATTGCGGGAATGGCAGGCAGTTGCAATAACAGAAATAAAAAAGAAAGAAGGGCTATGGGATATTTCCAATCGCATTTGGCGGCTATGTGGCGCGGGTTTCAGTTTTGGCGACGCCCGCAACCGATTGAAGGCGCCGACCAATTGGCGGATTTTTGTTTTCAGCGCGCGGCATTTATTGCCCAAACCACGCTCTATGGCTATTTGCGCACGCGCGCCGGATTGCAGCATTTCAACCTCTTCACTGACGCTAAATTCACCGCCCTTTTGCGCCCTGCCCGCAGCCGTTTGATTTTGGTTTGCCTCGACGATTTAGCGATTTATGCGGCGGCCCAATTGGGCGCGCAGGCGGCGGCCAGCGCCAGCCAAATGCGCGATATTGCCGATTATATTTTTACCCAAGGTTGCCGCCAAATCGCTGATGGGGGCCATGATCAAGAATTGCCGGCCGATACATTGTCGCAAGAGCAGGCGAATTTCGCAGCGCGCTTGGCGCTGGTTGATTGGGCGGCGCGACATGGCACGGCGGCGTTTGAGAAAAGCCCGCAGGCGTTGATTGAGCTGGCGCCGATTGTCGACACGCTGAAAGCCTATGATCATGAGATTGTGGTTAATTCGATGCACTTCAAATGGCGCGCGATACGCTCTGAATTAAACCAACGCCTAAGTGCCCGCGCCGTGCTTGGCCATGGCGGTTGGTGAGAGCTATCATTTTCGAAAGACTATCTGGAGCGGGCGATGAGATTCGAACTCACGACCCCAACCTTGGCAAGGTTGTGCTCTACCCCTGAGCTACGCCCGCATCACAGATGGCTGTTGCTTAACAGCGAGGCGATTTATGCACCATTGTCTGCTGTTTGACAAGCCTGTTTCCATACTATATCGCAGCAAAAAAAAGTTAAAGCGCGTCTGGGGTTGGCAATCGGCATGAAAGACACCATGTTAAGGCAAAGGAAGTATCAATGAGCAATAAAATCGACGATATAAAGTCTGCCAATGGCGCGGCTGCGCCCCTAGCAAATGGTGCCGCCGCCAATATTTTGGACGTGACGACAGAGAATTTCATGGCCGAGGTCATCGAAGCCTCGAAAAGCCAGCTGGTTCTGCTGGATCTATGGGCCCCATGGTGCGGCCCGTGCAAACAATTGACTCCGGTTTTGGAAAAATTAATCGACCAGTCACAAGGTCAGGTGCGCTTGGCCAAAATGAATATTGATGAGCACCCGGCTGTGGCGCAACAATTGCAAGTGCAATCCATACCGGCGGTTTTTGCGTTTAAAAATGGCCAGCCGGTCGACGGATTTATGGGTGCCTTGCCGGAGAGCGAAGCCAAGGCATTTATTGAAAAAAATCTTGGCGCCCAAATGGGGCCGTCGCAGGTCGAGCAGTTGATGCAAATGGCGCAAGGGGCGCTGGCACAAAATGATATCGCCACCGCTGGTCAAGCCTTCGCCAATATTATTGGCATGGAACCGACCCATGTTGCGGCGATTGCAGGTCTGGCGCAGTGTCATTTGCAAATGGAAAATTTACCGGCGGCACAACAAACCCTCGAAATGGCACCGCCGACCAGTAATGACCCAGATATTCTGGCAGCTCGTGCGGCATTGGCGCTGGCGCAGAAAATGGCCGATAAAGGCGCCGAGATGGTTGACGATAGCGCGCTGGTGGCGGCCTTAGAGGCGGATGCGAATAATCATCAGGCACGTTTTGATTTGGCCTTGGCCTATCATGGTGCGGGTCGTCGCGAAGAAGCCATTGCCGCCCTATTGGAAATCATCGCTCGCAACCGCGACTGGAATGAGGGCGCGGCGCGTCAGCAATTATTAGAATTTTTCGACGCCTATGGCGCCGCCGATGAATTGGTTGTGGCCGGCCGGCGGCAATTATCGTCTTTATTATTTAGCTAGGAAGTCTATGAGCCAGAAATTCAAAACCATTGATGAGCTGCCAGCCACCATTCCGGTGTTCCCCTTAGAGGGCGTGCTGTTGCTGCCGCGTGGACAATTACCGCTGAATATTTTTGAGCCGCGCTATTTGAAAATGTTCGAAGACAGTCTGGCGCATGGCCGCTTTCTCGGCATTATTCAGCCAGCGCCGCCACAAACCGCGGCAGAGGCCGAGGGCCCGTCAAAATTAATGCAGACCGGCTGCTTGGGCCGCATCACCTCGTTTAGCGAAACCGATGACGGGCGCATGGTGGTGAGCTTAACCGGCATTTGCCGTTTCAATGTCGAAGAAGAACTGCCAGTGACCACCGCCTATCGGCAAGTGCGCACGAGTTACAAGCCATTTGCTAATGATTTGATTGCTGACATAGGGGCGCTCGATGTTGACCGTGATGGGTTGCTCGATGTGGTGCGTCGTTATCTTGACGCCAATGGCATGACCGCCGATTGGGACGGCATTGAGCAATCAAGCAATGAGGCCCTGGTCAATTCGCTGTCGATCATCAGCCCCTATGGGCCGCAAGAAAAACAAGCCTTGTTAGAGGCTGACAGTCTCGCCCAGCGGGCCGATATTTTGATTGCCTTAACGGAAATGGTATTGGCGCAAATGGCCACGGCCAATGGCAGCAATGACAATGCAATGCAATAGGAATGAAAATGACATCGCCAGAAAATAATCATGACACCAAAGAGCCAATATGGCCCGACGCCCATTTGCTGGAACTTCTGGTGTGTCCGGTCAGTCGCGGGCCATTGACCCTCGATAAGACAACCAGCGAATTAATTTCCAAAGACGCAGGGCTGGCCTATCCGGTGCGCGACGGCATTCCGATTATGTTGCCGGAAGAAGCGCGCAAGCTTGAAGATTAATTAATCAGCAAAAGGCTCGCCGCGCATGAGACGCGGCGGTGGGCTGACGCCGCGATCCGCTTGGCTTGCAAAACCAGCGCGTATTTGTGGAAAGCGGCGCGCCAAACCATCGCTCACTCCCAGCCCAAGACTGGCCAGACCGCTCAACAGGCTGTGGTCGGTGGAAAAAATCCGATTTAAGCCATCCGTGGCGGCAATGGTCAGACCCGCGTCGCTGCGGCGATGCGTTTGATAGACTTCCAAAATACTGAAATCATCACTGGCCAGACCTAAATGGCGGCCATGATGTAGCTGATCGGCTAATTCAGCAATATCGCGCAGGGTTAAATTAAATCCCTGTCCGGCAAGCGGGTGAATTATATGCGCAGCGTCGCCGATCAGCACCCGTCCCGGGGCCACGAAATCACGCGCTAAATGCAGCAAAAGCGGCTGCTTGGCGGGTTTTCCGATAAGCTCAAGCGGGCCAAAAAATTCATCCGTTGCGCGGTTTAATTCATAGTTAAACACCGCCGCCTCGGCCTTGGCCAGCGCCTGCCCACGGCCGGTCGGCAGCGACCATATGAGGGCCAAACGGTGCGCATCGGCCAAAGGTAAAAGCGCCAAAGGCCCTTCTTTGGTAAAAATTTGCTGGGCCATTTGGCCATGTGCTTGCTGCCTGGCGATTTCAGCGGTAAGGGCCACGGCCTGATAATCGGCCCTATGCGCCGCCGCCGCTTGCCGCCAGGGTTTATTGGCGCGCGCCGCATCGACCAAAAGCCCGCACGGCATTTGCGCCGCATTTTCAAGCCGGATGGTTTTGCTGCGCGGGTCATGATCGGCAATCATATCCGGTAAAAGCTCTATTCTCTCATTGGCCGCAAAACTTGTCTCAATGGCGCGGCTCAGGCTCGCCAAGCTGACAATATGCGCCATCACATCAACCGCCGCCTCTTGCGCCCCATCCCCTTGATCCGGCGCAAACCCTAAGGAATGGGGCAAAAGAGCGTATTGGCGTTGCGGCTTTTGTCCATGCACAACGACATTGGTAACGGCGGTGCTGGGCGCATCTAAATTTTGCCAAATGCCCAATGTCTCGAGCATTAAACGGGCGGCTGGGCTGAGGGCCAATACGTTTTGCCAGTCCGGCATATCGGCCAATGGCTGCGGTGGTTCGATTTGCACATGAAATCCCGCCGCCGCCAGCGCAAGGGCGGCCACTTTGGCGCCATTGCCTTGACCAGCAATGATGATAGGCGGGGTTGTTTGCGGCTTCGTCATGGGGTGACACTGCCTTAATATTTTCACGCCGTCCAGCGCCAAGCATCAGCGGGGAGAATTTTGCGCCCGACTGAAAGCTCAGCCGGCCGAAAACGCACAAAAATTAGGCACAATCATAGGCGGCGACTAAGAAACAGGCAAATTTAGTGTGCTAAGGGCCCGATAATCGCCGCACGCGCAGAAAATCGACAGAACACGGGGCGGTTGTGCCCATGTCATTTATGGCACGTAACTTGCATATCTTTCTTTTTTGTAATGGGGGTTCAAATGACACATACTTTAGTAGGCGGCGACGTCTTTTTCATTCTCATGGGTGCCATTCTTGTGTTTGCCATGCATGCAGGCTTTGCTTTTCTTGAAGTCGGTACTGTGCGCAGCAAAAACCAAGTCAATGCGATGGTCAAAATCATTTCAGATTTCGGCGTGTCGACAATTGCCTATTTCTTTGTCGGCTATTCAGTCGCTTATGGCGTTGACTTTTTGTCATCGGCCAGTGTGATCAGCGGTGCCGCTGGCAATGAGACTTATGGCCCTCAGGGTATTTCTCTTATCAAATTCTTTTTCCTCCTGACCTTTGCGGCCGCCATTCCGGCGATTATTTCAGGCGGCATTGCCGAGCGCGTGCGCTTCGGCCCGCAGCTGCTTGCGTCAGCCGCGATTGTCGGTCTGGTCTATCCATTTTTTGAAGGCATTGTGTGGAACGGTAATTATGGTTTCCAAAGCTGGTTGGAAGAAAGCTTCGGCGCCAGCTTCCATGACTTCGCAGGTTCCGTCGTCGTGCACGGTGTTGGCGGCTGGTTGGCTCTGTCAGCTGTCGTTATGCTCGGCGCCCGTCTCGGACGTTATGGCCCGCGCGGTAGCGCCTTCCCACCATCGTCAATTCCGTGGTTGTCATTGGGCAGCTGGCTGTTGTGCATTGGCTGGTTTGGTTTCAACGTGGTCAGCGCGCAATCGCTCGAAGGAGTTTCCGGTCTGGTTGCGGTGAACTCATTAATGGCAATGGTCGGCGGGCTTCTGGCGGCGCTTCTATTCGGCAAGTCTGACCCGGGCTTTGTGCACAATGGTGCCTTGGCAGGTTTGGTTGCCGTGTGTGCCGGTTCTGACGTCATGCATCCAATCGGTGCTTTGGTCACTGGCTCTCTGGCGGGGATTTTATTCGGCTATCTGTTTATCTATTGCCAAGAAAAACTGAAAGTCGATGACGTCTTGGGTGTCTGGCCATTGCATGGTTTGGCCGGCGCGTGGGGCGGCATTGCTTGTGGTATTTTCGGGCAAGAGGCTTTGGGTGGTCTTGGCGGCGTTAGCCTGACCAGCCAGATTATCGGTACCGTCGCTGGTTGTGCCTTTGCTGCCATTTGCGGTTTGATCATTTATGGTCTGCTGAAGCGCACGATTGGTATTCGCCTGAGCGAAGAAGAAGAGCGCCAAGGGGCGGATTTATCAATCCACAAAATTGCCGCTAACCCAGAAACCGGTTTAGGTGGTTGATCAAAATGTGAATGCTGCTTTGACCATGGCGCCAACTCCGCGTTAATGTAGGTCAGGCTGATTCGATAGACCCGCGAGGGGCGTAAAGCCCTTTGCGGGTTTATTTTTAGGAGACACAAATGCCACATCGGCGAGCTGATGCCATGCCCCAATCCCCGTTTGCGCGGTTGCGTGGCTTATTGGACGCGCATCAACCCGGACGCCCTGCGATATCGCTGGCGATTGGTGAGCCGCGCCATCCGGCACCAGATTTCGTTTTGCAAGCCTTGGCGGCAGAAAGCGATAGCTATGGCCGCTATCCGCCAATCGCCGGTCTACCAGCTTGGCGCGATGCCGTGGCCGGTTGGCTGCAACGCCGATTTTCTATTGCCGCCGAAAGCCTGCCTGAGGCCTCGCAAATATTGCCGCTCAACGGCACACGCGAAGGTTTGTTCTTGGCCGCGCAACTGGCGCCGCCAAAACCAGATGGTCTGATGGCCATGCCCAATCCGTTTTATCAAGTCTATGCCAGCGCGGTGACTGCCGCTGGCGCCACGCCGCTTTATCTCGACGCCACCGAAGATACCGGCTTTCTGCCCGATCTGGACGCCCTCGACGACACCACATTGGCACGCTTGCGGGCCTTATATTTATGTTCACCCGCCAATCCGCAAGGCACGATTGCAGATCTCGATTATCTGCAAAAGGCCTATGACTTGGCCAAGCGACATGGGTTCATGCTGTTGGTCGATGAGTGTTATGCGGAGATTTACGATCGCGCCTTTGAGGCGACACCGCCGCCGTCGATTTTACAAATCATGCAAAAGCACCAAGATGTGGATGCGCCGGTGATAGCGTTTCACTCGCTGTCGAAGCGCAGTAATTTGCCCGGCCTGCGCAGCGGGTTTTGCGCCGGCGGCCGACAAGCGATGCAGCAATTTTTCGATTTGCGGATGATTGCCGCGCCGCAATCGCCGATTGCGGTTCAAAATGCGGCCGCTTTGGCATGGGCCGATGACGCTCATGTCCGCGAGAACCGCGCGCTCTATCAACAAAAATTCGATGTGGCGGAGAAAATATTTGCCAATTGGCCGGGCTTCTTCCGCCCACCCGGCGGGTTTTTTCTCTGGCTACCGGTTGAAAATGGCGAGGCCGCCGCTTTGCAGCTTTGGCAGCAATTAGGCATACGTGTGTTGCCGGGCGCTTATTTAACCCGCCCCAATGCCGATGGGCGAAATATAGGCGATGGCTATATTCGCATCGCCTTGGTCGACGATTTGGCGCAAACCGAAAGCGCGTTGAAAGATATTGCCGCGCATTTATCGCCGCCACTGGCCGATGTTCACGAGGTGGCGTCATGAGTTGGCGCGATCGCCTCAGCAAAGCTCTGCGCGCGCTCGGCCATCATGTTTCGGTCGGCGTGTCGAAATTGACGGCTGTGGCCATTCTGCTGGTCATTGTGCTGATGGCCGGCGCCTTGCTGAGTTTCAATCCGGCCGACCCGAGCTGGAACACAACAAGCCTTGATACGACGCGCAATTGGCTGGGCACGCCGGGCGCTGTTTTTGCCGATGCGGTTTATCAGCTCATCGGCCATGGCGTTTGGCTGGCTCTCTTGCCGACGCTGGCTTTCGCCCTGCGCCGTTTGCAAAACAAGCCGGTCAGTCACCCGAATTGGCGGCTTATCGCCGGCTTCTTCGGGGTTTTATTGACCAGCATGGGGCTGGCGATTTACGGCTTGGCGGCCTCTCCTTATGCGCCATTTCCGGGCGGCGCTGTCGGGCAAATTCTGGCCGATGGCTTGGATGCCGTTTTGGGAGCATGGTCGGTTTATCCCAGTCGCCTGAGCGAGCAATTTATCGCCATTGGCCTCGCCCTATCGGGTTTGACCTTGGCGCTGGTCTCGGCCGCATGGCTGCGCACCAGCTTGCACGCACTATGGCTGGGTCTGAAAAAATTACGCTATACGCGACAAGCCGCCAGCGCCATGGCTGGGTTTTTCGCACAAGCCTCATGGGCTGCACCGATGCAACGCATGGCTCAATTCTTGCGCCTGCGGGCCAAGCCAACTCACGATAGTGACGATGCGGCAGATGATTTTGACGACGCTCCCTTGGCCGATCAAGGGCCGGCTGCGCCAATGGCTGGGGTGACGGTCGAGGCCAAAAAGACCACGCCGAAAGCTGGTCGCCGCGCCGCCCGCGAAGCGCAAACCAGTTTGGGCTTCGACTCGCAGGGCAAATTTGAATTGCCGCCACTGCGCCTGTTAAACGAAATCCGCGCCAAGAAGCCAACCAATGTATTGAGCAAAGACGCGCTGGAAGCCAATGCGCGCTTATTGGAATCTGTGTTGGAAGATTTTGGCGTGCGCGGCACAGTCGGCAAAGTCCGTCCCGGCCCTGTGGTTACCTTATATGAATTAGAGCCAGCGGCGGGCGTGCGCTCATCGCGTGTGGTTGGCCTCTCAGATGATATCGCCCGTTCGATGAGCGCGGTGAGCTGTCGCGTGGCGCCAGTGCCGGGGGCCAATGTTATTGGTATTGAATTGCCAAATGCGACCCGCGAGATTGTGTCTTTGCGAGAGCTTTTGGCCAGTGCCGATTTTGAAACCGGCAAGAGCAAATTAACCATGGCGCTGGGCAAGGATATTGGCGGTGGGCCGGTGATGGCCGATCTGACAAAAATGCCTCACCTTTTGGTCGCTGGCACCACCGGCTCGGGTAAGTCGGTGGGCATTAATACGATGATCTTGTCTCTGCTTTATCGCATGACGCCGGATCAGTGCCGCTTAATTCTGGTCGATCCGAAAATGTTGGAACTATCGGTTTATGATGGCATTCCGCATTTGCTGGCGCCAGTGGTCACCGAACCTAAAAAAGCGGTTGTGGCGCTGAAGTGGGTGGTTCAGGAAATGGAAAACCGCTATCGCAAAATGGCGAAAATTGGCGTGCGCAATATTGAAGGCTTTAATGAGCGCATGGCCGAGGCGCAGCGTGCTGGCGAGACATTGAGCCGGCGGGTGCAAACCGGCTTTGACCCCGACAGTGGGGCGCCAATGTTCGAAGAAGAAATTATTGAAACCGAAGTGCTGCCGTTTATCGTCGTGGTGATTGATGAAATGGCAGATTTGATGATGGTCGCCGGTAAGGATATTGAAGCGGCCGTGCAGCGTCTGGCGCAAATGGCGCGCGCCGCCGGCGTGCATTTGATCACGGCCACTCAGCGGCCATCGGTTGATGTTATTACTGGCACGATTAAGGCCAATTTCCCAAGTCGGATTTCGTTTCAAGTGACCTCGAAGATTGACAGTCGCACCGTGCTTGGCGAGCAGGGCTCGGAACAATTATTGGGTCAGGGCGATATGTTATATATGGGCGGCGGCGGGCGTATTCAACGCGTGCACGGGCCCTTCGTATCTGATGAGGAAGTCGAAAAAGTCGTCAGCTTTTTGAAAAAACAAGCGGCGCCAAATTATATCGAACAAGTCACCGAAGCGCCGCCAGAGGAAATTGCAGATTTGCTTGGCGGCGGCAGTGAGGGCGATAGCCTATATGATCAAGCGGTGGCGATTGTCACCCGCGATGGGCGCGCCTCGACCAGTTATGTGCAGCGTCGTTTGCAAATTGGCTATAATCGCGCGGCGCGGCTGATTGAGCAAATGGAAGAACAGGGCGTTATCAGCCCGCCCAACCATGCTGGCAAGCGCGAGATTTTGGCAGGTAAACATTGATACTTCTCAGCCGTTTTTCCGGCCGATTTTGCGCCGTGCTATTGGTCGCTTTAGGGCTAAGCCTCAGCCCCGCACGGGCGACTGAGCCACAGCCCGAGATCAGCTTAAAACAATTGCGCCAAGCGCTTTTGGCAATGCCGCCGCTGACCGGCCGGTTCTTGCAACGCGCCCCCAATGGCGGGCTCTTGCGCGGCACAGTCGCGCTTTCACTGCCCAATAAAATGCGCTTTGCTTATGAAGGCGAGGCGCAGACCATCATCACGGTTTCGGGGCCGTGGATTAGCGTGCAAGAAGCGCCGGGCGCCGAGGCTAATCGCTTTCCGGTTTCGGCGACGCCATTGCAGCTGATGCGCGACGCTTGGGACAAGCCGATTTCTCCGGCCAATGTCAAAGCCATTTCGATTGACGGCGGTCGCGCGGAAGTGACTTTGGTTGATGGCGATCATGGCGACACGGCGGGTTTAATGACGCTGGTGTTTAGTCACCCGCAAATGCGCCTCCTTGGATGGCAAATTACCGATGCCCAGAATTTGGTGACACAATTTGCCCTGACCCAAGTGCGGGTGGAGACCAGCCTGCCCAATTCAACTTTTTTCGTAGAAGAAAATGAAAGTGATGATTAGATGAGCGAATATGGCAATGGCTCGGATTGGGATGATAATCCGGAAAATCTTTTGGCCCTTGAGGCGGAGATACCCGTTTTGTCGGCCTTGCGTGAGTTCGCGCAAGACGCGGTGCGGGCGCCTTGGTTTGCCTCATTAGGCGAACCTTTTGATGATGAAACCAAGCAGATTGCCCGCGCCTATCTGGATATGCTGGGCTATCCGCAGGCCGAAGCTGTGGCGGTGTTGAATTGGGACGATGCGCTGGATGCGTCAGAAACCCTTGATGTGAACACGCAAGCCTGGGAGGCCGAAGAACAATTGCGGGCGGCTTTGCTCGACCAAGCCCTGCGCGGGGTCAGCGAAGAAGGGCTGGGTGTGATGCTATCGCATTTGGCCGCCCAGCTCAGCGAGGTGTTGCGCGAAATGGCTGAGGAAGCGATTTATATGGCTGATGAGTTGCCCGATCATATTATTGATTTGGCGGTGGGCGCAGGCCAGCAAGCGGCGCATGGCGCGGCTTTGGTGTTGGCTGCGGCGGCGGTTGAGGCGGCGCAGAATGACGATATGGAATTGGGTGAAGAGGCCTTGCATCATCCGCTGATGTTGAAATATCGCCTCTTCGAATATGGCCATTGGCCTCTGGCTTTGACCGGTCAGACGTTGAATCTATTTTAATTGCGACGCCGAGGAGATGGCCATGCGTATTGTATCTTGGAATATTAATTCGGTTCGCTTGCGCGCGCCCTTAGTGGAAAAATTAGTGGCGGAAATTTCCCCCGATGTGATTTGTCTGCAAGAGACCAAATGTCCGAATGATAGTTTTCCTGAAAAAATTATGCATAAGCTCGGCTATCCACATATCGCCAAAAATGGCGTGAAGGGCTATCACGGCGTGGCCACGCTGTCGCGCCTGCCGATTGCCGAAAGCCATATTGTTGATTATTGCAAGAAAGGCGATGGCCGCCATATTGAGACAATTTTTGACACGCCTTCGGGGGCGGTGAGCATTCATAATTTTTATGTGCCAGCTGGCGGCGATGAGCCGGACACGCAGATCAATGAAAAATTCGCTCACAAAATGGACTTTTTGGCGCAAATGACAAAAATTTTCAAAGCCCAAGCCAAGCAAAAACCGACCCTTCAATCGGTGATTTTGGGCGACTTTAACATTGCCCCCGGCGAGCATGATGTGTGGTCATCTAAGGCGCTGAAAAACACTGTCAGCCATACGCCGATTGAGATAGAGAAACTGGCGGCATTGCAAGCGACGCTTGATTGGGATGATGTGGCGCGCCGCTTTGTGCCGCCGGAAGAAAAACTTTATAGCTGGTGGAGCTATCGGGCGCGCGACTGGGAGGCGTCAAATCGTGGCCGACGGCTCGACCATATTTGGGTGACGCCAAAGCTCAAAGATAAGGTGCGTGATTATCAGATTCTCACCGCAGGGCGCGGCTGGGAACGGCCCTCCGACCATGCGCCTTTATGGATCGACCTCGACGTCGGTTAGCGCTTTGCAAACCGCATCTTCATGGCATAAGCTTCTGAGAAAAGGAGAGGGCAAATGCAGAAGCAAGTAACGGCAAAATCATTTAATGCCATATGCGGGCAAGCCGCCAGCCTATCGGATGAAATCGAAACGGAACGTCGTCTACCGGCCGAATTTGCCCGTCAATTGGCGGCTCAGGGCATGTTCTCCATGTTTGTGCCAAGCGATTTGGGCGGCCATGAATTATCGCCGGTTGAGGGCATGGATCGATTAGAGCAATTGGCGCAGCATGATGCGGCCAGCGCGTGGGTTTGCATGATTGGCTCGACAGCGGCCCTGGGCGCGGCTTTTATTGAGGCGGATATCGCCCGACCGATATTTGCTGCCGAAAACCGCATTACCTGCGGGATTTTCGCGCCTAATGGCCGCGGCTATCGCGATGGCGATGATTATGTGGTTTCTGGCCGCTGGGCGTGGGCTTCAGGCTCGGCCAATGCGGATTATATCGGTCTTGGCTGTTTGCTGACTGAAAACCCTGATGACGACCCAAAAACCGCAGAAATGCGGCTGGTTATGGCACCTCGCGAGCTTATAGAGTTTCACGACACATGGCACACGCTGGGGCTGAAAGGCACGTCATCGGGCGATGTTGAGCTGCGCCAAGCGCGGATTCCCGTGGCGCATAGCTATGCTATTGGCAAAGATCAGCCATGGCACAAGGGCGCGCTTTATCAAATGCCGTATTTTGCCTTTCTAGCGGCCGGTGTCGGCGCGGTTGCGCTGGGCAATGCGCGGGCTGCGATCGACGATTTCACAAGCTTTGTTGGCGTCAAAAAGGGCGCTGGCGAACGCCGGACTTTGGCCGAAAAAAGTGGCGTGCAGAGCCAATTGGCGCAAGCCGAAGCCAACTTGCGGGCGGCGCGGCTGCTATATCGCGATACATTGGCCACGATTTGGCAGCAGGTCTGCGATGGAATTGAGATCACACCGGAAAAAAGGGCAGATTTGCGGCTGGTTTCGACCTATGCGGTACGTCAATCCGTGGCTGTGGTGCGGATTATTCACGACCTCGCCGGTGGCACATCTGTGTATTTAAGCTCGCCGATTCAGCGGCGTTTGCGCGATGCCGAAACCATGACCCAACATATGATTGCCAATGCCAGCACTTATGAGCTGGTCGGTCGGGTGATGTTGGGCGGCTATAATGAGACAATGCAGCTCTGAGCAGCTCTTACGGAGGCCCCATGAGTCACGGGTTTAAGGCTAAATATGAAACTTTGACGATTGAACGCCACGCCGATTTGGCGCGCGGCAATGTGGCGACCATTCGCATTGACCGGCCTGAAGCGTTTAATGCCGTAAATGAACGAATGCATGAAGATTTGGCGCATGTTTTTCGCGCCGCGCAATATGACAGCGCGGATGTGTTTGTGCTGACCGGCACTGGCGGTGCGTTTTGTGCTGGGGGCGATATTGATTGGTTCCAAGAAATGATCGACGAGCCGAAAAAATTTGCCGCTATTGGCGCTGATGCCAAAGCGATTGTCATGGGCCTTTTGGAATTAGAGAAGCCGATTATTTGCGCTGTTAACGGGCCAGCGGCTGGTCTTGGTGCGTCCATTGCTTTGCTGTGCGATGTGGTGATGATATCTGAAACTGCCAAGATCGGCGACCCGCACGTCGCTATGGGTCTGGTGGCCGGCGATGGCGGGGCGCTGATTTGGCCTCAGCTTATCGGCTTTAATCGGGCCAAGGAATATTTGATGACCGGCGAGATGATACCGGCAGATGAGGCCTATCGATTGGGCTTGGTCAATCATTTGTTGCCGCCGGATGATTTATTACCACGCGCTTATGGTTTGGCAGAGCGTCTGGCCAATGGCGCCACGCAGTCGAT
>JAYOCI010000007.1:23898-25139 GCA_038105345.1 Rhodobiaceae bacterium
GACCAAGACCATTGTGAATATGCCGCTGCGGCAAATCGCAGTGCAGGCCATGGAAACCGCAATGGGCTATGAAGCACTGACCAATATGAGCGACGATCACCAAGAGGCGGTGACCGCTTTTCAAGCTAAACGACGGCCAAAATTCACCGGAAAATAGGGCACAACATGTCGCGCCCATAGTGCTTGCTCGCATTTTTTTCTGAGCCTATACTCGCCTGCAAATAGGGAGTTGCTCATGCTTGATACATATAGCCCACCATGGATGACCGAAGATTTGGAAATTTTCAAAGACGCGGTTAATAAATTTTATACACGCGAATTTGCCCCGCATTCTGAGAAATGGACCAAACAAGGCATTGTCGATCGCGACGCTTGGGTGAAAGCTGGCGCCGCTGGTTTGCTCTGCGCATCCATTCCAGAAGAATATGGCGGCGCGGGTGGCGACTATCGCCATGAAGCCATTTTGGCAGAAGAAATGGAACGCACTGGCGTTGTTGGTTTTGGCAATACAGTGCATTCATTGATTTGCGCGCATTATCTGAACGCCTATGGCACAGATGAGCAAAAAGCCCATATCCTGCCGAAAATGGCCAGTGGTGAAATGGTATGCGCCATCGCCATGACCGAGCCGGGTACAGGCTCTGACTTGCAGTCTGTCAAAACCACAGCCCTGAAAGAGGGCAATCAATATGTCATTAATGGTTCGAAAACCTTTATCAGTAATGGTCAGCACGCGGATTTGGTGATTGTGGTCGCTAAAACCGATCCAAGCCAAGGTGCCAAAGGCATTTCGCTGATGCTGGTCGAAACCAATGGCACAGAAGGTTTTGCGCGCGGACGCAATCTCGAGAAGATGGGTCAACATGCGGCCGACACATCAGAATTGTTTTTTGACAATGTGAAAGTCCCCGCTTCCAGTGTTTTGGGTGGCGAGGAAGGCCGCGGCTTTTATCAGCTAATGCAGCAATTGCCAGCCGAACGTTTGATCATTGCGGCTCAAGGCCTCGGCGCCATGGAGCGGGCGATTGACATTACCGTCGAATATACGCGCGAGCGTAAGACTTTCGGCAATGCGATTTTCGATTATCAAAACACGCAATATAAATTGGCCGAGTGCAAAGCCACATGGATGGCCGCACGCGCCATGGTTGACCAATTGACCATGCAATTGCTGAAAGGCGAGTTGGATGCCAATTCAGCCGCCGCGGCGAAATTCTGGGTGACAGAGCGCCAGTGTGAAG
>JAYOCI010000008.1:0-25085 GCA_038105345.1 Rhodobiaceae bacterium
TGACGATTGTTGAAATGCTGCGCAAAAAAGGCGTGGTTGGTAAATTCGTCGAATTCTATGGCCCAGGCCTCGATAATCTGTCGCTTGCCGACCAAGCAACCATTGCCAATATGGCGCCTGAATATGGTGCGACTTGCGGCTTCTTCCCAGTCGACGTCGACACGCTTGGCTATTTGAAAGCCACAGGCCGCAAAAAAGCCCGCGTTGAACTGGTTGAGAAATATGCCAAAGCACAAGGCATGTTCCGCACAAGCCGGTCACCGGACCCTGTATTCACCTCAACCTTGTCACTGGATCTTGGTGATGTGCGTCCAAGCTTGGCCGGCCCGAAACGCCCGCAAGATCGCGTGCTGCTCGACGCCATGCCGCAAGGCTTTGCCAATGCACTGAATGATTTGGGTGTGAAAGCCAAAGATGCCAATAAACGTGTTGCCGTCAAAGGCGCTAAACATGACCTTGGTCATGGCGATGTTGTGATTGCCGCCATTACCTCATGCACCAATACCTCAAACCCAAGCGTTATGCTCGGGGCCGGTCTTGTTGCCCAAAAAGCTGTGGCTTTGGGTCTTGATGTCAAGCCTTGGGTGAAAACCTCATTGGCGCCTGGCTCGCAAGTGGTGACCGATTATTTGAAAAAAGCTGGCTTGCAAAACCCACTCAATAAATTGGGCTTTAATCTGGTTGGCTATGGCTGCACCACTTGTATTGGTAACTCAGGCCCGCTGGCACCAGCGATTTCTGAGGCCATTAACAAAAATGATCTGGTGGCCACTTCTGTGCTGTCGGGCAACCGCAACTTTGAAGGCCGCGTGAGCCCAGATGTGCGAGCCAATTATTTGGCCTCGCCAATGCTGGTCGTGGCCTATGCCATTGCCGGTTCAGTGAACATTAATCTGGCAACCGACCCATTGGGCACAGATAAAAAAGGCAATCCTGTTTATCTGAAAGATATTTGGCCAAGCAGCAAAGAAATCGCCGATACGGTTCACAAATGTGTCACACCGGCGATGTTCCGCGAGCGTTATGCCAATGTGTTCAAAGGCGATACAGGCTGGCGCAAAGTCAAACCAAAGAGCGGTCTGACCTTTGAGTGGAATAATAAATCAACCTATGTGCAGAAGCCGACTTTCTTCGAAGGCCTATCGGCCGAGCCGAAAGATGTTGCGCCGATTAATGATGCACGAATTTTGGCGCTTTTGGGTGACAGTATCACCACTGACCATATTTCTCCTGCTGGCTCTATCAAGGCCGATAGCCCAGCTGGTAAATATCTCAGCAAGAATAAAGTCAAACCAGCCGACTTCAATTCCTATGGTTCGCGCCGTGGCAATCATGAAGTGATGATGCGCGGCACTTTTGCCAATATCCGTATCCGTAACCATATGGCACCGGGAACAGAAGGCGGCGTGACCAAGCTCATGCCATCTGGCAAAACCATGCCAATCTATGATGCAGCGGTTGAATATGCCAAAAAAGGCACACCTCTGGTGGTCTTTGCCGGTAAAGAATACGGTACCGGCTCAAGCCGTGACTGGGCGGCTAAAGGCACGCGCCTGTTGGGGGTTCGCGCCGTGGTAGCTGAGAGCTTTGAGCGGATTCACCGGTCAAATCTGGTTGGCATGGGCATCGCCCCATTGCAATTTACCGGCACTGATAGCTGGGCCAGCTTAAAACTGGATGGCAGTGAGACCATCACCATTAAGGGTCTTGATGGCAAAATCAAAGCCCGCGCAAAATACGATATGGTGATCACCACAGCCAAAGGCAAAAGCCGGACGGTGAAACTTCAAAGCCGCATTGATACAGCCGATGAAGTCGAATATTTCCTCAATGGTGGTATTCTACAATATGTGCTGCGTCAGCTAGCGGCTTAACGGGCGATCGAGTTGTTCGGCGCCGGGCAATAAAATCGGCGCCGTTTCAGCTGGAAAACGAAACGCCCAGTCGGCATAACGGCTTTGTAAATCTTGGGCCAGTGTCTGAACTTCAGCACTGGCCTTTTTGCTGGCCGAAACATTGATGCGCGACCAAATATAATTAGCCGCACCAACATTTTCATAACGCACCACCAGACCATTGCTATAGGTCAAAACCATGGGCAGGGCTGTGTCAAAAATGATTGAGTCGACAGAGGCCACATTGTCAGGCTGCAAATCAGCAAAGCCGACAAACCAACCAAGCCCTCCCGGGCGCGACCATTCCGCTTCACCGACGCGGACTAAATCAAAGGCAGATTTGCCCGCGCCAAAACTCACATGACTCAATAATTCAGCCGGACCACGCGGTAAATCCATTGATATCCATGCCGCCGGATCAGGGCTGCGCGGCAAGCGACCACGGGCCAACCAAGTTTGCGCCTCGCCATCGCGCCGAATATAGAAATTGCGCAAATCAGGGCCAATCGAGGTGACTTGCAAATTGGCTTCGGCCTCACTGCGCTCCTCATTGCCCATGAGAATTGCCGCTAAAACCTCACCTTCAGCATCCAATACGCGAAACCGCACAGCCTTGCCAAAATCTTCCGGCGAGCTGAGACCAAGCGCGCGGTGCCATTGCGGTTTGGCAGTGCGTGCTTCCAGTGCTTTCAAATCAGCCAGCGCCAAAAGTGTTTCCGTGACCAATTCCTGCTTGGCCGGATAATTGCCGCGTTGCTGGAAACGCCAAATGCCATCTTGCCGAATGAAAGACAAAACACGCGTGCCTGACAAACCCAACCCATGAGTGATTTCCAGCCGCGCCGCGCGCTCAAGGGCAGCACCATATTCCGGCATGAAAACTTCTGGCGGCGCCACCGCATTGACCCGACGATCCGTTACACTGCCCAATATCGCCAGAGCAAGCCCAATCAGGGCAAATAGGCTCAAAGGCCGAAGCAGACGCGTCATATCCATTAGTGAGCCTCATCCGCTATTTTGGCTTCGACCAAAAGCCCACCGGCTTTTTGCGTCGCCAAACGCCGGCGTCTTTGCCGCATGGCCAGCACCAAGGCCGCCAAGCCGATTAACACGGGCATAACGACAATGTTTAACCAGGTCACGCGCGCTTCCAACTGATCAATATCGCGACGCAAATCACCCTGCACACGGCGTAGGGCTTTGCGCGCTTGCAGCAATTCGGCGCGGTATTTTTTAGACGCCGCTTCAGCATCGGCAAGACCTGCGCCGCCCTGCTCAAGCTTGTTCAGCTCGCCCTGCGCCGCCTCAATCCGCGCCAATAGGTTTTCTTCTTCTTCCAGATAGTTTTGCTCAGCCGCTTTGCGCAGCGCTTGCACGCGGGTAAACGGACGCGCCACGCGCTCACGGCCACGCAGGCTAATCAAATCATTCGAGCCCATCATATTCTCGACCGCATTGAGCAAAAACTTGCCATTATCAGCAATCGGCACGCCAAAACGCTGGCCAAGATAATTTTGCTCCGACACCCAGAAACGATCATCGAAGAAATCACTATCAGCGAAAACCACAATATTGGCCGCGCTATTTTCTGTTTTATGGTCAGCTGCTTTGGCGCTTTGTCCGGTCTTATTCTTCTCGTCAGGCGGGCCGTCAGGGAAAGCCGTGGTCACCAAACCAGATAAACGGGCGGAAATCACATAGGGCGCGTCACCTGGCTCGAAACGCCGCAATAATTTATCCGGCGACGGGGCGGTCAACACATAATCACGGCTCATTAAGCTGGCATCATCGGATGAGCTGACCAGCGGGGTGAACTGAGTGGTGGCATTTTCGGTTGGCACCAAAGCCCCGACAGTGCCGATATTGAGATGGTCAATATTGGCAGTGATTAAATCATCGCCATTCATTTCTTCGCTGGTCAGGCCCATCCACAAAATATAATCGGTCAAAGCGCGGCGGGCATCGCGGCCAGCGGCCACGCGTTGCGCCCGTTTGCGATCGGCAATAATCAAATTATTGTCCAATTGCACGCCCCATTGACCGAGCAATTTCGGCAAGGATGATTGCTCAGTATAGCCCTTCAGCGGTTCACCATTCGGGCCAGCCGTCATACTTACTTCCGATTGCGGATCAAGAAACGCCAGAACTCGACCACCGCGCATAATGAATTGGTCTACCGCATAGGCTTGCAAATCGCTCAATGGACGTGGGTGAGCCAATAACAGCACATCAATATTATTCGGTATTTTCACCGTATCGGCTGGAATAAATTCAACGCTGAAGCGGTCGGTCAATTCAGCATAAATCAGAAACGGTTGAGATTGACCGCGCATGGCTGCCAAAATACCGCCAGCGCCCGTATCCAACGGCAAATTGGAAATAATGCCGAGCACAGGTTTTTCAGGCAGTGATAAATTATGCACCAGACGGGCCAAGTCATATTCCAAATATTGCTGGCGCTCATCGGCAAAAAACGGAATGACTTCGACCCGATCAACCATATTAGTGCCGACCAGACCGAAATAAACAATCTCGCCAGCCTCAACCGGCTGCGCCACAAGACCTTGCGCTACAGCCTGATCTTCGGTTTCGGAAAACGGTTCCGGATCAATAATATCGAGCTGGATTTTACCATTGGCGGCGGCTGTCATTTCTTCCAGCATATCGCGCACCCGATTGGCATAGAGCCGCAAGCCCGGCTGATCAGCCGCCAATTCTTGCGAATAATAAAACTTCAGCGTCACAGGCTCGTCGAGCTGGCGCAGAATATTGCGCGTGCCATCGCTCAGCGTGAATAAATTATTCTGCGTTAAATCAAGACGCGCGGCGCGGAAAGACACATTGGCGAACAGATTGAGGGTGACGAAAATAATCGTCAGCAATATCAAACCGAGGGCGTGCGGGGAAATGCGTCTCATGCGCCCTCTCCCTTTTTCATATCGACAATAATCATTGTCGCCACCAGAAACACACCAATTAGCGTCACAAAGAACACCAGATCGCGCAAGTCAATGACCCCACCGGTGATGGCGCGGAAATGCGTTAACAGGCTGAAGGAAGCCAGCGTATCGGTTAAAACTTGCGGCGCCCAAGAGCGGAAAATATCCAGCACCAAAGGCGCCCCTGATACGGTGAACAGAAAACACGCGACGACGGAAATCACAAAGGCAATCACTTGATTGCGGGTCAAGGCCGATAAGCATGAGCCAATCGCCAAATAGCCACCGGCCAACATCAGACTGCCCAAATAGCTGGCCAAAATCACGCCATTATCTGGATCACCGAGAAAATTCACACTAATCCATACAGGAAAAGTCAGCGCCAGCGCCAAAGCCGAGAAAGCCAAAGCGGCGAAATATTTACCCAAAACAATGGCCGATAGCGGCACTGGCAAAGTCAGCAATAATTCAATCGAGCCATTGCGACGTTCTTCGGCCCATAGTCGCATTGAAATAGCGGGAAGAAAAAATAAGTAGAGCCAAGGATGGAACATAAAGAAACTGGTTAAATCAGCCTGCCCCATTTCAAACCATGCGCCGAGATAAAACGTCGCCAGCCCATTGGCCAGTAAGAACACAACAATGAACACAAAGGCCAAGGGGGTTGAAAAATAGCCAGCGAATTCACGCCGCGTGATGGTCCAAAGCTGGCTCATGCGTCGCCTCCCTCGGCCTTATTAGCCGCAGTGGCTGAGGGACGCGGTTTGCGGGTCAACGTGCCAAAAACATCATCAAGACGGCCGGTTTCCAGCGCCAAAGCGCGCACTGGCCAATCCTGCTGGGCGATTAAATCTCGTATATTGGCCAGTAAATCTGAGTTTGGCGCTGGCTCACCATTTGGGAAAACCGAAATCACCGTTTCCACGCCGCGTGTGACCACCTCATATCGGCTATTTTCCACCCCGTCTAAGAGCTGGCGGGCGGGGGCGAGCAATTGCGTATCAAGGGTCAGCGACACAGCGCCGAAGAAACGCGAGCGCGCCGCCAAGGCTGATGGCGTGCCCTCGGCGACAATTTCTCCGCGGTCGATAATCATCGCGTGCGAGCAAATCGCATCAACTTCTTCCAAAATATGCGTCGAAATAATAATCGCCTTATGCGCCGCCATTTCTTCAATCGCTTGGCGCACTTGAAACTTCTGATTGGGATCAAGACCATCGGTTGGCTCGTCCATCACCAGCACATCTGGGTCATGGACAATGGCCTGCGCCAGACCGACGCGGCGGCGATAACCCTTGGACAATGTATCAATGGGTTGGTCAAGCACGCCGTGCAATTCCGTCATGCCAATGGCGCGGATCATCGCTTGACGCGCGGCGGCTTTATCAAGGCCACGAATACGGGTGATGAAATCGAGGAATTGGCGCGGTGTCATATCTGGCCAAGCCGGCGCCCCTTCGGGCAAATAGCCAAGCTGTGTTTGCGCCGCCAAGGGATTGTCGCAAATATCAATGCCAGCGATACGCGCCGTGCCCGCCGTCGGCCTTAAAAAGCCGGTAATCATTTTCATTGTGGTTGATTTGCCAGCACCATTCGGCCCAAGAAAGCCCATGACTTGGCCGCTCTCAACAGCAAAGCTCAAATCATTGACCGCTGTGAAATCGCCAAACTTTTTTACCAAATGTTGAACTTCAATCATCTCTATTGACATAAGTGACCAGAAAAGGACTGGCAAGCCAAAACAGCAAAAAGCGGAAGAATTTGGCCCAGCAACAACCGAAGGAGATGGATTGGGGAAGCGGTTGATGCTGGGCCTGTTACGCCTTGTTCAGAAAACATCTCCACACATCATTTGGGAGGAAAAGGTCAATGCAGCGATATGGCCTCCGAACAATCTCTTTATCGCTAACTATTGGGGCGCGATGAGGGCAAGATTAAGGCATTTTGGGGGCAATTAGGCTGGCCAAAAGCTAATTTACTTGCATTTGCGCGAGCAAAGGCCGAGCATGACTTATGAGCAAGTCAAAACCTCTGATTATTGTAGGCAATGCTTTCGAGCGCGAGCGCCAGCTCCATAAACTGGCTCCCATGCGGGTCATGTGGACACGCCAAGAGCTGGCCCAATTATTGAATATATATGGCCGCCAAGTGGCCGCTGGTCATTGGCGCGATTACGCCATTGATGATGGCGTCGACAGCGCTTGTTTCTCGATTTTCCGCCGCAGCAGCGAAGTGCCGCTCTATCGCATTGATAAAGTGCCAGCCCTAAAGCGCAAACAGGGGCAATATTGTTTGCGTGGCGCGGCCGGTCAGACTTTGCGGCGCGGCCATGACCTTTCGGCCCTTTTGAATTTCTTTAACCGAAAAAATATACGCTTGGTCGAATAAAAACCCCGATCGTGAAGACCGGGGTTTCATTTTTCGACGCCTGCTTGGGCTTAATCGCGATTACCCATAAATTGCAGCAGGAATAAGAACATATTGATAAAGTCCAGATACAGACGCAGCGCGCCCATAATGGCTTTCTTCTCAGCTGTGTCGCGTGTGTCGCCGGAATAATAAATACGCTTGATGTCTTGCGTATCATAAGCCGTCAGGCCAGCGAAAATCAGCACGCCAAGCACTGAAATGGTCAAATGCATGACCGAGCTTTGCATGAAAAGATTGACCACGGAGGCGATGATAATGCCGAACAGACCCATGATGAGGAATGACCCCATGCCGGACAGGTCGCGTTTGGTCGTGTAGCCATATAGGCTCAACGCACCAAATGAAGCGGCCGTTACCAGAAATGTCCGCACCACGCTGACGCCGGTGAATAACAGCAGAACATAAGATAGGGATAAGCCCATCAGACCTGCGTAAATATAGAACATCGACTTGGCGCCGGTTGTGCTCATTTTGTTAATGCGTACGCTGAGCCACAGCACCAAACCAATCGGGGCGAACATCAACACATAAATCAGCGGTGTTTGCGCCAATTGAGCATAAATGCCCGAAGCCGCGCCAAGATAAGCGGCAGCAGCCGTCAACAACAGACCCAACGACATGTAATTATAGACTTTCGTCATATAAATGCGCAGGCCCTGGTCGATTGGCCGCGCTTCGCTTATGCCCTCAGAAGGGGCGCGGGTAGAATTATTTTGCCAATTATCAGCCATAAAACTTCTCTTTCTATCACCAGTTGTGATGCATAATATATTGCCATGAAATGCGTCAATTTCAAGACCCAAAGCCGAAAATAGCCCCGCATTGGCACGATTTGGCTCGCAGGCCGCTATTCGCTCCGCAAAACCGGCGCTGCTGGCGCACTCAGCGCCGCATAAGTGCCAATCAGCCCTAAAATAACCGTCAGCACCACAGCCGCAAAAATCGTCACCGCCAGAGTTATCGGCAAAAATACCCAACTGGCCTGCATGGCACCGGCAATCAGCCCCCATGAGGCCAGCGTGCCCGCAGCAGCGGCAATCAGCGCCGCGCCCAGACCCATTAGCCCATATTCAATGGCATAAGCAAGCATGATGCGCCGACGCGTCGCGCCCAGCACTTTCATCACCACCGCATCATAGACCCGCGCCCGATGCCCACTGGCCATGGCCCCAGCCAGCACCAGAATACCGGCGATCAAGGTAATCGTGCTCATCGCCCTTATGGCGAGACCTAAATTGGTCAAAATAGAACTGGCCGCCTGTATGGCTTCTTTGACACGAATAATCGTGACATTCGGATAAGCCACCGCCACCTCGCGGGCGAACGCCGCCTCTTGCGCCGCCGCCATGGTCACTGTGGTCAGATGTGTATGTGGCGCCGAAGATAAAGGCGATGGAGAAAACACCATGACAAAATTCATGCCGCCCGACGCCCAATCGATTTTGCGCAAATTATATATCGTTGCGGTCAGCGGTCGGCCCAAAATATTGACCTTCACCTTATCGCCAATGCCAATGCCGAGGCCTTTGGCAATATCCACATCAAAGGAAATCAGTGGCGGGCCTGCATAATCCGCCGCCCACCATTGACCGGCCACTAATTCGCCGCCGCTTGGCTCATTGACACTATAGGTCAGCCCGCGATCGCCGCGCAGCACCCACGCCGCATCCGGTGCTGGCGTCAGTGACGCAGCGGCGACATCATTGACCGCTAAAATCTGGCCGCGCAAAAGCGGGCTGGTCTCAACCCGACTAATCGCCGGATTGGCCTTAGTGCGGGTCAAGAAATCATCAATCTGATGCGGTTGAATATCGAGAAAGAAAAACGACGGTGTGCGCTCCGGCAAATCATTGCTGATTTGCGCATTAATATTGCCATCAACCATGGAAATCGCCGACAGCAAGGTCACCGATAGGCCCATTGATAACATCACCGCTTTTACCGGCGCATTGGGGCGGGTGATATTGCTCAAAGCCATGCGCAATTCTGGCTGCCTTGGCCGCCCAGCTCGTTTGGCCAGCCAAATGATTAACCGCGCCGCACCAGCCAGCGCCAAATAGGACAAACCAACGCCAAGCCCGAACCAAATGGCGACATCGCGGCGTTCGGAAATCAACAAGGCCAGTGTCGCTAAGCCGATAAAACACAGGCCGATGGCAATGATAATCGGCTTGCCAGCATTTTGCGGCACATCGCCGAGTGATTGGCGAAACAGCGCCGTCACTGGTGTTTTTTCTATTTTACCCAATGGCCATAAAGCAAAAGCGGCAGCCGATAAAATGCCGAACCCAGCCGCTGCCATCAGTGGTTGCGGATAAATTTTGGCGATTAATTCAACCGGCAAAAGCGCGCCAAAGAAAAACTTAACCGCCAAGGGCGTCGCCGCCCCAATGCTCAAGCCGATAATCACACCGAGGATTGTCAGCACGCCAATTTGCAAGGCATAGACATAGAAAATAAACCGGCCCGAGGCGCCCAAAGCGCGCATAATGGCAATCGACTCGCTGCGCTTTTGCACATAAGCGCTAATCGCATTGCCAACACCAACACCGCCGACCACCAGCGCCGTCAGCCCCACTAAGGTCAAAAACAGGCCGAGGCGTTCGATGAAGCGGCGCAAGGATGGCGAGGCGTCAGAACGATCGCGAATGCGCCAACCCGCATCCGGAAACCTATCCGCCGCTTCGGCGCGTATCGCCAGCATATTGGCACCATCCGCCGTCGGCGGCAGTTTGATGCGATAATGGTAATTGATCAGACTCCCCGGCTGCAAGAGGCCGGCGGCGCGCAGGGTTTCTGGCGATACCAAAAGCCGCGGCGCCAGAGGAAAGCCACCGGCTGTGCGGTCAGGTTCTGCCATGACCACAGCATTGAGCTGAATACGAATTTGCCCGAGCTCAACAATCGTCCCCGGCGCCACTTCTAATCGGTCGAATAATGTTTGTTCAGCAACCGCGCCATAAATCTTATCGCCTTGTGCGTCAGTGGTGGATTGCAAAGCGGCTAGCCCCAGAGGCGGTGCTAAATCAAGCGTGCCATATAGTGGATAAAGCGCATCAACCGCCTTGGCCTCGACCAATAGGCTTTGCGCCTCAAGCCGTACCATAGTGCGCATGGTGGCGATTTCAGAGACCGTGCCTTGGCTTTCTAACCAAGCTTTTTCCTCATCAAATGCTTGTCGATGGGTGAGCCGGAAATCTATATCGGCGCCCAATATGGATTGCCCTTGAGCGCCCATGCCAGCCACTAAGGCCGATGATAAAGAGCCGACCGAGGCAATGGTTGCAATGCCCAAAATCAGGCACAGGAGAAAAATTCGAAAACCCGCTAGGCCACCGCGTAATTCGCGGCGAGCCAAACGAAGGGCGAGGCCGAGGCCAATCTTGTTTTGTCCAGTCATGCGGTTAAGCTGCCACGTCGATTTTGCCATCCCGCATGGTTACCACTTGGTCGCAACGCTGCGCCAAATCGCTGTCATGGGTAATCAGCACCAAAGTGGTTTTGCGCTGGTCGGCCAATTTGACCAATAGATCCATAATCGCTTGGCCAGTGGCGTGATCGAGATTGCCGGTCGGTTCATCAGCGAAAAGCACGGGCGGATTGGCCGATAAAGCGCGGGCGATGGCGACGCGCTGCTGTTCGCCGCCCGACATTTGCGCCGGATAATGGTCTAGCCGATGGGCCAAACCGACTTCCGCCAATAGCTCACGGGCCACCTCAAAACCATTATTGTGGCCGGCCAATTCAAGCGGAAGCGCAACATTTTCCATAGCCGTCATGGTCGGCACCAAATGGAAAGATTGAAACACAATACCAATATGCTGGCGACGAAACCGCGCCAAATCATCTTCGCTCATTTTTGTATACTGATGGCCCGCCACTTCGACTTCACCTTGGGTCGGCGGCTCTAGACCGGCCAGCACCATTAGCAATGTCGACTTGCCGGAACCTGACGGACCAATCAGCCCCAATTTCTGCCCTGCCGCTACGTTTAAATCAATGCCACGAAGTATATTGACGTCGCCCGCCCGACTGGGCAGTGTAACGTGCAGATTTTCAATCCGGATCATTTGGTCCTCATCATAATTATAGCCGCAAGAGAATATCGCGACGATGCCAGTTAAACGTCATTTAGAGCCAAAACAGTCAGTTTCTAGGCATTTTTTATTCATTTGTGCCGCTTTAACTTGGCTAACGATATGCGTCAGCACTACGACAGTCAGAGCGCAAGTACAAGAGCCGCTGGAAATCGTTGCCCTTGGCGATAGTTTGACGGCTGGCTATCAATTGCCGCCCGGCGACGGCTTTGTGCCGCAATTGCAAAACGCCCTGACCGCCAATGGGCATGATGTGGTGATACAAAATGCTGGCGTGTCGGGCGATACCAGCGCCGGTGGCTTGGCCCGCCTCGACTGGTCGATCCCACCCAGCACAGATGCGGTGATTGTCGAACTGGGCGCCAATGACGCGCTGCGCGGCATAGCGCCGGAAGTGACGCGGCAGAATCTGACGCAGATTATTGAGACATTGCAGGCGCGCGGCCTACCGATTTTATTGGCTGGCATGTATGCGCCGCCTAATCTAGGGTCGGCTTATGCAGAACGCTTTAACCCGATTTATCCCGAACTCGCCAAGACCTATGATTTAATTTACTATCCGTTTTTTCTAGACGGCGTTGCCGGCATCAAAACACTTAACCTTGCTGATGGCATTCATCCAAATGCCAGCGGTATTCAAATTATTGTCCAGCGTATTCTACCTAAGGCAGAACAGCTTATCGGACGCATTAACGAATAAATATTTAGGGAGACATTTATGGACTACAGAAAATTAGGGCATACCGACATTAAGGTCAGTGAAATTTGCCTCGGCACGATGACTTGGGGCGAGCAAAATACCGAAGCCGAAGGCCATGAACAAATGGACTATGCGGTCGACATGGGGATTAATTTTTTCGACACAGCTGAGATGTATGCCGTGCCACCGCGCGCTGAAACGCAAGGCTCAACAGAAAAAATCGTCGGTAGTTGGTTCAAGAAAACCGGCATGCGTGACAAAATCATTCTGGCCACAAAAGTAGCAGGTCGCGCGCCGATGACATGGCTGCGCGATGATGGGTCTAGCACAGAGCAATCGCGTGCGCAGATTATGGAAGCCGTGGACAAAAGCCTCACCCGCCTGCAAACCGATTATATTGATTTATATCAACTCCACTGGCCTGACCGTCCGATGAATTTATTTGGCGGGCTTGGCTACACGCATTACAGCGATGAGAAAAACCGCATTGAAGATATTCTCGGCGTGCTGGCTGATATCCAAAAGGCTGGCAAGGTGCGCCATTTCGGCCTGTCCAATGAAACGCCATGGGGCATTATGAAATTCTTGCACCACGCGGAAGTCGATAAAACGCTGCCGCGCATGGTGTCGGTGCAAAACGCCTATAATTTCCTCAATCGGATTTATGAATTGGGCAGCTCAGAGATTTTCCACCGCGAAGGCGTTGGCCTTCTGGCCTATTCGCCTTTGGCACAAGGCTATCTGACGGGTAAATATCAAAATGGCGCTTTGCCGCAAGGCTCGCGTAAACAATTATTCGATCGTTTGCAGCGCTATGAAACACCGGCGGCAGATCGGGCTATTGATGGCTATATGAAAATTGCTGAAAAATATGGCGTGGATGCGTCGCAATTGGCCAATCAATTCGTCACCACGCGTGATTTCGTGACCTCAAATATCATTGGTGCCACCAGTATGGAGCAATTGAAACTCGCAGTGACCAGTATTGATTTGGAACTCAGTGAAGAAATGCTGGCCGATATTGAAGCCGTGCATCTAAACGCACCGAATATTTGCCCATAGGATGCAATATGAGTGAGAAACTAACGACCAAACAGCGCAAAGAATTTGTCGCCACCGCCAAAGCCAAAGGTTGGAAAATGGTGCGCGGTCGCGAAGCCATCACCAAGCAATATGTCTTTGCTGATTTCAACGCCGCCTTTGCGTGGATGAGTCGGGTGGCGATGATGGCGGAAAAACTCGACCATCACCCAGAGTGGTTCAATGTCTACAAAACCGTCGATGTTGTTTTGACGACGCATGATGCCAATGGCTTGTCGAATTTAGATGTCGCCATGGCTCGTTTTATGGATAAAACCGCAGGCGCTGCTGGACGTTAAATGCTAACCCGCCGCGACATTGGGGTGCTGCTGGTTCTGGCGATTTTGGCCGCCGGCACCGCCCTGATGCAATCCAGCCGCAGCCCCCCTTTGCGGCCGCATGACCGCGCCATTCGCCTCACGATAAGCCAACACATCGCCGCCTTCCAACGCCGCGATACGGCCGCAGCTTGGGCCTTGGCCAGCCCTAATCTGCAAGCGCGCTTTTCCAGCCCGAATGGTTATATGGCAATGGCAGAGGCGCATTATCCGGCTTTATTTGAGACGCAAAATTATGATTTCGATGCCCGCGCCAAGCGCTTGGGGCAATATCAGCAAATCCGCGTGCAAAGGCTATTTCTCACCGATCAGCGCGGCAAAGGCTATTGGGTCACTTTCACCATGCAAAAACAGCCGGACGGATCTTGGAAGATCGCCGGCTGTAAATTGCGTGAGACCAAGGCGCTGAATATTTAGCGCCCAAGTATCAAATTCGCCCTAGCGTGGGGCCATGCGGATGGCACCATCAAGACGCACATCTTCACCATTGAAGTAATTAACTTCGCACATGGTTTTAGCCAATTTCGCATATTCTTCAGGCATGCCCAAACGTGATGGATAAGGCACCATGGCACCCAGAGCCTGTTTCACATTCTCCGGCGCACCGGCCAGCAATGGCGTGTTGAAAATACCTGGCAAAATTGTGTTGATACGAATGCCTTCGCGCGACAAGTCGCGAGCGATTGGCAATGTCATACCAACAACACCGCCTTTAGAGGCAGAATAAGCAGCCTGACCGATTTGACCGTCTTCAGCCGCAACTGAAGCTGTGTTCACCATGGCGCCACGATCACCGCATGCAAGCGGGTCAAGGGTCATCATGCCAGCGGCAGATTTAGCGATACAACGGAATGTGCCGACCAAATTGATCTGAATGATCAAGTTAAACGCATCGAGCGGGAAATGTGAAATTTCGCCAGTCTCTTTATTGCGCGAAGCTGTCTTAATGGCGTTACCTGTACCGGCGCAGTTGATGAGAATGCGTTCTTGACCCAAAGCACCACGGATTTTGGCAAAACCAGCATCGACTTCTTCTTCATTGGTCACGTTCACTTTTGCAAAGCTACCGTCCAATTCTTTGGCAACGGCCTCACCGCGCTCTTCATTAAGGTCGAAAATGCCAACCCGAACGCCTTGTTCAGCCAAAAGACGAGCTGTCGCTTCGCCAAGGCCTGATGCACCGCCGGTGACAATGGCGGTAATGTTTGAATCTAATTTCATCGTGTGCTCCCTTTGTTACTCGATGGTTATCGAACATGGCCAGACTTTATTGCGCCACGGGCCTGCATGCAAGCCCGTTTATAGCGCAGCTTCGGCCTCGGCTTCGGCCTTCAGTCGTGCAACCCGCGCTTCGCGGCGGATAATGTAGAAGCTGGCGCCAACAATGATGAAAGCGCCAATAATCGTATAAGTGTCAGGAATATCGCCAAATAATATAATGCCGACGGCCGCCGCCATCACCAAGCGCGAATAATCGACCGGCGCAATGGCACTGGCTTCGCCCAAAGCATAGGCGCGGATAAAGCAATTATGTGCCGAGGTGGCGAGCACGCCCATGACCGCCAGCAAAGCTAATTGCGACCATGTTGGGGTAATCCAAACAAAAAAGGCGGGAATGGCAATCAACACAATCGACACCACATTCGTATAGAACATTAAAGTCACTGGCTTGTCATAGCGCGAGGCGATATTGACCAGCACTGTTGCCAAAGCGACCAATATGGCGTGTCCAAGCGCCGCCAAGGCCGGTATGGAGCCCATCATATCTGTGCCCGGGCGCAGCATGATAATCACCCCAATAAAGCCCACGCCAGCGGCGAGCGCACGGCGCACACCAATCAACTCGCCAAGCAATAGGGCGGCCATTGGTACAAGGAATAAATTGCGCGAAAAACTAATCGCCTGCGCATCAGCCAGCGGCAAATAGACAATGGCGTAAAACCCCAAAAACATCGCCACAGAGCCAACAACGCCGCGCAATAATTGCAAGGCCGGCACTTTGGTTTTAATGCCTGCCGAGACACCGGCGCGCATTAAAAAGGGGGTAATGACAATCAGCGACACAACACCCCTGAACAAAGAAATCTGAAACGGGTGCAGCTCTTGGCCAAGAATTTTGACGACCACGCTCATCGCCGTGAAAAGCACAGCCGAAGCCAGCAGCAACAGGGCTGCTCGCTTATTGTCTATCGGTTGTAGGCGAGGTGCGCGTGCCATATGGTCGAGGCGATTTTACGCGCCAAGACCCGTTGTTAAAATGACCTTGCCCTTCACTTGACGGCTGGCCATCATATTCAACGCATCAGCTGCTTGTTCCAGTGGGAAACGAGCCGAAATATGCGGGCGAATAGACCCCGCCTTATACATCGCCATCAGTTCCGCCAAATTGGCGCTATTGCCCTCAGGATCACGAGCTGTGAAGGCGCCCCAGAACACACCCACAATCTGGCAGCTTTTCAGCAAGGTCAAATTCAGTGGAATTTTCGGAATCGGCCCAGAGGCAAAACCAACCACTAAATAACGGCCTTCCCAATTTGTCGCCCGCAAAGCTGGCTCAGCATAAGCGCCACCAACGGGATCATAAACCACATCAGCACCCTTACCATCGGTCAATGCCTTGATTTGCTCAGAGAATTCCCGCTGTTGATCGCGGTCCATTTCGCCCGACGGATAGAGAATGGTCGCATCAGCGCCATGTTCCACACAGACATCTAGCTTGTCTTGGGTTGAGGCCGCGGCGATGACATAAGCGCCCATTGCCTTGCCCAATTCAACAGCTGCCAGACCGACACCGCCAGCCGCACCCATGACCAAAAGTTTCTCGCCCGGCTGAATATGCGCCCGATCTTTCAACGCATAATGCGATGTGCCATAAGTCAGCACTAGCGCAGAAGCGGTTTCCAAATCCATTTCATCCGGCACTGGAATGCACGAGGCCGCAGCAATCGCTAATTCCTCAACATAGCCGCCATGGCCACATGAGCCGATCACCCGATCACCAACTTTCAAAGTGGTAACACCCTCGCCGACTTCCTTTACAATACCAGCAACCTCACCGCCCGGCGCGAATGGCAGGGGTGGTTTGAACTGATATTTATTTTCGATAATCAGCACATCAGGGAAATTAACCGCCGCCGCGTGCACTTGCAGCACAACCTGACCCGCTTTTGCCTCAGGTGAGGGAATATCCTCTACGACCAGCGTTTCTGGTGGACCAAACTCTTTGCATAATACGGCTTTCATAACTATCTCCCTTTCGTAATTTGGATTTCATCATAGGCCATGCGTCGCGCATTTGAAAAGATAAATGACAGGCGCGCATGGTTTAATATGGGTTTTTTATGTCGTCACCTAATTCTTGGCGCAAGCGCGCAAAGGCCAGCCTGAGCCTCGATTTGACTGTGCCCAGCGGCAAATTCGTCTGGTCTGCCAACTGACCATGCGACCAGCCATTGTAAAAAGCCAAACGCACCAGCTCGCGCTGCTCGTCGGGTAGTTTTTCCAAGGCAAGGCGGATTAATTCGTCGCGTTGTTCGCCCATCACCTCATCATCAGGCTGCGTTGGCGCCTCGGGAACAAGGGCCGGATCATGGGCGTCGAATTCAGGGTATTTTTGCTGCCGCAAGACATCAATCCGTCGGTTCCGCGCAATGGTGAAAATCCATGTCGAGGCGGCGGCTTTTTTGCGGTCAAATAAATGCGCCTTGCGCCAGACGCTCAGCATCGTGTCCTGCGTCACTTCCTCGGCCTGCCCATCGCTTGCCCCAAGGCGCATTAAATAACCTTTCACGCGCGGGGCAAAATGGGCGAACAACTCGGCGAAAGCTGCGCGATCCTTTTGGCTGGCAATATTTTCGATAAGAAAGGCAAATCGCAAAGACTCGGTGGGGCTGCTGTTAGGCTGCTGGTCTTTTAGTCGCGCTGGCCCGGTGTGCTGGCTGCTCATGCGTCTCAATGTTACCTTTTTTCCATGGCACATTTGTGCCCTAGCTATGACTTAAAGCTATAAATGATAGCAAAGCAAGCTCTAGAATTTTTTATGCAATCAGCGTAGGGTCTTTCCATGTTAAAAAAATTGCTTTCCAAATCTTTAAATCCCAGCTTTTTTGTCGCGGCTTTAACGCTGGCATCCATAGTGAGCGCGCCTCTCGCACAGGCGGCGCCGTCGCAAGAACCAATTGGCACATATAATTATTGGCGGGTTTTTGTTGAAGGGTCGGGCGCAGCAAAATATTGCTTTGCCTTGGGCGAGCCAACCTCGACCCTGCCTAAGAATGCAGAACGCGGCAAAATTTTCATGAGCGTCGCCCACCGCCCGGGTCAAGGCGTGCGCAATGAAGTCGCCGTATCCATCGGCTATCCATTTTCCAGCGAGTCTAATCCTTTTGCCAAAATCGACGGCCAGAGCTTTGACTTTTTCACCGGCGTGCGGGCGCAAAATGGGGCTGATGATTGGGCTTGGTTGCTCAATTTGAAAGATCAAAAGCGCTTGGTTGCGGCCATGAAAAATGGCTTAGAAATGGACTTCAAAGGCACATCGGCGCGTGGCACGCTGACGACAGACCGCTATTCCTTGCGCGGCTTCACCGCCGCTATGAAGGCTCTAGACGCGGCTTGTCCGGCGCCGTAAACACAGCCATGAACGAAATCGCACCAGATATTTCCCGCCCCAGTTTAAGCGGCCTTGATCGCGCCGGCTTGGCCGCACATTTGAGCGCCATTGGCGTGCCCGATAAGCAATTGCGTATGCGGGTCAATCAAATCTGGAGCTGGCTATACACACATGGCACGCGCGACTTTAATGCCATGACAAATGTATCGAAAGATGTCCGCGCCGCCTTGGCTGAACATTACACACTCGATCGGCTGGTCATCGCTGATGCGCAATTTTCTGACGATGGCACACGCAAATGGCTATTCAAACTATCCGACGGGCAATTGGTCGAGACCGTCTATATTCCGGAAGCTGACCGCGGCACTTTATGCGTATCGAGCCAAGTCGGCTGCACATTAACCTGCCGTTTTTGCCACACGGGAACACAAAAATTAGTGCGCAACCTCGAAATTGCCGAAATTGTTGGGCAAGTGGTCTCAGCCCGCGATGAATTGCAAGACTGGCCCGGCGATAGCAATCAGAGCAATACCGGCACCCGCCGTATCACCAATGTGGTGATGATGGGCATGGGCGAGCCGCTCTATAATGCTGAAAATGTCGCCAGCGCGCTAAATGTGATGAGCGACGGCGACGGGCTTGGCCTGTCGAAGCGGCGCATCACCCTATCGACATCGGGCGTGGTGCCGGAAATTCCGAAAATGGGCGCAGATACTGGCGTCATGCTGGCCATTTCCCTTCATGCGGTAAATGACGAATTGCGCAATGAGCTGGTGCCGCTGAATAAAAAATATCCAATCGAGGACTTGCTCGACGCATGTCGCCAATGGCCAAGCCTGTCCAATGCCAAGCGCATTACCTTCGAATATGTCATGTTAAAAAACGTCAATGACAGCGACGCGGACGCCCGCGCCTTGGTCAAATTATTGGCTGGTATTCCGGCAAAAATTAATCTGATACCGTTCAACCCTTGGCCCGGCGCGCCCTATGAGTGCTCAAGCTGGGAGCGTATTGAGGCTTTTGCCGATATTGTCAATCGGGCCGGATATGCCAGCCCTGTGCGTCGTCCGCGTGGCCGCGATATTATGGCGGCCTGTGGTCAGTTGAAGTCGGCATCGGTTAAGCAAACCGCCGCGGCAAAGAAAATGGCTGAGATGGCAAGTCGCAATCTCAATCGTTAGGCGGTTTTTCACCATCCGCCTCGTCACGAGCCTTGCCCAAGCCCTCACTTGTCGTTAAAACGGCAACAGAAGCGGAGCACAATTATGAGTGACATTAATAAAGTTGTTTTGGCCTATTCTGGCGGCCTAGATACATCGATTATCCTGAAATGGCTGCAAGACACCTATCGGTGCGAAGTCGTGACCTTCACCGCTGATTTAGGACAAGGCGAGGAGCTGGAGCCAGCCCGCAAAAAAGCCGAAATGCTGGGCATTAAAGAAATCTTTATTGAAGATTTGCGCGAAGAATTTGTTCGCGATTACGTCTTCCCTATGTTCCGCGCCAATGCGCTTTATGAGGGCGTTTATTTGCTCGGCACATCGATTGCCCGACCTTTGATTGCCAAAAGACAAATCGAAATTGCCGCCGCCACAGGCGCCGATGCGGTTTGCCATGGCGCCACCGGCAAGGGTAATGACCAAGTGCGTTTTGAACTGGGCTATTATGCTTGCAATCCAGATATTAAAGTCATTGCGCCATGGCGCGAGTGGGATTTGTCGAGCCGCGAAAAACTCATCGCCTATGCCGAACAAAACCAAATTCCTGTGCCAAAGGATAAGCGCGGCGAAGCGCCGTTTTCGGTCGATGCCAATTTATTGCACACGTCATCTGAAGGCAAAGTGCTGGAAAATCCGGCTGAGGCTTGCCCAGAATATGTTTTTCAGCGCACGGTTTCGCCCGAGCAAGCGCCTGACACGCCACAATTCGTCGACATTGGCTTTAAAGCCGGCGACGCCGTATCTATTGATGGCGAAGAATTATCTCCGGCCAGCTTGCTGACACGTTTGAATGAGCTTGGCGGCGCCAATGGTATTGGTCGGCTTGATTTGGTCGAGAACCGTTTTGTTGGCATGAAATCGCGCGGTGTCTATGAGACCCCCGGTGGCACAATTTTGCTGGCCGCCCATCGCGGCATTGAAAGCATCACCCTTGATCGCGGCGCCATGCATTTGAAAGATGAGCTTATGCCGCGCTATGCCGAGCTGATTTATAATGGTTTCTGGTTCTCGCCCGAGCGCGAGATGCTGCAGGCCGCGATTGATCAAAGTCAGGCCCATGTGACCGGTCAGGTGACATTGAAATTATATAAAGGCAGCGTGTCTGTGGTCTCGCGCAGCTCGCCTTATTCGCTATATTCCGAAGCCCATGTCACATTTGAAGAAGATGTGGTCTATGACCAAACCGATGCTGAAGGCTTTATTCGCCTCAATGCTTTGCGTTTGAAACTCTTGGGTCGGCGCGGCAAATAAATTAGATTTCAATCTCATCGACGCCGGCCAAACGACAGGCCGCCGTCACTGTATTGCGCAATAGACAGGCAATGGTCATCGGGCCAACGCCACCTGGAACCGGCGTAATATGGCCGGCAATAGCGCTGGCGGCGGCGAAATCAACATCGCCGACCAGTCGGGTTTTTCCCTCTTCAGCACCGGCCACGCGGTTAATGCCAACGTCAATCACGCAAGCGCCTGGTTTAATCCAATCGCCCTGCACCATTTCGGGAATGCCAACAGCGGCGACCAAAATATCGGCCTGACGACACACGGCGGCTAAATCTTGCGTGCGCGAATGGGCCATGGTGACGGTGCAATTTTCGTTGAGCAATAATTGCGCCACCGGCTTGCCTACTAAATTCGACCGCCCAATCACCACAGCGTGTTTACCCGTCAAATCACCCAATGTTTGTTTGGCCAAAATCACCGATCCAGTCGGCGTGCATGGCGTCAAGGCAGGAAGGCCCGACACTAAGCGGCCCGCATTTTGTGGATGCAGCCCGTCGACATCTTTGTCAGGGCTAATCGTATCAATCACCGCTTGCTGTGAAATCTGCGCCGGCACTGGAAACTGCACCAAAATGCCATGCACATTGGCGTCATCATTAAGCTCGCGCACTTTATCAAGCAGCGCCTCTTGCGAGGTATCGGCCGGCAGGCGGAATTCTAGCGACTCCATGCCAGCTTCTTTCGTGGCAATGCCCTTATTGCGCACATAGACTTGCGAAGCGGCGTCTTCACCGACCAAGACCACAGCCAGGCCGGGGGTCAGATTATGGTCTTGTTTTAGCTGGCT
This sequence comes from Rhodobiaceae bacterium, assembly GCA_038105345.1. GTDB lineage: Bacteria > Pseudomonadota > Alphaproteobacteria > RS24 > RS24 > JAHEGN01. Next base: position 21,383 of record JAYOCI010000008.1, read on the forward strand.
AACGGCGGCGGCAATGCGTTGGCGTAAAGAGGCGGCAATCGCCTTGCCGTCAATAATTTCTGCACTCATTAATACGCCCCTGCCGCCATTGGCCCGAATACTTCCCATAGCAAATTGCGCAGGAACATGAGCCCTAAAATCACGATTACTGGCGCCAAATCAAGCCCGCCCATGGCTGGCACGAAACGCCGCACCCGCCGATAAGCCGGTTCAGTCAACCGATGCAGACCGTCACCAATCATGTAAACAAAACGATTGCTCGGATTAATGACGCCAAAGGCAAGCAGCCAACTCAATATTGCTGAGGCGATGATAACCCAAATGTAAATTTCAATAATCTGACTAATGAGCGTTAAAAGCGCATACATAAATGGTCTCCGGTGGTCGCCAACACAGAGGCTAATTCACAATCGTGGGGCACCAGCCTCACGTATCTTACATCACAAAGCGCTTAGAGCGTTGTGCCATCATCCCGCATATAGATTGAGTTAAGCGGACGCTCCATCAATTTGCGGATCATTGGCTCAAAATCTTCCAGCGGCATAGACGTGTAATTCGGATCAAAGGCTGCCTGATCATAAAGATGGCAGAATTGCGCCGTATATTCGAAATGCTCATGGCCACGGAATTGCTCGCGGGCATCGCGATCAAGGCCAATATGATGGAAGAAATAATAGCCTTGGAAAATGCCGTGGTTTTGCAGCATGAAATAATTGGCATCAGAGATGAAGGGTTTCAAAATCGTTGCACCCAATTCGGCATGGTTAAATGTGCCGAGCAAATCGCCAATATCATGCAATAAAGCGCAAACCACATATTCATCATCGCGGCCATCTTTCAGGGCGCGCGTGGCGGTCTGCAGGCTGTGCTCAAAACGGTCAACGGCGAAACCACCATGGTCACCTTTGAGCATTTTCAAATGATCCATCACCCGATCCGGCAGTGTTTTTGAAAATTCGCCGAATGCGGCCGAAATTTTCGCATAATCTTCGGCGGTTCCGTCAACCATGGCGCTGAACTGAGCGTGGTCTTTTGTGTCATCAAGCATAATAAACTCCCCTTTTTCAACAATGTGCCGAATTTGGCCGGACTTGGCAATTGTCTTTTAGCAAAATTATCCGATTTATGTCATAGTGGCCGCCTAAATAAGGGAGGGCAAAATGCTTGCATATATTACTTTAGGGACAAATAACACTGAACAGGCGCGGGCCATGTACACACCGCTATTTGCTGAAATCGGTGGCAAAGAATTATTCAATAATGGCCGGCTATATTTTTATGGTTCCGGCATGGACAAGCCAATGATCGCTGTTGGCGGGCCTTTTGACGGCCAAGCCGCCACTTTCGGCAATGGCACAATGGCCGCTATTCCGGTCGGCAGCCGCGAGAATGTCGATAAAATTTACGCCAAAGCCATCGAATTAGGCTTCACCGATGAAGGTGCGCCGGGCGAACGTATGCCAACTTTTTACGGCGGCTATGTGCGTGACGCCGACGGCAATAAATTAGTTTTCTGCCATATGGGCTAAGGCCCCAATTCAACCGGCCTCGTTTGACGCAAGATCAGCTTACTGGTCGTCAGGCGCAGGCCGGTTGGGTGAGGCATAATTTTTCGCTACCAGACCGGTTTTGTCGTCAAAAAACTGGTAAATTTTGGCCATATCCGCCTCAACATCGCCACTCGGCGTCAGCAGACTGTCCAGTCCAGCACATTTCTTCTTCGCATCAACATAAGCAATCACAATCGGCACCTCAGCCGCTTCCGCCATGCGATAAAAGCCGGTTTTCCAATCCGTGCGCGGGCTGCGCGTGCCTTCCGGCGTAATCAGCAAGATCATGTCGTCATTTTCTTGAAAAGTTTTTGCCGTGCCGGCCACCCGTGCCCCCGCGGCCCGTCGATCAACAGGGATCGCACCGCAATAACGCAGAAAAATGCCAATCGGGAATATGAAAATCGTGTGCTTAATCAGCACGTTCAAATTCAACCTGAGGGCGAAGACAATAAGAAGAAACAGCGCAAAATCCCAATTCGACGTATGCGGTGCGGCGATAATTATCGCTTTGCGCGGAGTTTCCGGCAAATTATTAAACGCCCGCCAGCCAATTAATTTCAAAATTAAAATGCTTAACCAACGCAAGATTGGCGACAAAATCGGCGTATTGAAAATCGTTATGCCCATTGGTTTAACCTACCCGATGACGAATAATAGGCAGGTCAGCAAAATCGCCAGAGCGTTTTTCTTTCGCCGCCGACATGGCTTCCAGCACTTCATCATTTTGCAGCATGGAAGCGTTCCACATGCCAATCCATTCCAACCCTTCTTGGGTCGAGTGATCGCGCGCATATTGAATGGCTCGCTTGCATCCATAAACCGCCAAAGGCGCATTGGCGGCAATCTCATGGGCAATTTCCATCACCCCAGCCAACATCGCTTGATGGTCGTCAAATACCCGATTGACCAGCCCCAATTGCTGCGCTTCGGCAGCTGGCATACGCCGGCCCGTATAGGCCAATTCGCGCACCACGCCCTCAGGCATGAGTTTCACAATACGCGGGAATGTGCCGACATCGGCCGTCATGCCAATTTTGGTTTCATAAATCGTCAAAAACGCATCAGCCGTGGCATAGCGCATATCACAGGCGGTCACCAAATCGACGCCGCCGCCGATACAGCCACCTTGAATGGCCGCCAATATGGGCAAGCGGCAATTTTCCAGCGCGTTGAAACTGTCTTGCATGACTTCCACTGTATTGAGAAAATTCGCCCCGCGTTGACGCCGCCGTTTGACCGCATCGCCGTCATCTTTGACCGCACTTTCTGAGAACATGGAAACATCAAGGCCGCCGCAAAAATGCGGGCCAGTAGATGACAAGACAATCACCCGTGCTTTGGCGTGGGTATCAATGTCTTTTACAATCTCCGGCAATTCATTCCAAAAATCGCGGTTCATATTATTGCGCTTTTCGGGCCGGTTCATAATGATATGGGCCACCTGATTTTCAATCACCACATCGAAACAATTATAACTCATCGGGGTTTCCCTCCTCTTATTTAGACCAGCGCCAGACTATCAAGATGCAAGGCTTGATAGCCGGAACGTTCTGCCATGACGGCGAACATTTCATCGCCGCGTTCTGTGCGCTCAACCAACATGGCTGACAGCACACCCATTAAAAAGCCGGAGAAAGCATAGCGCCGGTAATCACGCCACGCCATATCGAAATCATAATCGGAATCCGGCAGGTTTAGTTTGTCAAAATAGCCGGTGACCAGCGCTTTTTCATGTTTGGCGCGATCGGCCGGATCAGCGAAACTTGTCGACACACAATAGGCGACATCCGGCATTGGCGGGCCTGCGCTCAGGGTTTGCCAGTCGAGAATAACCGCGCGTCCATTGGCATCGTGAAACAGCATATTATCGAGCCGAAAATCGCCATGCGACAGCACAATGGGTCCGGCCACCTCTTGGGTATATTGGTCATAGCGCTCAACCAGGCTCTGGCCCATTTGCAGAATGGCCTTCTCAATACGCCCCTCATAACGGGCGCACCATTCTGGATAGACGGCGACCAATAATTGACCGATGAAATCTTTGCGCCCCTTGCTATAATTCAGCCATGTCGTTTGCGACAATTGCGGATCATTCCACGCGGCGCGGTGCAATAATGCCGCTTCATTCAGCGCCAAAGCCACGGTTTGGG